>JARIBG010000131.1 GCA_029257465.1 Arthrobacter sp. | reverse complement strand
GCCGCGCAACCTGGAGTCGGCCCTGCATCTCCGCGTTGGCATTGGCCTGGAAGTCGGCCAGCAGATTGCCGCTGGCCGTGATGAACGAGCCCTGCCAGGGGTTGCCATTGCTGTCCACGGGCCGTGCGCCCGCGCCCGCGACGATCGCATGCTGTACGTCCATGCCGCCGATGACCGCTGCCACGGTCGGATCGGACTGGATGGCGTCCTGGGTGATCCCCAGCGGAGCCTTTTCCAGCAGCTGCGCGATCATTACCGCGAGCATCTCGACGTGTCCCATCTCCTCGGCGCCGATGCCGAACAGCATGTCCCTGTATTTACCGGGAAGGTGGGAGTTCCACGCCTGGAACCCGTACTGCATGGCGACGGTGATCTCGCCGTACTGACCGCCGAGGACCTCCTGCAACTTCCGTGCGTACACCGCATCGGGTTTGCTGGGCTTCGACGTGAACTGCAATTCCTGCTTATGGAAGAACATCGGGCTACCTCCGTATCGAGGGGGCCGGTGGCTGATGACCACGGATTAAGACCATGGTCGGAGCCGGCCCCTACTCGAAAACCTAGCGGTGGACGAAATAGCAAGCAAGCTTAGTTTTCCAGGGCCACCCGATGGTCCGGCGCAGTCTATACTTCCGGAGCCGGTCAGCGGCCGCCGTCGATGAGGCGGCTGCGCTGGTCCGTTCCCGGACGCCCGTAGGGGTAGTCGCTGAACATGGGTGCGCTGATCTCGTCGAGCCCGGCGATCTCGTCCGCGGAGAGGCTGAGCTCTGTCGATGCGAGATTGTCCGCGAGCTGCTCGCGCGTCCGGGCCCCCAGGATCACGGAGGTCACGGCCGGCTTCGCTGCGACCCAGGCGAGCGCCACCTGCGAGGCGCTGGCGTCGTGTTCGGCGGCGATGCCGGTGACGGTGTCGATGATCTGCCAGGTCCGCTCCTCGGCGTTGCGCTTCTTCCAGCCCTCCATGCCGCGCTCCGGGTTCTCGCCGAAACGGGTAGCGCCGGTCGGCTGATCGTCGCGAGTGTATTTCCCCGTCAGCCAGCCACCAGCGAGCGGAGACCAGGGCAGCATACCCATCTCGGCGTCGAGCACTGCCGGAACGATCTCGGCCTCGATCTCCCGTACCAGCAGCGAGTACTGCGGTTGCAGCGTCACGGGGAGCGCATAGCCCTGGCGGCGGGCGATCGCCACAGCCTTCGTCAGCTGCCATCCGGTGTAGTTGGAGAAACCGTAGTACCCGATATCGCCCCGCACCACGGCCTCGTTCAGGAAGCCGAGCGTCTCCTCGAGAGGCGTCAGTGGATCCCAGGAATGCACCTGGTACAGGTCGATGTGGTCCACGCCCAGGCGGCTCAACGAGGCCTCCAGTGCACGCCGGAGATGGCGCCGGGACAGACCCAGATCATTGACGTCGTCGCCCATGGGAAAACGGCTCTTGGAGGCAAGGACCATGCGCTGGCCCGCCGACGGGTTCCTCGCGAGCCACCGGCCGATGATCCGCTCGGATTCTCCAGCGGTGTAGACGTCGGCGGTGTCGATCAGATTACCGCCCGCGTCCACGTAGTCGGCGAGGATGGCGTGGGAGGTCGCCTCGTCGGCTTCGGCGCCGAAGGTCATCGTGCCCAGAGCCACCTGCGAGACCGAGGTGCCGCTGTTGCCCAGTGTCCTGTACTCCAAATCGTGCTCCTTCGATCGTGGTGGTGCGGCGCCGTCGACGCCAGCTGATCCTGGTGCTCAGTCGCTGATCGTGACGCCCTTCCAGAACGCGTAGTAGCCGCGGATGTTCTCCGCCGCTTCCTTCGGCTCCAGATAGCTCCAGGCGGCGTCCCTGTTCTGCTCGCCGTCGACGTCCAGGGTGAAGTAGCTCGCCGTCCCCTTCCACGGGCACACCGTCTGCTGCTCGGTCTGGGTGAAGAACTCCTCCGAGATGGACTCCGCCGGGAAGTAGTGATTCCCCTCGACCACCACGGTCTCGTCCGATTCCGCGATGACTTCGTCGTTCCAGCGTGCAGTGGTCATGATTGTTCTCTCCTCGGGAGGTTCGGGTTGTGTGGGCGCGTCCGTACGTGACTCAACTCCCCGACACGCCGAGCCATTCCGGCCGGCGGTCGATCGATCGGTCGGTCGGTCGATCGGGCAGTCAGAGCTTCCGGACCGTCAGGATCTGCTCGATCCGCCCGAACGGCCCGTCGAGATCATGGACCACGCTGGAGGTGAGGCCCACGCCGTGCTCCCCGAAGGTCACGCGCGTATCGAGCCCGAGCCATTCGCCATGCGGCATGCGGTGGAGGTGGATCTGCAGATCGACGTTGGGGAACATCCAGCTGTCCCCTCCCGGTGGCACCCGTGAGGCGATCCCGTTGGCCGCGTCCATCATCCCCACGAGCCGCACGACGTCGTGCGACGGCACCGCCTCCAGCATCGGGTAGGGGTTCCGCAACCAGACCTGCCCGCGCCCGGCGCGATGCCCGGGAAGGACCCTGACCTCCAGCGACCTGATGTAACCCCCCGGCCAGGCGGTCATCCCCTCGTGCGGCCCGGCCTCCTCGGGACCGGGTATGCGCGGATCCTCCACGGCGGCGACCGCCGACGTGTCCTGCGTGCTCAGGCGCCATGCCCTGGCCACGATAGCGGTGCGGCCACCGGACTCCATGCGCGCCTCGAGCAGTTCGATGGTCCGGCCAGGGCGTACGACGGCGGTGGTCACCTCGAACTCCCCGGCCGGGATCATGCCGAGGATGTCGAAGCTCAGGCGGCTGAGCTGCATCCCGTCACGCGGCTCGCACGCGAGCAGGCAGTGCGTGAGGAGCCCGGAGATCGGAGCCATGTGCTGCTCCTGGGGGTTCCAGGCACCCTGGGCATGGAGGGTGGACTCGAACCTTCCGCCGCCGAGATCGCGGTAGAAAGAATCAGGCACGGAGAATCTCCTTCGTCGGGAAGCCGGGGAAAGCCCCATGCTAGTGGAATAGAGTCGGTGGTCCGGGGGTTCACACCACTGAGCGGGCATCGCTTCTGCGTGTGCCGACGCTCCCACCCATACCTCTGAACCATCCCGATCTCCATGCCCAGGCGGAATACCGCGCGCAACCGCGTATGGAGAGCACTACGAGCGGAATCATCATGACCCAACGCATGTCCTCCCGCGTCTCCGACGCACCCCCGGCCACCAGCGCCGTCGAGTCTGCCCGCGAGCCCTCGCCCACGAGCGGGAAGCAGCAGAGGAGCTCGGCCGGGCAGGACAAGCTCCCGGCCCGCGACAAGCTGGTCATCTCGCTGCTGATGGTCTCGGCGTTCGTGGTGATCCTCAACGAGACCATCATGGGCGTAGCCATTCCGAGTCTTGTCAGGGATCTGGGCATCACGGTGGGAGCGGGCCAGTGGCTCACCACCGCGTTCCTGCTGACCATGGCCGTGGTGATTCCTGTAACAGGGTTCCTCCTCCAGCGGTTCAACACCCGTCCGGTATTCATCACCGCGATGACGCTGTTCAGCGCCGGCACACTGATCGCCGCCCTGGCACCCGGGTTCGGGGTGCTCGTCGTCGGGCGCGTGGTCCAGGCCAGCGGCACCGCCATCATGATGCCCCTGCTGATGACGACCGTGCTGACTCTCGTTCCGCAGTCCTCGCGCGGCAGGATCATGGGCAACATCTCCATCGTCATCTCCGTGGCCCCTGCGCTCGGCCCCACGATCTCCGGTGCCATCCTCAGCGTCCTCGACTGGCGCTGGATGTTCTGGCTGGTCCTGCCGATCGCGCTCACGGCCCTGACTATCGGTGCCGTCAAAATGCAGAATGTCACCACACCGCGCGCCTCGGCCATCGACGTCCTCTCCGTCATCCTCTCCGCACTGGCCTTCGGCGGTATCGTCTACGGTCTCAGCCAGCTCGGCGCCTCCTCCACCGGGAGCGCCCTGCCCCCATGGCTGCCGCTCGTTGTCGGTGTCGTCGGCCTGGGCCTGTTCGTCTGGCGCCAGCTGCGCCTGCAGAAGCGCGACGCCGCCCTGCTCGATCTGCGGGTGTTCACCTCGGCGAACTTCACCATCTCCATCATCGCGATCGCGATCGCGATGATGGCGCTCTTCGGCACCATCATCCTGCTGCCCATCTACGTGCAGAACGTGCTCGGCATGACCCCCTTCGTGTCGGGTCTGATCCTGCTCCCGGGTGGGCTGACCATGGGCCTGCTGGGTCCCGTGATCGGGCGCATCTACGATCGCCGCGGCCCGCGGGTCCTCCTGGTCCCGGGTACCTTCTTGGTCAGCATCGTGTTCTGGTCGCTGACCCAGGTGACCGAGACGACGCCGATCCTGCTGATCCTCGCGGCCCACGTCGTCCTCAGCATCGGCCTGGCCCTGATGTTCACCCCGCTGCTGACCTCGGCGCTCGGATCGGTGAAGCCGAAGCTGTACTCGCACGGCAGCGCCGTGTTCGGTACGGCCCAGCAGCTGGCGGGGGCCGCCGGTACCGCATTGTTCATCTCGGTGATGACCATTCGGAGTACCGTTCTGGCCGGTGAAGGTGCCGTTCCCGAAGCGGCACTGGCCGGCGGTATCCGCTCCGCGTTCATGTACGGGGCGTTCATCTTCCTGCTCGCCATCGTGGCCTCGTTCTTCGTCCGTGCACCGCAGGAGACCGACGACGACGAGCAGGCTCCGGTGCACTAGCGTGCCGGCTGTTCCGCTCCACCTCTCCGGACGCGCCGACATCCCATTGGCGGCGGACTGCTCGCAGTGCTTCGCGCTATGCTGCTCTGCCCTCGGCTTCGAGTGGTCCAGCGACTTCGCGCACGACAAGCCTGCCGGGCAGCCGTGCAGGAATCTCGCCGCCGATTTCAGCTGCACCATCCACGCACAGCTGCGCGACGAGGGATATCGCGGCTGCACGGTGTTCGACTGCTTCGG
>JARIBG010000120.1 GCA_029257465.1 Arthrobacter sp. | reverse complement strand
TCGAAGCCCGGATCGTAGGGGTTGACGGCGTCGATGGCGCGCACGCCGGCCATGTTCGGGTCGGTCAGCTCGTGGGTGTCGTCGCCGGCGGCGCCCTCGCCCTCCTCATGCGTTCCGAGGTGCACGTGGGCGTCGACGAAGCCGGGCAGCAACCACTTGCCGACGGCGTCGACGACGGTGGCGCCGTCGGGCACGGGGACGGAGGCGCCGAGGTCGGAGATACGACCGTCCTCCACGAGGACGGTGCCGTCGAAGGGTTCGCCGTCGATCGGTACCACATGGGCGTTCGTGATGGCGGTGGTGCCGCTGGGGGAAGACATCGGTGGATCGACCTTTCCTGGAACGAGTGGGGTGATTTCCACCATATCCGCACGGACGCACCCGCCCGGCGCCGTGGCTACACTGGATGGGCCGTCCACCCGCCAGCCGAGGGCCGATGATGGTCCTCGATCCCCGGGAGGGACAGCATGCAGCAGCGCGGTACCCCGATGGTTCTTCGGGCACTGGGGATCGTCGGCGCCCTGCTCGTGGCTGTGTCCCTGGGCGCATGGGCATTCACCTGGGCGGACTTCATCGGGCTCGACTTCCGGGTCTACCGGATGGGCGGGCAGGCGGTGGTCGACGGCGACGGCTCCCTGTATACGCGGTCGTTCGGTGAGGGCGAGGGCTCGCTCCTGTTCACCTACCCGCCGTTCGCGGCCCTCGTCTTCACCGTGCTGACACTCGTCAGCGCCGAGACCGGCGCGATCCTGTTCGTGGCCCTGTCGATGCTCATCGCCGCCCTGACCTCTCTGCTCATCACGCGCTATCTCGGGGGCTTCCGCACCAGTGCCGCGGTGCTGGGGCACCCGACGGCGCTGCCCCTGGCCATCATCGGTACGGGCCTGATCTGTCTGCTCGGCCCGTGGCGAGAGACGATGGCCTTCTCCCAGGTCAATATCGTCCTGTTCGCGATGATCGCCGCCGATCTGCTCTCGGGCGCGCACCGCCGTGTGCCCACGGGTCTGCTGACGGGCATCGCCGCGGGCATCAAGCTCACGCCCCTGGTCTTCGGTCTGTACTTCCTGGTACGTGGCGAGTGGAAGCACCTGTTCACCATGGCGGGCGGCTTCGTCGGCACCATCGCCGTCGGTTTCCTCATCCTGCCTGCGGAGTCGGGCACGTACTGGCTACAGATGCTCAGGGACACCGGCCGGATCGGCGGGGAGGGCTACGTGGACAATCTATCCGTCCGCGGGACCATCCTCCACGTCATGGGACCTGGCTTCCCCGCCACCGTCCCGTGGCTGCTCGTGTCCCTCTTGCTCGTCGCCGGCGCCGCCTACGTCATCCGTACCGGCATGCTGCGCAGGGACCGCTTCACCCCGATAGCGGTCACCGCCCTGCTCATGCTCCTCATCTCGCCGATCTCCTGGTCCCACCACTGGGTCTGGATCGTCGTCGTCCTCGCCGTGCTCGCAGGGCAGGCCGTCCGGCTACCCGCGGAGCTGGGTGCCTACCGCACGACGGCGGCAGTCCTGTTCGTGATCACCCTCCCGGTCTTCATCTACTCGCCCAAGACCATCGGGCTGCTGCTCGGTGCGGAGGACCTCGATTCGCAGGAGGCCACCGGCTGGCTCATGGCCTCCAGCGCGGGGGTACTCTGCGCCCTCGCCGTCGTCGTGTTCTGGGTCCTCCTGTCACGGGCACTGCGGCGCATCGGTGCTCTGGCCCCAGCGCCGGGCACCCTGCCGGGCGGGACAACAGTGGCAGCGGGAGCGCGTCCGGTCCCGGCATAGGATGTCGCCATGACCACTGGCACTCTTCTCGCCGTCTGCCGCGTGCACGAACTCCTCCCCACGAAGGACTCCACCGGTGTGACCGCCATCGACAAGCGAGCGGTCGAGGGGCCCGTGAACGTCCATGCGCTCGGGCTCACCGGTGATGTCCAGGCCAGCAGGAAGCATCATGGTGGGCCGCTGAAAGCCATCTACGCCTACGGGCAGCAGGATGCCGACTTCTGGGAGCAGCAGCTCGGCAGGGACATCCGCCCGGGCCTGTTCGGCGAGAATCTGCGGGTCGGTGGAATCGACGCCTCCGACGCCGTCATCGGCGAGCGCTGGAGCATCGGTGCGCAGGTGGTGCTGGAGGTGACCATGCCGCGCACCCCCTGCGTGAACTTCGCCCGGTTCCTCGGCGAGAGGTCCTGGGTCAGACGCTTCTCGGAGGCGAACCGGGTCGGCGCCTATCTGAGCGTCGTGACCAGGGGGAGCATCATGGCCGGAGACACCATCCGCGTGCACGATGTCCCCGCGCACGGCATCACGGCCGCCCAGGTCTACGCCGGTCTCGGTGCGGACCAGGCCCAGGCGCTGTTGAGCGCGGCCGAGGACGGCCGGATCACACTCGCTCCGCAGGTTCGCCGCTCCGCAGTGCAGGGACGCCGGGCGATAGCCCCGGCGTAACGTGCTCAAGCTCACCCGGGCGGGCCCGCTCCCGGGCAGGGCCCACGGTCCCGCGTGCCGTAGACTGGAGGCATCCCCCACACCGGTATTCCCTTTATTTTCCGACCATGAGGTCCGGATAGGTTGTGTTGGGGCTCGGAGCGCAGACTCACGAGCAGATTCATCAGGGAGCGCCGGCTAGCAGAAATGTCACACATCGTAGCTCGTAGAGCTCCAGCGATGTGCGACGAGGAGTCCCGGCGCGGGATTGAAACAGTGCCGGATCTCCATGTTCATCCGGCACTTCGGGCTTCCTCCCGTAGGGCCGGCCGGCACCTACCTGGAGGACTATTTCCCGTGCCTGAAAATCTGACCGAGCAGACCACCACCATCCCCGCCGCCGAGGCATCCACAGCAACCGACGTCGAGTCCACCGCGACCCCCGTCGATGACGGCGTCGACATCCGCTTCACCGATCTGAACCTCGACGGGCGCGTTCTCGCGGCCCTGTCCGACGTCGGCTACGAGAAGCCCTCACCCATCCAGGCGGCGACGATCCCGGCGCTGCTCGACGGCCGCGACGTCGTCGGCCTCGCCCAGACCGGTACCGGCAAGACGGCGGCCTTCGCCATCCCTGCGCTGTCCAAGATGGCCGAGCTCGCCGACGTCAACGGCGGGCCCAGCAAGAACACGCAGGTCCTGGTGCTCGCACCGACCCGCGAGCTCGCGCTCCAGGTCGCCGAGGCCTTCACCTCCTACGCCAAGCACATGGACGGGTTCACCGTCCTGCCCGTCTACGGTGGCTCACCCTACGGACCGCAGCTCAACGGGTTGCGCCGTGGCGCGCAGGTCGTGGTCGGCACCCCCGGTCGCGTGATCGACCACATCACCAAGGGATCGCTCGATCTGTCGAATCTCGAGTACGTGGTGCTCGACGAGGCCGACGAGATGCTGCGCATGGGCTTCGCCGAGGACGTGGAGCAGATTCTCTCCTCCACACCGGACGAGAAGCAGGTGGCACTGTTCTCCGCGACGATGCCCCCGGCCATCCGGCGCATCGCCAAGAAGTACCTGAACGATCCGGCCGAGATCTCGGTCAAGGGCAAGACGACGACGGGCACGAACACGCGCCAGCGGTACCTGCAGGTCATGGGCCCGCACAAGCTCGACGCACTCACGCGGATCCTCGAGGTCGAGGACTACGACGGCATCATTGCCTTCGTCCGCACCAAGATGGCAACCGAGGACCTGGCGGACAAGTTGCGTTCACGGGGCTTCTCGGCCGCAGCCATCAACGGTGACATCCCGCAGCAGCAGCGCGAGCGCACCGTCGAGGCTCTTCGCGACGGCACGATCGACATCCTCGTGGCCACGGACGTCGCCGCCCGTGGGCTCGACGTCGACCGCATCTCGCTCGTCGTGAACTACGACATCCCGCACGACACGGAGTCCTACGTGCACCGCATCGGCCGCACCGGCCGCGCGGGCCGCTCGGGGGATGCCATCCTGTTCATCACGCCGCGGGAGAAGTACCTGCTGCGCTCCATCGAGAAGGCCACGCGCCAGCCCGTCGAGCAGATGCAGCTGCCGTCCCCCGCGAAGCTCAACGAGCTGCGCCTCGGCAAGTTCGCCGACAGGATCACCCAGACCCTGTCCGGTGAGGACGTCTCGCTGTTCCGCGATCTGATCGCGAACTACGAGCAGGAGCACAATGTGCCGGCCAACGAGATCGCTGCGGCGCTCGCGGTGATGGCGCAGGGCGGCCAGCCGATCCTCGTCCAGGACATCCCCGTTGCTCCGGCCGGCCAGCGCGAGCGGGCCGAGGGTCGCAAGGACGGTTTCGGCTCACGTGGCCCCACGCGCACCCTCACGGAGGGCAACGCCACCTACCGCATCGCGGTGGGACGTCGCCAGCGTGTGATGCCCGGCTCCATCGTCGGCGCCATCGCCAACGAGGGCGGGCTGTCCTCGGCGCAGATCGGCGGGATCGACATCCGCGCCGATCACAGCCTCGTGGAGCTTCCGGCCGATCTGTCGAAGGATCAGCTGCGTGCCCTGTCCAGGACGCGCATCGGCGGGGAACTCATCCATCTCGAGCTCGACAAGGGCCGCAAGCCTGCAGGCGGGCGCGGTGCGGGCGAGTTCAAGAAGCCTTATCGGAAGGACAACCCCAAGCGCGACGGCGACACCCGGTTCTCGGGTGACGCCAGCCGCAAGCCGCGCCAGAACAAGGGCGCAGGGGCTGGCAACGGCCGCTCCAGCGCGCAGTCCGAGCAGTACTAGGAATCACGCCCGGACACCCCGTCGGCGCCGCGACATGCGCGGCTCAGGCGGGGTGTCCGGGACCGCTCGTGGGGGCGGTCAGGGATTTCGCACCACCGGCAGGGAACTGGTAACGTAGCTTGCTGTTGCCCCCCTAGCTCAGTGGTAGAGCGCGTTCTTGGTAAGAACGAGGTCACCGGATCGATTCCGGTGGGGGGCTCACAAATGAGAGGCCCGTGACGATCCTGGATCGGTGCGGGCACCCTCATTTACGGCGGTGTAGCTCAGCTGGTTAGAGCGCACGACTCATAATCGTGAGGTCCCGGGATCGAGTCCCGGCACCGCTACAGCAGAAGGCCCCGGAGCTTCGGCTCCGGGGCCTTCCCGTTCCATGGCCGGGGCTTTCCCATTCCCTGGTCCGCGGGGGAACCCGCTACTGCTTGCCCGCTGCTGCTTCCTTGACGGACTGCGGCGTCTTGCGTCCCAGCTGTTCGTCGAGCGCTACACGCAGCCGCGCCTTCGCGGCGCTGACGCGTGGTGTGTCATCCGGGCGTCGGTAGGTGGGCTGCCCATTCGGTGCTGGTCGTGCATGTGCTGTGTCGGTCATCGCCACTCCTCGGTCGATCGTCCTGTTCTCATTGTCCGCCACCGTCGTCGGGCAGTCCAGCACGTGGGTCATCAGGGTTGGCCACCGGGCTGCTGACCCAGATGGCATCGAGGATCAGGCGGTCCTCCTCGGTGGCGAGCTCACTGTAGGACAACCGGAGGAGGGCCTCCACACCTGCCTCCTGCCGCACCGGGTCGAGCGAGGTCGCCGCGTCGATACCCCACTGCGTTCGTCGCCACCACTCCGACCGGTCGTCGGCCCGTCGCCTCTGCTCCAGCGCAGCACGGTCCGCCGTCGCCCGCTGGCGCAGTGTCGCAAAGGCCGTGATCGCAGCCAGCGCCGCGGCAAGCAGGACTGCCAGCGGCGCAAGGGCACCCACGATCTCCCACCACCGCGGACCACCGGAGACGATCTCCACCATGATCGGATCGGGTGGCAGGGTCGCGGTCAGGACGGACATGGCGCCAGCCTAGCTGCAGGTCCTCCCGCTGTCGGGCATGCAGCCCGTTCCTCCAGAGGTCAGCGCAACCGCACTGCCTGAACGACGACGTCGTTCACGTCCACCTCGCGTCCGTCCGCCGCCCGTTCGACGCGCGGCCGGGATTCGCGGACCCTGATGTCCCACGCATCATCGAGGAGCCCGGCGAGCTGGTCCGGCGTGGAGTACACCTCGGCCTGCGGCGGTCTCCCGATCCCCGTCCGGAGATCCGACGGATCGTGGGCGACGATCAGGAGCGAGCCGCCGAGGCCCACGCGGGTCGCAAGCATGCCGACAACGCGTGAGCGATCCGGCTCCGGGAGGTGCAGGAACTGGACGGAGACGAGATCGAGGTCCGCCGGGAGATCGGGTGCGGACAGGAGATCCACCTGCCGCCAGTCGAGGCGGGCTGCCACCGAGGCATCGAGATCGTCCGTATGCGCTCGGGCG
>JARIBG010000133.1 GCA_029257465.1 Arthrobacter sp. | reverse complement strand
CGACCGCGATGTAGGCGGCGAAGGATCCGTCTGAGCTCGGCCTGGAAGCCACCGGGCAGTATCTGACGCCCGATGTCAATGGCCACTGGGAACTGCTCGTGGGCGGCCAGACCCACAGTGGCTCGGCAGGGCGTGGCGTGGCGCCCTTTCGACAACGGATTCCGCACCGCGCTAGAATCGAGGGCACAGGCATCGACCCGGCAATCACCGGCGAGCCTCCGGAAGAAGGCCGACCACCGCGTCGGCCCGTAGACCCGGACGGGGCGGCCCGTCACAGCCTGAACGAGCGGCCTTCCGCCGTCCACAGTGACCGCGATCAGCGGCGCCGGGGGCGACGGCGGCAAGTGAGGTGGTACCGCGGGTCCAGGACCCCGCATCCGGTCAGGCACCCGGTAGCGGGCGACACGGCACCCGTCCTCACGGCAGGATTCCTGCTCCACCCGCCGCCGCCCACAGGATGAGAACCATGCCGCAGATCTACCCCAAAGCAGTTTCGCCGGCCGTACTGACACAGGCAGGGCCCGACGCCGCGTCGTCGACCGGGACCAGCGCGTCGCCCCGCCTGCCGGAACTGGAAGAACGCGTCCTGCGCTACTGGCAGGAGGACGGCACGTTCCAGGCCTCCATCGACGCGCGCGATCCCGGCGTCGACGGCTCGAACGAGTTCGTGTTCTACGACGGACCGCCGTTCGCCAACGGCCTGCCCCACTACGGTCATCTCCTGACCGGCTATGCCAAGGATCTGGTGGCCCGCTACCAGACGCAGCGCGGGCACCGCGTGGAGCGCCGCTTCGGCTGGGACACGCACGGTCTGCCGGCCGAACTCGAGGCCATGAAGCAGCTCGGCATGACGGACAAGCAGCAGATCCTCGCCATGGGCATCGACACGTTCAACGACGCCTCCCGCGCCTCGGTCATGAAGTACGCCGACCAGTGGCGTGATTACGTGACCCGGCAGGCACGCTGGGTGGACTTCGACAACGACTACAAGACCCTGAACCCCGAGTACATGGAGTCGGTCCTCTGGGCGTTCAAGACACTGCACGAGAAGGGGCTGACGTACAACGGCTACCGCGTGCTGCCGTACTGCTGGAACGACGAGACGCCCTTGTCCAACCACGAGCTCCGCATGGACGAGGACGTCTATCAGGACCGCCAGGACCAGACCGTCACCGTTTCCTTCCCCATCCGCCCGGGCACCACCGGGCTGTCCCATGAGCTCGCCGGTGTCCAGGCCCTCGCCTGGACCACCACACCGTGGACGCTGCCCACCAACGCGGCGCTCGCCGTCGGACCGGGCATCACCTACGTCGTCGTCGACGCCGTCCGTGACGGCGTGCCCGGGCGCTACCTGATCGCGGAGGAGCTCCTCGGCAACTATGCGAAGGATCTGGGGTTCGCCGACACCGCAGCGGCGCGCGAGGCCATCACCTCGCGTCATCCGGGCACAGAGCTCGAGGGCCTGGAGTACGAACCGCTCTGGGATTATTTCGCCGACGCCGAGGAAGGCGGCTACCGCAACGCGTTCCGCATCCTCGTCGCCGATTACGTCACGACGACGGACGGCACCGGACTGGTGCACCAGGCACCCGCCTACGGCGAGGAGGACCAGGCCGTCTGCGAGCAGGCCGGGATCCAGGTGATCCTCTCCGTCGACGAGGGCGCGAAGTTCCTGCCCCTGTTCTCGCGCGGACCACTGGCGGAGATCGCCGGTCTGCAGGTCTTCGAGGCGAACCGCGTCATCACCCGCGTCCTCAAGGCGGGGAACCGCCTGATCCGTCAATCGAGCTATGTCCACAGCTACCCGCACTGCTGGCGCTGCCGCAACCCGCTCATCTACCGCGCCGTGTCCTCCTGGTACGTGGAGGTCACGAAGATCCGTGACCGCATGGTCGAGCTGAACCAGGACATCACCTGGATCCCGGGCAACGTGAAGGACGGCCAGTTCGGCACGTGGCTCTCCAACGCCCGCGACTGGTCCATCAGCCGCAACCGGTTCTGGGGCAGCCCCATCCCCGTGTGGCAGTCGGACAACCCCGAGTATCCCCGCACCGACGTCTACGGCTCCCTCACCGAGCTGCAGGCCGCCTTCGGCCGGTTGCCCGTGAACCACGCCGGCGAGGTGGATCTCCACCGGCCGTTCATCGACGAGCTCACGCGTCCCAATCCGGATGACCCGACGGGCTCATCGACGATGCGCCGTGTGGAGGACGTGCTCGACGTCTGGTTCGACTCCGGCTCCATGCCGTACGCCCAGGTGCACTACCCGTTCGAGAACGAGCAGTGGTTCGGCACCCACCACCCGGCCGACTTCATCGTGGAGTACATCGGCCAGACGCGCGGCTGGTTCTACATGCTGCATATCCTCTCCACGGCACTCTTCGACCGCCCTGCCTTCCGCAATGTCATCAGCCACGGGATCGTGCTCGGCTCCGACGGCCAGAAGATGTCCAAGAGCCTGAAGAACTACCCGGACGTCTCCGAGGTCTTCGACCGCGACGGCTCCGACGCCATGCGCTGGTTCCTCATGGCCTCCCCGATCCTCAGGGGCGGCAACCTCGTGGTCACCGAGCAGGGCATCCGCGACGGCGTCCGCCAGGTGATCCTGCCGCTGTGGAACGTCTGGCACTTCTTCGGCCTGTACACCAATGCGGCGTTCGACGGCGCGGGTTACGAGGCGAAGACCGTCACGCCCGATGCCGCAGCGAACCTTGCCGAGCCGATCGATCGGTACATCCTGGCCGACACCGGCAATCTGGTCCGTGACCTCACCGGCGCACTGGACGGCTTCACGATCAGCGACGCCTGCGAGTCCCTGCGCCGCTACCTGGACACCCTGACCAACTGGTACGTCCGGCGGAGCCGGCAGCGGTTCTTCGACGAGGACACGGACGCCTTCGATGTCCTGTACACGTGCCTGGAGACCGTGTGCCGGGTCGCGGCGCCCCTGCTCCCGCTCGTCACCGAGGAGATCTGGCGCGGTCTCACCGGAGGGCGGTCGGTCCACCTGACCGACTGGCCCGACACGGCGTCGTTCCCGGCTGATCCTGAGCTCGTGGACCTGATGGACCGCACCCGCCAGGTGTGCTCGGTCGGGTCGAGTCTGCGCAAGGCCGCCAATCTCCGGGTGAGGCTGCCACTGCGTGAACTGACCGTCGTGGCGCCCGGCGCCCAGCAGCTGAGGGGTCAGTACCGCGCGATCATCGCCGACGAGCTCAATCTCAAGGAGGTGCGGCTGGTCGATTCGGCCGACGCGGATCCGTCCGAGTTCGGGATCACCCAGCGGCTCGTGGTCGACGCGCGCGCCGCCGGTCCGCGCCTCGGCAGGAACGTGCAGGCCGCCATCAAGGCATCGAAGTCGGGCGACTGGCTCGTGGACGACGACGGCGGCGTCGTCGTCGGCGGGCTGGCCCTCGAACCGCACGAGTACACGCTCGACACCGTCGTGGCGGGCACCGAAGCCGACTCCAAGGCCGTCACCGTGCTCCCGGGCGGCGGTTTCCTCGTGCTCGACACCGAGGTCACCGACGAACTCGCGGCCGAGGGCACGGCGCGGGACGCCATCCGCGCCGTCCAGCAGGCGCGCCGCGACGCGGATCTGAGGATCAGTGATCGCATCAGCACCGTCATCGGTGTGGCACCCGGGCAGGTGGCGGCGCTGGAGGCCAACGCTGAGCTGATCAGTGCGGAGACCCTGACCATTCAGCTGAGTATCGCGCCGGTCGAGGACGCCGACGGCGATTTCAGCATCACCGTCGAGAAACAGGAGTCAGTGCATGGATGACTTGAACGAGCCCACCGACCCCGGCAGCACCGAGGACGACCGGCCGGATCACGACGCGTTCTCGGTCGAGAGCGTCTATGCCGAGCTGCTCAGCCGTGCCCCCGAGGACAAGATGGAGCCGCGCATGGCTCCGCTGCACAGGGCCATGGAGATCCTCGGGGAGCCGAACAAGGCCTTCCCGATCATCCACATCACGGGGACCAACGGGAAGACCTCGACCGCCCGGATGATCGAGAGCATCCTGCTCGCGCACGACCTGCGCACGGGCCGCTACACCAGCCCCCACCTGTCCCGCGTGACCGAGCGCATCAGCATCGACGGCGAACCGGTGCCGGACGAGACCTTCGTCAGGGTGTGGGACGAGATCAAGCCCTACCTGGACATCGTCGACGGCGAACTCCTCGTGGCCGGTGAAGCGCGCCTGACCTACTTCGAGTCCATCACCATCCTCGCGTTCGCCATCTTCGCCGACGAGCCGATCGACGTCGGAGTGATCGAGGTGGGACTCGGCGGGATCACCGATGCCACCAACGTGGGTGATGGTCAGGTAGCCGTCGTCACGCCGATCTCGCTCGACCACACGGATCTCCTCGGGGAGACCGTGGAGGAGATCGCCCTCGAGAAGGCCGGCATCATCAAGGCCGGCGCGTTCCTGGTGAGCGCCATCCAGTCCCGCGACGCCGCACAGGTGCTTCTGGAGCGGGCGCAGGAGGTCGGCGCCGAGTTCCGCTTCGAGGGCATCGAGTTCGGTGTGGAGTCCCGGTCCGTCGCCGTCGGTGGGCAGGTCGTCTCGCTCACCGGGCTCGCCGGCCGCTACGGTGAGCTGCTGGTCCCGCTCCACGGCGAGCACCAGGCGGAGAATGCGGCCCTGGCGGTCGCCGCTGTGGAGGCCTTCCTCGGTGGTGGGGAACGGGAGCTGGACACGACGCTCGTGCGGAACGGTCTGCGGGCCGTCACCTCCCCGGGGCGCCTCGAGGTGGTCCGCACCGCCCCGAGCATCATCGTCGACGCCGCGCACAATCCGGCCGGCGCGCGCGCCGCCGCGAAGGGTATCCGGGAGGCCTTCGACTTCACGCGCCTGGTCCTGGTGATCGGGGCGCTGCGGGACAAGGACTCCGCGGGCATGCTCGCCGAGCTGCACGAGGAGCTCGGTGGGATCCTCGAGGACGTCTGCCTCACGCAGTCCACCTCACCGAGGTCCGTACCGGCCGCGGAGCTGCTGCAGGACGCCCTTGCTGCAGGCTTCGCCGAGGAGAACATCACCATCCTCCCGGGTCTCGACGACGCCCTCGAGTGGGCCGTGATGAAGGCCGAGGAGAACAACGACCTCGCCGGAGGTATCCTCGTGACCGGGTCCATCACCGTGGTCGGCGAGGCCCGAACGCTGCTAGGGAAGTAGGCGGGACATGGCACGCATGACGAAGGCGCAGCGCGAATGGCGCCCCGGCATGCCCAAGAAGCGCCGCTCCACGAAGGTCCTGTTCGCCTCGACGGTGCTCGCACTCGAGGCGTTCGTGGTGTTCTTCGCGACTCTGGCGGTCTTCGGGCTCAGACGCGACGAGATCAGCCCCGTGCTGATCCTGACCTCCGGGCTGATCCTCAGCGTGGTCCTGATCCTGAGCTGCGCCGTCGTGACGAAGCGGTGGGGCATTGGTCTGGGCTGGTTCCTGCAGCTCGTCATCATTGCCGGCGGCTTCCTGGAGCCGACCATGTTCGTCGTCGGTGTGGCGTTCGCCCTGACCTGGTGGTACGGGATCAGGCAGGGCACACGCGTGGACCGGGAGAACGTGGAGCGCGACAGACTGCAGGCGGAGTGGGAGAAGGCGAACCCGCAGTAGCGCGTGCTCCATCGGTAGAATCTGTTGCAGCACCTCATCCACGACGGCATCGATGATGCCGCAGAGCCAGGAGAATCCATGAGCACCGAGCGCACCCTTGTCCTCGTCAAGCCCGACGGCGTAGCGCGGGGCCTGACCGGCACCATTCTGGCGCGGATCGAGGCGAAGGGCTACGGCATCGCTGATCTCAGGCACCTGCAGGCCACGCGTGAGCTGCTCGAGCAGCACTATGCCGAGCACGCCGGCAAGCCCTTCTTCGAACCCCTCGTCGACTTCATGCTCAGCGGACCGATCGTCGCGGCAGTGTTCGAGGGGGAGCGCGTCATCGAGGGCTTCCGTTCCCTCGCCGGAGCGACCGAGCCGACCATGGCAGCGCCGGGTACCATCCGCGGCGACCTGGGACGCGACTGGGGGGTTGCGGTCCAGCAGAATCTCGTCCACGGCTCGGACTCGGTCGAGTCCGCCGAGCGTGAGATCGGCATCTGGTTCCCCTGATACGACGCGCGCGATCGATTCGGGTGCCCCGGGCAACCGATTTGGTAGGTTGGGACCATGATGACCTATCGCAGACTGGGTTCCTCCGGGCTCAGCGTTTCCACCGTCGGGCTCGGCTGCAACAACCTGGGTAGGGCCGGCACCACCTCCGAGTCGCAGGAGGGAACGGACGCCGTCGTGCATGCTGCGATCGACGCCGGTATCACGCTCTTCGACGTCGCCGACGCCTACGGCAGGGCACCCGGGGTGAGCGAGACCCAGCTCGGCAGGGCGCTCGGAACCAGGCGCGACGACGTCGTCCTCGCCACGAAGTTCGGGCTCGATCTGGACGGGCTCAACGGCCCGGACTGGGGTGCCCGTGGATCCCGCCGCTACATCGTCCGCGCGGTCGAGGCCTCGCTGCGGCGCCTCGGCACGGACTGGATCGACCTGTACCAGTACCACGCCCCGGATGTCCTCACCCCGATCGAGGAGACCCTGGCCGCGCTCGACGACCTGGTCACCAGTGGCAAGGTGCGGTACCTCGGGCACTCCAACTTCGCGGGCTGGCAGATCGCCGAGGCCGAGTTCACCGCGCGCCAGGGTGGCTACACCCCGTTCGTCTCGGCGCAGAACGCCTACAGCCTGCTGGATCGCCGGGTGGAGTCGGAGGTCGTGCCGGCCGTCGAGGCGTACGGTCTCGGCGTGCTGCCGTACTTCCCGCTCGCGAACGGTCTGCTGACCGGCAAGTACCGCCGCGACGAGGTACCGGAGGGAAGCCGCCTGACCCATTCCCGGAAGAATCTGCTGGAGACCGCCGACTGGGACCAGCTCGAGGCGTTCTCCCGCTTCGCAGCGCAGCGAGGCAGCAGCGAGGTCCAGGTGGCGTTCTCCTGGCTGGCCGCCCAACCGTCGGTCGCCTCCGTGATCGCCGGGGCAACCTCACCCGAGCAGGTGCGCCAGAATGCCGCGGCTGCACACTGGTCGCCGTCCGCGGAGGACCTGCAGGAGCTGGATCGTCTGTTCCCGGCGTAGCCGACCGCCCGTGGTGGGCGAGGTACGGCCCGAGCAGGGGACCAGTACGCGGAAAAGGAGGAGGACCGGTAGCACCGGCCCTCCTCCTTCCGTGTCAGGTGTCAGGTGTTAAGTGTCAGCCCTTGAGGCTGTCGACGAAGTCGGGGTTCTCCTCCAGCCACTGATCCACGGCCTCGGCTTCCTTGCCCGAACCGAACTCGTTGACCACGAGGTCCTCGAGCTGGCCGTACTGCTCGTCGTCGAGGGTGAAGTTGCCCATCATGTCGGCGACCTCCGGGAAGTCCTCGGCGAATCCCGTGCGTGCCAGGGTGTGGAGGCCCTCCACAGGACCGAGTGCACCCTCGGGATCGTCGAGGTCCTTGATCGGGAACGCGCTGTTGGCCCAGAACGGCTTCCACAGGGTCACCACGATGTCGTCCTCGGCGTCGATCGCGCCCTGCAGTTCCGTGAGCATCGCGGTGGTGGAGGACTCTACCAGCTCGTAGTCGTCCTCGAGCTCATACGTCGGCATCACGCTGTCCTTCGTCACGCCCGTCAGGCCCGCACCGGGCTCGATGCCGACGATCCGGCCGTCGAACTGATCGGCGTTGCCCGTCAGATCGGCGATCGAGTCGATGTCGGTGTACTCCGGGACGGCGAAGGTGAGCTTCGCGTTGTCGTAGTAGGTGCCGAGGTCCTCGATGTCCTCCCCGTACTCCTCCATGTACTTGACATGGGTCGCGTCGGGCCAGCCCGACGGATAGACGTCGACATCGCCGTTGGACAGCCCGGTGTACAGGGGCGCCGCTTCGCTCAGTTCCGTGATCTCCACCTCGAATCCCTCGTCCTCGAGGATGTCCTGCCACAGGTACGCCGTGCTCAGACCGTCGGTCCACGACGGGATGATGCCCAGGGTGATGGTCTGGGTCTCCTCGGTGGAGCCGGTCTCACCGGCGCTCTCGTCGGGGCTCTCGGAGCTGTCCGCTCCGCAGGCGGTGGCGCCCAGGGTCAGGCTCAGGAGGGCGGCGAACAGTCCGAGATTTCGTACATTCGTCTTCTTCGTCATCTTCTTCTTCCTTTTTTCATCGGAGGGCACCGGGGTGAACGGTGCCCCTGAAGTAGCTGGAGGATCAGGCTCGGCTGCCCGCCGGGACGGCGGGAGCAGCCGTCGTGCCGGAACGGCCCAGAAGGCGACCGAAGGCGCCGGAGATGCGTCGTGCCCGGGCTGCTGCCCCGCCGCCGACAGCGGCCGTGGTGCGGTCCAGATAGATCGCCAGGGCGACGACCGACAGGCCCGCCTCGAAGCCGAGGCCGATGTCGAGCTGGGAGATGGAGGAGGTCACGGCGCCTCCGAGCCCGCCTGCGCCCACGAGTCCGGCGATCACCGCCATCGACAGCGCCAGCATGATCACCTGATTGACCCCGGCCATGATGGTGGGCAGTGCCAGCGGTACCTGGATCCCGCGCAGGATCTGCCCCGGTGAGCTGCCGAACGCGTGGCCGGCCTCGACCACCTCGGCGTCGACCTGGCGGATGCCGAGTTCGGTGAGGCGGACTCCGGGCGGCAGTGCGAAGATGACCGTCGCCACCACACCTCCGGCCACACCGATGCTGAAGAGCGTCACGACGGGCACGAGCCACACGAAGGCCGGCATGGTCTGCATCAGGTCCATCACCGGACGTACGGCGTTACTCACCGAGTCGGAGCGAGCAGCGGCTATCCCGAGCGGGATGGCGATGACGAGTGCGATGACGGTGGCGACGAGCACCAGCGCCAGCGTGGTCATCGCATTCTCCCACTGGCCCACGCTGATGATGAAGGCCAGGCCGATGAGGGAGATGATGCCGAACTTCCAGTCCTTGACCAACCAGGCGAGGAGGGCGAACAGGACCACGAGCACCAGGGCGGGGAGCGTGTTGAGGAGATCGGCCAATCCGTCGGTGGCGCCGAGGATCACGTCGCGTACGCCGCGGAAGAATCCCCCCAGATTCTCGTCCACCCAGTTGAAGACCACCTCGATGCCGTCGCCGACCGGCACCCGGGGTACTCCGGTCTCCTCGAACTGAGTGCTGGGTACTCTCATGCCATCACCTTCTGCTCGGGTCCCACGTGCTCGACGACGGTCCTGGGATCGCCGAGAGCGTTCAGCAGGGTGACGCGCGGGACGACGCCGCGGAGCTTGCCGTGCTCGTCCACCACGGCCAGCGCCGCCGGGCTCTCCGCGGCAGCCGTGAGCAGATCGGCGAGCGTGCTGTCGAGCCGCACCGTCGTCGCTCTCCGCAGCACCCCGTCCAGATCATCGGTGCCCCGCTGTACTGCCTCTGCCACCTCGTGCTCGTGGACGATGCCCTGCAGGGCCTTGTCGCGACCCACCACCATGAGGCTGGAGAGCTGGTTCTCCCGCAGGAGTCGGTGCGCTGCCCTCGGCCCCTGCTCACTGCCGAGCAGGGCAACAGGAGCCTCCATGATGGCGGAGGCGGTGAGGACCCGGGTGCGATCCACGTCCTGCACGAACTGGGCCACGTAGTCGTTCGCGGGATCGTTGAGGATCTGCTCTGTCGTGCCGACCTGCACGATGCGTCCGTCGCGCATCATGGCGATCCTGTCGCCGAGGCGCATCGCTTCGTTCAGATCGTGCGTGATGAAGAGGATGGTCTTGCCCAGCTGATGCTGCAGGTCCACCAGCTGGTCCTGCATCTCGCGCCGGATCAGCGGGTCCAGCGCGCTGAAGGCCTCGTCCATCAGCATGACGTCGGTCTCCGCAGCGAGCGCCCGGGCCAGACCCACGCGCTGGCGCATCCCGCCGGAGAGTTCACCCGGAAGTGAGCCTCCCCAGCCTTCGAGGCCCACGAGCTGCAGGGCGACGTCGGCCTTCTTCTCGCGTTCGGAGCGGTTGAGCCCCTGCACCTTGAGCCCGTAGGCCGCGTTCTCGCCGACCGTGCGATGGGGGAGCAGGGCGAAGTGCTGGAAGACCATGCTGACCTTCTCGCGCCGTACCCGCCGGAGGTCCTTCCCGCGGAGGCGCGTGATGTCCTCACCCGCGACACTCATCGAGCCGGCCGTCGGCATGAGGAGCCCGTTCACCATCCTGATCAGGGTCGACTTACCGGACCCGGAGAGTCCCATCACCACGAAGATCTCGCCCTCACCCACGTCGAAGGTCGCGTCGATCACCGCGGGCGTCAGATTGTCCTCGCGCAATTCCTCGCGCGTGGCACCCGACCGCAGTCGCTCGACGGCGCGCTCGGCTCTGGTGCCGAAGACCTTGAAAATCTCATGGGACTGGATGACTGGCACGAATACTCCGTTCCTCGACCTACAACAGTGCTCTCGGTGCTCTCGGTGCTCTCGGTGCTCTTCAGTGCTCCGGCTCAAGGCGGTACGACGGGCCACGTCGGTGTGGGAGATCCCCAGCAGGTGAACTCGTGGTGTCCTTTCATCGTGCCGGGGCAATCTCGTGGCTGGCCGAGATGTCAATATACTCCTGCGCACTTCGCAGGTGGCGGGAAGCAGGGGATGCTGGGGCAGACACGTTCTTCCCCGCTGCAGGGGATCAGTGGAGGGAAAAGACCGCCAGACCGGGGAACGAGGGGTTTGTCCTCCGTCGAGGGGTTCGCGGGTCCTACCCGCACGATCCGTTCAATTGAGTGCTGACTTGTTACCTGCAGGGGCTCATGGCTACCGCTGAACACCAGGTGCGGCCCGTCCGCCGTCATTCGTTGAGCGCGACCACGTAGCGTTCTATCCGGCGCTGGGGGAGTAGCCACAGGACGGCGACGGCGGCATAGATACCCAGTCCCAGGAACGGATGGATCAGGGTCGCTGCCATACCCAGCAGGTAGAGCATGGGCGACCACTTGGCCTTTTGTTCAGTACGCAGTGCCCGGCTGAGGTGGCCCTCCGGGCCGTCCTGCCGCATCAACGCGACGCGGAGGAGGTAGAAGGCGACGGCGGCCAGCAGGAGATCGATGCCGTAGATCAGGACCGGTACCAGCACGAACTCGGTCTGCTGCATCCATCTGGTGCTGAAGGGGATGAGCGAGAGCCAGAACAGGAGGTGGAGATTGGCCCACAGGACGGCGCCGTTGACTCTGCCCGCCAACTTCACCAGATGATGGTGATTGTTCCAGTAGATTCCCACGTACACGAAGCTGAGCAGATAGCTCAAGAAGATCGGAAGGATCTGCCGCAACCCGCTCCAGGTGGGTTCGTCCGGGATATTGAGCTCGAGCACCATGATCGTGATGACGATCGCCAGCACTCCGTCGCTGAAGGCCTCGAGACGGCTCGTGTTCATCGTGTATCTCCCGGAACGGGTCGCGACGCTGTGGGGGCACTACCCGCGGAGCTGGTTCCTCCAGTCCGACGGCACCTGTCCCTCCGGCCCTGGTACGGGTTGGGATTCGGGACGTGACCGTGGAGCGGCGAGCTTTGGTCCCTCGAAGGTCTCCTCGGTCTCGGCATTCCAGAACCAGGTCTCGCCCGGTTCGAAGCTCGTGAGTACGGGGTGCCCGGCAGTGTGGGCGTGATTCGTGCTGTGCTGCGAGGGCGAGCTGTCGCAGCAGCCGATCTTTCCGCACTGGGCGCAGCGCCGCAGGTGGAACCACCAGCCGGCTCCGTGTCCAGCCAGGCACTCGGCGCACCCGGTACCGCTCGGTGCTATGGAGGGGTCGATATGGTTCGTCTCGGTCGGTTCCATGACTGATCCTTCTTCCTGTATCCGGTACGAGTTCGGTGCCGAGCCCTGCAGGCAGGGCCGACTGCTCATACGACCTGTGGTGTGCGCAAGTGTGTCAGCTCGGGTCTTCGAAGGTCGCTGCGGCCCACTCGGCGAACGTGGTCCAGTGCATCCGGGGCCGCTGTGCGTGGAGCTGCTCGAGATCGATCTGGTAGCCCGGGTCCTGCAGGAACTCCCACATGGCGTGCATGTCGGCGTTCCCCACGTCGTCGAGAGAAATCCGTTCGTGGAGCACGGGTCGTCCGATCGCCCTCGCCAGCGCTTCGGTCATGAGCGCCGGGGTGGGCGCGTCGCTGGCGAGCTCGATACGTGCGCCTACGAAGGAGCTCGGATCGAGGAGGACGGCGGCTGCGAACCTTCCCAGGTCCGCACGTGCCAACTGCTGCAGGGGCCTGTCGGGTGACAGCGGGACCTGGAAGACCCCGTCGCGGATCTGCTGCTCGCCCCCGAGGGCGTTGTCGAAGAAGTAGGCGGGGCCGAGGATGGTGTACGAGAGGGTCGAGGCCGTCAGTTCGGCCTCGATCACCGCCTTGCTCTCGAAGTGCGGCACCCCACTGTCCTGCTGCGCACCTGCCACCGAGCTGAACACCACGTGCGGTACCGCTGCTGCGGTGGCTGCTGCGAGGATGGCTCGGCCCTGGGCGATCTCGGCGTCGGTCCCGCTCTCGAACGGCGTGGTCACCGCGAACACGGATCTCACCCCGCGCATGGCCTCGGTCAGAGCTGCTGTGTCGTCCAGGGCTCCTGCGACCAGCTCGATGCCTCGCTGCGCAAGCTCGCGCGCCGAGGCGGAGTCCGGTCTCCTGGCCAGGGCGCGCACTGGTGCTCCATGGGTGATCAGGGCGTCGACGACGGCGCCGCCCTGGCCGCCCGTTGCTCCCAGGACCAGGACGGGAAGGTCAATGCTCGTCACAGGGTCTCCTTTGCTGCAGTAGCGATCAGCGTGTCAGGACTCGTCGTCCGGACGATCAGCGAAGACGCCCTCGAGCATCCCCGTTGCCTGGCCGATCTCGATGAGATAGCCGTCAGGATCCCGCAGGTAGCACCGGATCTCGGCCTTGCGATCCAGCGGTTCGGTGAGGAACTCCGCACCCTTCGCCCTGGCTGCCTCGTAGAACGCTGCGATGTCCGCGACCCGCACGTTGAGGAAGGAGGTGATCGGGTCATTGTCCTCCGGCGCCCTCAGACTGAGGTCCGGCTTGTCCGGTGTGGGGCCGCCACCGGGATTCATGATGATCCACGTGTTGGCCACCTTCACCATGCCCGGATTCTCCGGCAGGACGACCTCCCCACCGAAGATGTCGGCGTAGAAGGTGCGCGAGCGCTCGACGTCGCGAACCGTGATGTAGTGGGCCAGGATCATGCCCTGTTCGGGGGCCGGCAGGTCTTCTCGGTTCATGGTGCAGTTCCCTTCCATCGGATGCGGGTCGTGGCGATGATACCGATCCCACGGTACGCCAAGCCCGACCGGGTGGTCGAAGCGCGACTAGCGGAAGGCCGGGGTTCCCGTGATGTGGTTGCCGAGGATCAGGGTGTGGACCTCGTCGGTGCCCTCATAGGTGCGGACGCTCTCGAGGTTGTTCGCGTGGCGCAGCGGGGAGTAGTCGAGCGTCACACCGTTTCCGCCGAGTATGGCGCGTGCTTCCCGGCAGATCTCGATGGCCTCCCTGCAGTTGTTGAGCTTTCCCACGGAGATCTGGTGCGGTTGCAGGGTACCGGCGTCCTTCAGACGTCCTACCTGCAGGGCCAGCAGGATCCCCTTGTTGATTTCCAGGGCCATGTTCACGAGTTTGAGCTGGGTCAACTGGTAGCCGGCCAGCGGCTTGCCGAACTGCAGGCGCTCCTTCGAGTAGTCCAGTGCGGCGTAGTAGCTGTCGCGGGCTGCACCCATGGCGCCCCAGATGATCCCGTAGCGTGCCTCGTTGAGGCACTCGAAGGGCCCGCGCAGGCCCTTCGCATTCGGGAGCAGGGCGGTGGCGGGTAATCGCACGTCGGTGAGTTCCACATCGCACTGGATCGAGGCCCGCATGGAGAGCTTCTGCAGGATCGGGGTCGCCGAGAATCCGGGGGTGTCCGTGGGGACGACGAAGCCCCGGACGCCGTCGTCGGTCATGGCCCAGATGATCGCCACGTGCGCCACCGAGGCGAGACCGATCCAGCGCTTGCTGCCATTGAGGACCCAGTCGTCGCCGTCCTTCTGAGCGAAGGTGAGCATGCTCCCGGGATCGGAACCTCCGGTGGGCTCGGTGAGGCCGAAGCACCCGATCACCGCCCCGGCCGCCATTCTCGGCAACCATTCGTTCTTCTGCTCCTCGGAGCCGTGCTTGGCGATCGCGCTCATCGCCAGGGAGCCCTGCACACTGACGAAGGTGCGCAGCCCGGAATCGCCGGCCTCCAGCTCCAGGGCAGCCAGACCGTACTCCACGGAGCTCCGCCCGGGGCACCCATAGCCCTTGATGTGCATGCCCAGGAGCCCGAGGTCGGCCATCGTCGGCACGATCTCCAGCGGGAACTCGGCCCGGTCGTACCAGCCGGCGATGTTCGGCTTGATGGCGGTATCGACGAAGTCACGGACGCGGCCGCGCAGGGCCCGCTCGTCCTCGGTGAGCAGGCCGTCGAGGTCGAGGAGATCAGCAGGATCGGTCATCTGAACATCATCCCTGGTGGAACTGCTTGCCGTTCACGCGCTCGGAGGCGCCGACGCGGTCGAGGTACGGCGTGATGCCACCGAGGTGCATGGGCCATCCGGCGCCCATGATCATGCACAGATCGACATCCTCGGGTGCGGCCACCACGCCCTCGTCGAGCATGCGCCCGATCTCATCGGCGAGGCCGTCCTGCGTGCGTCGGAGCACCTCCTCGGCGGTCGAGGGGCTGTCACCCCGATCCATGAGTGCCAGCGTGGAGTCGGGCACCGTGTACGACCCGTCCTCCTGCTTCTCCCACAGACCCTTGACCCCGGCGTCGATCAGCTTCTGCTGATTCTCCGAGAGGTGGAAGCGGTCCCCGAACGCGGTGTGCAGCGATTCCTGGACGTGCTGGCCCACCGGCAGCCCCACCAGGGCGAGGAGCCTGAAGGGCGACATCGGCAGACCCATGGGGCGCAGGGCCGTGTCGGCCGTGGTCGCATCGGTGCCCTCGTCGAAGACGGCGGTGATCTCACCGAACATGCGCCCGAGGACACGGTTCACCACGAACGCCGGGGCATCCTGGACCAGGACAGCATTCTTCTTCAGGCCCTTGGCGACCACGAACGCCGTGGCGAGGACGGCGTCGTCGGTCTTCGGTGCACGTACCACCTCCAGCAGCGGCATGGCCGCCACCGGGTTGAAGAAGTGGAAACCCACCACGCGCTCGGGGTGCTCCAAATCCGCCGCCATGTCCGCGACTGAGAGCGACGACGTGTTGGTCGCCAGGATGCACTCGGCGGAGACGACGGCCTCCACCTCGGCGAAGACCTGCTTCTTGACGGACATCTCCTCGAAGACCGCTTCGATCACGAAGTCGGCGTCGGCGAAGGCCTCCTTCGACACGGACCCGGTGACGAGCTCCCGGGTGCGGTTCGCCGCGTCCTGGGACAGGCGCTTCCGGCCGAGCAGTTTGTCGATCTCGGCATAAACGTACCCCACGCCCTTGTCCACGCGGGACTGGTCTATATCGGTCAGGACCACCGGAACCTTCAGCTGACGCGCGAACAGGAGCGCCAGCTGGCTCGCCATCAGGCCCGCACCCACGACGCCGACCTTCGTCACGGTCCGCGCCAGTTTCCTGTCCGGTGCCCCAGCCGGGCGCTTGCCACGCTTCTGCACCAGATCGAGGAACGCGTACACCGTGGACTGGAACTCCGGTGTCTGCATCAGCTCGGCCAGCGCGGTGCACTCCGCCGCCGCCGATTCCTTCTGCGACAGGCGCAACCCTGCCTCGAGCAGGTCCAGTACGCGCGACGGCGCGGGAGCGGCATTACCCGTCTTCGCCTCGACGAAGGAACGTCCGGCGGCGACCGCCGAGACCCAGGCGTCGTCGTCGTGATCGGCGCGTTCGCTGCGGCGCTGTTCCACAGCTCGCCGCGCATCTGTATCCTGCAGGACGCGTGCTGCCCACAGCAGGGACTGCTCGAGATAGTCCGCCGGTTCGAAGAGGGCATCCGCGATGCCGAGCTCGTACGCTTCCGTCCCGCTGAGGCTCCGGTTGTTGCTCAGGGGGTTCTCGATCATGACCTTGACCGCGTTCGCGGGCCCGATCAGACGCGGCAGGCGGTAGACGCCACCCCATCCCGGGACGAGTCCGATGAAGGCCTCGGGAAGACCGATGCCCTTGGCTCCCGTGGAGACCGTGCGGTAGTTCGCGGCCAGTGCCACCTCGAGTCCTCCGCCGAGGGCGACTCCATTGATGAAGGCGAAGCTCGGCACGCCCAGGTCGGCGAGGAGATCGTAGGCCTCGTGCCCGAGCTCGGCCATGAGCCTGCCGAGGTGCTCGGACTTCACACTCTTGACGGTGCTGAGATCTGCTCCGGCAACCAGGAAGTAGGGTTTGCCGGTGACGGCGACGCCCACGATCTCGCCGGCTGCCGCCCGCTCCTTCAGGGTCTCGAGGGTGCGGCCGAACTCGATCAGCGTGCTGGGTCCGAGCGTGGTCGGCTTGGTCTGGTCGAGATCGTTGTCCAGCGTGATCAGGGCCAGGACGCCGCCGCCGCCCGGCAGTTCGATGTCCTGGACGTAGGAGTGGGTCACGATCTCCGCGGGGAAGAGTGCGGCCAGTTCGTCGTAGCGTTCGAAGCTCATGCTGCATCCTGTCCGTAGTGCTCGTGGTGGGGGTTCTCCCAGATGACCGTGGCGCCCATACCCAGTCCGATGCACATCGTGGTCATGCCGTAGCGCACATCAGGGTCCTCCTCGAACTGGCGGGCCAACTGGTTCATCAGCCGCACGCCGGAGGACGCCAGGGGATGCCCGACGGCGATCGCTCCGCCGTAGCGGTTCACACGGGGGTCCTCGTCGTCGATGTCGAAGTGGTCGAGGAAGCTCAGCACCTGGACGGCGAAGGCCTCGTTGATCTCGAAGAGGCCGATGTCGCCGATCTCCAGACCTGCCTGGCGCAGTGCCTTCTCCGTGGCGGGAACGGGACCGATCCCCATGACCTCCGGTTCCACGCCTGCGAAGGCGTAGGCGAGAAGGCGCATGCGGACCGGCAGACCGAGTTCGGCAGCGGCATCGGCATCGGCGAGCAGGGCCGCTGTCGCGCCGTCGTTCAGGCCCGCCGCGTTGCCCGCGGTGACCCTGCCGTGAGCGCGGAAGGGGGTGCGCAGCGTGGCGAGGTCCTCCATGGTCGTGCCGGGGCGGGGCGGCTCGTCGGCGGTGTTGAGCGTCCAGCCGGCGCCGGCCTTCTTGCCCGCGACCGGCACGAGATCGGGCTGGATCTGACCGGCGTCGTACGCCCGGGCAAGCTTCTGCTGGCTTCGCACGGCGTATGCGTCCGTGCGGTCCTTGGTGATGTCGGGGAAGCGGTCGTGCAGATTCTCAGCGGTATTGCCCATGTTCAGCGCCGCGGGATCGACGATCCGCTCCGCCGCGAAGCGTGGGTTCGGGTCGGCTCCGGAGCCCATCGGATGATTTCCCATGTGCTCAACACCGCCGGCGATGACGACGTCGTAGGCGCCGAAGGCGATCCCGGATGCCGTGGTGGTGACGGCCGTCATGGCGCCGGCGCACATGCGGTCGATCGCGAATCCGGGGACCGTCCGGGGGAGTCCGGCGAGGAGGGCCGCGGTGCGACCGATGGTGAGGCCCTGATCTCCGGTCTGCGTGGTGGCCGCGATGGCTACCTCGTCCACGCGCTCGGCGGGCAGTGACGGGTTGCGGCGCAGCAGATCCCTGATGCACTTGACCACGAGGTCATCGGCGCGCATCCCGGCGTAGATGCCCTTGTCGCCCGCCTTGCCGAAGGGGGTACGTACGCCGTCGACGAAGACGACGTCGCGCACGGCTCTCGATGCGCTCCGTGTGGACGCGGTGCCGGTTTCTGGGCTCACCTGTGCTCCTCCTTGAGATGTAGATCCGCGATCATGTTACTGGCCAGTAACATAGCGTGCAACCACATCGGTGGCTCCTGCGGATCAGACGGCGGGGGCGCCCGGAGCGCCCTGCCGGGTCTTGTCGGCCAAGGGTTCCGGCTCGAGGAACGCCACGGTGATGATCCCTGCGACCTGTTCGATCTGCCATGCGCGAGCTCCGACGTCGGCCAGCGCCGCCGAGACGGATTCGAGGGAGATCTCGGCCGGCGGACGCCAGGCGAGGCGTCGCAGGTGATCGGGGGTGAGCAGATTCTCCAGCGGCATGTCGAGTGTCAGGGCGTGCTGGGCGATCCGGGGGCGTGCCGTCTGCAGACGGGCGGCCGCCTCCGGGTCCCGCTCCGCCCAGATACGCGGCGGTGGCGGGGCGTTGGTCGGTATGTGCAGCGGCGGCAGGTCGGTCAGCTTCCGTGCGTCGCTGATGCATTTGAGCCAGCGCGGCGCTTCCTTCTGCGCTGCCCGGCCGTGGAAGCCCTTGGTGGCGAGCAACTGGGGAACCGTGCTCGGCATCGCCTTCGCGGCGGCGATGATCGCCGAGTCCGGGATGAGTCGTCCGGGCGCGACGTCGCGGCGCTCGGCCAGGTCCTCCCTCTCCTGCCAGATCTCCCGGACGACGGCGAGCTGTCGCCTGTCCCGCAACTGGTGGAGTCCGGAGGTGCGGCGCCAGGGGTCCACGCGCGGCGCCGCCGGAGGAGTGCGGCGGATGTGCTCGAACTCCTCCTCCGCGATGGCGAGCTTGCCGTCCTGGTCGAGGAGCTCGGTGAGGCTCTCGCGCAGCTCCGCGAGGACCTCGACGTCGAGCGCCGCGTAGCGGAGCCAGGGCTCGGGCAGGGGACGCTTGGACCAGTCGGCCGCGGAGTGCTCCTTCGCCAGGGTGAAGCCGAGCTGGGACTCGATGACGGCGGCGAGGCCCACCCGCGGAAGACCGGCGAGGCGAGCGGCGAGCTCCGTGTCGAAGAGCGTGCTGGGGTGCATGCCGAGCTCGGCCAGACCGGGGAGATCCTGGCTGGCGGCGTGCAGGATCCACTCGACGCCGTCAAGGGCATCGTCGATGACGCGGAGGTCCTCGAAGGGTTCGGGATCGATGAGCCACGTCCCGGCACCCTCGCGTCTGATCTGGACGAGGAAGGCACGCTGACCGTAGCGGAATCCCGAGGCCCGCTCCGCGTCCACGCCGGCAGGTCCCGTTCCCGCGGCCAGGGCGGTTGCTGCGCGTTCCAGACCGGCGGGAGTGTCGATGACGAAGGGGACGCCGTCTCGCGGTTCGCTCAGGAGAGGAAGGACGGCGGGGGACTCGGGTTCGGCGGCGGCAGCAGCGGTATCGGTACTGTCCGTGTGGTCGGAGGTGTGGGCACTCATGGTTCCTGCAGTCTATCCGTCGGTCCGGCCGCGCCCCGGCCGTGACGGACGGGTACTGGTGCTCCCTGAATACCCGGCACGCCCGGCACTATTGTCGCGTGCTCCCCGAGGCGACCGGTGGGGGCGGATTCACCTCCGAGGTGGCGGTGAGGGCCGGATGTGCCTCTCCGGCGCCCGCAGGTACAACGGGGACATCCGCCGCCGGCGTGGCCGGTGCACCGGCGGGCCGGCGCTTCTTCTGGCGGCGCCTGCTCCCGCGTCCGTAGACGAGGTACATCGTCAGGCCCATCACGATCATGAGCAGCACGGTGTACACGAACGTGTTGGCCACGGCGTTCACGTCGGCACCGCCCTCGGTGTTGGCCTTGATCTGTAGTCCGAGGGGCTGGTAGAGCGGGTGGGCGAGGAAGACGGCGGTGTCGTAGTCGTCGAGCTGGCTGTTGAAGTTCAGGGCGGCGATGGCAGCCGCCGTCGGCAGGACCACCGGCAGCAGGATCCGGCGGAACGTGTACAGGGCTCCTGCTCCCATGATGGTGGCGGCCTCCTCCATGGATTCGTTGACCGAGGAGAACGCAGCCTTGAGCATGCGGAGGGTGAACGGGATCTTCACGACGACGAAAGCGATCAGCAGGATCACCGTCGTCCCACTGAGCACGGCTCCACCCACCAGCGGACTCGGTTCGTCGTACGTCAGCACGAGTCCCACCGCGATCATGGCCGCGGGAAGGATCCAGGGGATGTGCAGCAGGTACTCGAAGGTGACGGTGATCTTCGTGCGGTACTTCTGGATGATCCGGGTGACGAACAGGAGTCCGCCCACGGTGATGATGGCCGATAGCCCGCTGTAGACGATGCTCACGATGAACGGACGCAGCACCGACCCCTCGGAGAGGACACGCGTGTAGTTCTCGAGCGTGAAGCGGTTCGGCGCGAGGATCCCGGCACTGATCGACGCGCTGTCCATGAACGAGTAGAGGAGGATCAGCACCAGGGGCGAGATGTAGATGACGAACAGGACATAGGCCACGACGTGGACGACGACATTCGCTACCGGGTTGGAGATGCGCTGCTTCTGCAGGGGCGCTGCGACCCTGGCCACAGAGTGGTACGTCCCGCCGCGCTCCAGCCTGGACATGATGGCGAGCATGATGATGGTCGCCGCACCGAGGACCAGGGCCAGCAGGGCGGCGATGTCCCGGGAGGAGGAGGTGGTCGCGAACGTCAGGATGATGGGGGTGATGGTCTGGAAGTCTTCGCCGCCGAGCACCTGGGGTGCACTCAGGGCGCCGAGCCCGACGAGGAAGGCCAGGATGGTGACCGCGAACAGGGTCGGCTTGAGGACGGGCAGGACGACCCTGCGCAGCGTGGTCCAGTCCGAGGCACCCATGTTCTTCGCGGCCTCGATGGTCTGGAAGTCGATGTCCCGGATCGCGTTGCCGAGGAAGAGGAGATGATTGGTGGTCGTGGCCAGCGTCATGACGAACAGGACCGCGAAGAATCCGCCGAACCAGTCGCGGTCCATGTCCGGGAAGTAGGAGGCGACCAGCTCGGTGACGATGCCGTCGGAACCGTAGATGAACTTGTACCCGGCGGCCAGGACGATCCCGCCGAAGAGGAAGGTGGTCGCGTAGCCGAGCCAGAGGACCCGCGAACCACGGATCCGGAAGTACTGGGTCACCAGCACGACGAAGATCCCGACCACGTTCACGGTGATCGACAGGACCACCGCGAGTAGGAAGCTGTTGGCCAGCGACTTCATGGCCCGATCGGAGGACAACAGCCGCTCCACGGCGCGACCGGTGAACTCCCCTCCGGGGAAGAAGGTTTCGGCGAGCAGATTCAGATTGGGCCAGAGCAAGAAGGCGGCACTGAACCAGGTCAGGATGACCAGGGTGACCACCACGAGGGGAGACCTGAACATCTGCGAACTCGAGCGGGTCCTCATGCCGACGCCTGGTACTGCAGCACGTGCGCCGGATCCACCCGCAGGCGGACCGGATGCCCGACGTCCAGGGATGACGCCCCGATCTCCTTCACGAGGACCTTGACATCGGAATCGTGGCTCCGGACCGTGTAGCGGCTGTGCTGTCCGTGGTAGCTTCGCGCGACGATCCTGCCCTCGAGTGACGCGGTGCTTCCGGCAGGCTGCCGCTGGTCCGCACCGGACGGCACACTGACACCGTCCTCGAGGAGGACCTTCTCGACCCGCAGGTACGACAGGCGTGAGGGGTCCAGCCGCGATGGGGAGTGATCCGTGAGGCGGGCGACGAGTTCGGGACCGAGCTTCGTGCTGTCCCCGATGAACGTGCAGACGAACTCGGTGGCGGACTTCTCGTAGATCTCCTGGGGCGAGCCGATCTGTTCCACCCTGCCCTTGTTGAAGACCGCGATGCGATCGCTCATGGTCAGCGCTTCGTCCTGATCGTGCGTGACGTAGACCGTGGTGATCCCCGACTGGACCTGGAGTTCCTTCAACTCCACGCGCAACTGCTGTCGGAGCTTCGCATCGAGATTGGACAGGGGCTCGTCCAGCAGGAGGATCTTGGGCTTGAGGACCAGTGCCCGGGCGATCGCGACCCTCTGCTGCTGACCTCCCGAGAGATCGGCGACACTCTTGTCCAGTTGTTCCTCCGACAGGTCGACACGCTGGGCGATGTCGCTGACGAGGGTGCGGCGCTCGTCGGCGCCCGTCTTCCGTACCTTCAGCCCGAAGGCGATGTTCTCGCGAACACTCATCGACGGGAAGAGGGCGTAGTTCTGGAAGACCATGCCCACGCCGCGCTTGTCACTGGGCAGTCTCGTCACGGCCTTGCCGTCGATGTAGATATCGCCGGCGGAGGGACTCACCAGGCCCGAGAGAGTGCGCAGCGCTGTCGTTTTGCCGCAGCCCGACGGGCCTAGCAACGTGAAGAACTCGCCCTCCGACACCTGCAGATCCAGATTGCTGATAGCGGTGACGTCGCCGAAATCGACCTTGATGTTCTCGAAGCGGATCACGGTCTAGTCCTTGGAAGCAGCGGGCCAGGCACTCACGGCATGTACTCCAGTTCGATCTTCTCGACCCAGGAGTCCAGATTCTCCTGGACGAAGGCATAGTCGATGTCCTGGCGGGTGAACTGCTCGTCGAACTCGATGACCTCGGGTTTGGCCTGCTCGAGGGCTGCCTCGTTCACGGGGACCGCATCGAATTCGGCCGCCCAGCGGCCCTGGACGTCGCTGCTGCCGAACCAGTCCACGAACTTCTTGGCCTCGTCCTGATTGTCCGATCCCTTCACGACGCCGATCTGCTCCACGACGTAGGGGACACCGATCTCGGGGCTGACGACACCGGCAGTGACGCCATAGGTCTCTTCCTGCCCGGGGATGGACGAGGAAGGCATCTGACCGAGGTCCACATCACCCTCGGCGAACCGGGCGAGGAGATCCACGTCCTTCTCGGCGGCAACACCGTTCTGGAAGTACTGCTCGATCTGCTGCCAGCCTTCGTCGCTGACGCCGAGATCGCCGTTCTCGTCCTGGTAGCGGCTGAGAATGCCCGCCATCACGAGCTGGGTCGTCGCACCGGCCATGCTGCTGGCACGCTCGTACCGGTCGCTGTACCGGTCGTCGGTCCACAGGTCGGTCCAGTCCTCCGGGGGCTCGGAGACGGCGTCGTCGTTGTAGGCGAGGACGATGGCCTGCTGCACGAGGGGCCAGTAGGCCTTGTCGTCGTCCGGATCGGCAAGGGACTCATCGACGTCACCGGACCACTCCGGTGTGTAGGGCTCGAGGACGTCCTCGCTCTTGAGCTGTTCGTAGTAGACGTTGTTCAGTCCGTAGACCACATCGGCGATCGGATTGTTCTTCTCCGCGATCAGCTTGTTCGTCGCGTCTGCGCCCCCGGCACCGACGATCTCGATGTCGATGCCCTCCTTCTCGGCTTCCGCCTGGAGCCATTCCCCCCGGCCCTCGGAATTGGAGTTCGTGTAGACGATGAGCGGTTCACCGGCCCCGTCATTGGCACCGGCCTCATCCGACGATCCGCCACAGGCGGTCAGGAGAAGGGCGGCGGACGTGAGGAGTGCGAGATTCGTGAATTTTCTGGACAAGACCGGGCTCGATTCCCTAGTAGCAACACTGCTAGCACCAACATCGCACAAAAGTAGCCTGAACGCTCGCTTTTCCCGCTGTGAATTCGAGTCGATCCGGTCGGTGTGGAGAGTGGGCCCGGACGTCAGGATCGACGGTGGGGGAGTTGGATCACTGCCTCGGGCAGTGGGGGAGGTCCGCGATGGTACACAGCAGCTCCGACCATGCCTGAAGGTGGTGACGGACGGTGGCGCCCTGCGGTGTCCAGGACGCCCTCAGCTCGAGGTCGAGGGTGTCCGCGCGGTCCTCGAGGCTGCCGAAACTCTCCGACTTGATGCGCGTGGCCGTGCCGCCGGTGCTGTGGTGCCGTGCGTCGTGCCTCCCGAGGACCTCCTCGAGCAAGGACCAGAGCGCTAACCCGAACGGTGCCTGGGCGCCTGTGGCCAGCTTGAGTCCGGCCCGGAGATACGTCACGATCCGGAAG
>JARIBG010000130.1 GCA_029257465.1 Arthrobacter sp. | reverse complement strand
AGAGCGTCGAGGGGTCGAACCGTGCTGCTGGCGTGCGATCCGTGTCCGGCGTCATCGCGGGTCCCTTCCATTCGTACCCAGCGCCGGGGTCGGCGGGAACCCGCAACGATACCGGGCGGCCTCATTCGGTCGCCAGTCCCGCCACCGGCGAGAGCCGGGCAGCGCGTCGGGCGGGGAGCACGGAGGCGAGCAGGCCCGCCGCGACGGCCACCCCGAGGACCGCGGCGAGCTGGCCCAGCGGCACCGACACGCTCACATCCGCGATCCCGCCCAGCGCCGACTGTGTCCCGAGCCACCCGTACAGGACGCCGAGGATGCTGCCCAGCAACGCTGCGACACCGGCGATGAGCACGGCCTCGACGGCGAGCATCCCGCGGAGCTGACCGCGCGTGAGACCGAGCGCACGCAGCAGGGAGTTCTCCCGCCGCCGCTCCAGCACGGACAGCGACAGGGTATTGGCAACCCCGATCAGGGCGATCAGCACCGCCACCGCGAGCAGGCCGGTCACGATCAGCAGCATGACGTCGATGATGTCGTTGAAGGCCACCCGCTCGAGGGCTGCTCCACTCACCTGGTACTCCGATACGCCCGTGGCGTCCACGATCCGGGACTGCAGATCCCTCACCGCGCCGGCGTCCATCCCGGCGTCGAGCCCGAGCCAGAACGAGCTTCCGACAAAGGACGCGAGAGTCTCTGCTGCAGGGTGCTGATCCCCAGGAACGGGACCCGCGAGGTACGCCGCGAGGGCATCGGGTGGTGTACCCCCGAGGCGCTCGGCAGTCGCTGTGCTGATGATCGGCACGAAGAACGCGGCATCCGTCGCGACCACCGGGAGGGTCGACGGGCCGTCGCCGGCGTCGAGGACCACCTCCTCGTCGGTCCAGCCCTCGGGTGCCAGGACCATGCCGTCGGTCAGCTCCGTCCCCTCCGACCGCAGAACACGCTCAAGCGCTGCAGGGTCGGCCGCGTAGACGAGTGACCCACCGTCCTTCCTCGCGAGCATGACCGGCGTGAGTTCCACGACGCTCCGGACGCCGTCGATACCGAGCAGGATCGAGGTCAGGTCGTCCGGAGCGGCGGTCGCAGTCGTCGTACCGGGCATCAGGACGGACGAGGCACCGATACCCGAGACCTCGAGATCCACGGCGTAGTTCCGGTCCAGTTCGGCGTCGAAGGTGGACCGCGCGCTCTGCCCGCCGACCATCACCATGGTCACGAGCGTGACACCGACCATCAGCGCCGCCGACGACGCAGTGGTGCGGGCAGGATTGCGTACGGCGTTCACGGCGGCCAGGACACCGGGAACACCCAGCGGACGGGCCATCCGGCCGACGACGGCAACGCTCACCGGGACGAAGAACGGTGCCAGCAGGACGACGCCGAGGAAGGACAGTGCGCCGCCGGGGACAGCCGTGAGCAGCGAGGCAGTGAGTGCCCCGACGGTGAGCAGTGCCGCACCGGAGATGAGGATCACCACTCCCACCGTGAGGCGGACGCGCCCGCTCCTGCTCCGGACGGCCACCGGATCGGACGGGCGCAGGGCGGCGAGCGGCGCCACACGGGTAGCAGCCCGCGCCGGCAAAAGCGCGGCGAGCAGGGTGATCGACAGCCCCACGGCGATGCCGACGAGCACCGCGGAGGCCGGCACAGCCAGCACCGCGAAGGACCCGAAGTCGGTCTGCCGTGCCAATCCGACGAGCCCCGCCATGACACCGACGGCGAGGAGGGCGCCCAGCACGGATGCAACGAGCCCGACGATCGCGGCCTCGACGAGCACCGACGAGCGGATCTGCCCTCGGTCGGCGCCGATGCACCGCAGGAGGGCGAGCTCGCGCGTGCGCTGCGCCACGAGGACCGAGAAGGTGTTCGAGATGACCAGACCCGCCACGAGCACGGCGACGGCGGCGAAGGCGAGGAGGATCAGGGTCAGTGCATTGCCGCCACCGGAGAGTCGCGCTACGTCGGCGAGGGTCTGCTCCTGAGCCGTGCGCACCACGAGATCGCCTGTCCCATCGGCGGAGGTCCCGCCCAGAACAGAGGAGATCTTCAGGGCCACCGCACCGGTGTCGGCGGCAGGGTCGAGGGCGAGCTGGACATTCTCCATGATGGTCTCTCCGCCGTTCAGTTCACGGATGACCGATTCGGCGGCGAGGACCTGCATGCCGCCGGTGAGTCGCGGATCGGCACTCGGCTCGATCAGGCCCGTCACCAGCAGATCCGACGACGCCGCGTCGGAGCCTGCAGCGGTGACCATGCCGCCTGGTTCGAGAGCCAGCACATCGCCCGGCACCACCTTCAGACGCGCTGCCGAGGCCTCGTCGAGCGCCACCTCGTCGGGCTGCGACGGGTAGGAGCCACTCGTGACCACGGCGGGCTCGAGCCGGTCCGGCGCCGTGGCGGTCAGGACAGCGAAGGACGTCGTCGTGCCGGTGGTGATCTGACCGTAGGCGCGTTCGAGGCCGTGGACGACGTCGAGGCCGTCGACGCGAGCCAGCGCGTCCAGCACGCCCGTCGGTACGGGGACTGCGTCCTCACCGGAGACGACGAGATCCGCCTCGGCGTACGAGGCGCCGATGCTCTCGCCGAGGCTGGCATTCGTGGTGGCGCCGACCATGAGGGTGGCGGAGAGGAACGCGACGCCGAGCATGACGGCGATTCCGACGGCGATGAAACGCCGGGCGTGCACCCGAACCTGAGCCAGTGCCAGCTGCAGCATCTCAGCCCCCCAGTTTCACGAGCGCCTGCAGGATCGCCTCCGGCGTGGAACGCTCGAGCTCACCGACGAGGGCGCCGTCCTTGAGCAGGACCACGCGGTCGGCGTAGGCTGCGGCGCCGGGATCATGGGTGACCATGACGATGCTCCGGCCCATCTCACGGCAGCTCCGGCGCAGCAGGGACAGCACCTCGGCGCCCGTCGCGGAATCGAGATTGCCCGTGGGCTCGTCGCCGAAGATGACGTCCGGCCGCGTCAGCAGGGCCCGGGCGACGGCGACGCGCTGCTGCTGGCCGCCTGAGAGCTCGTGCGGGCGGTGGGACATCCGGTCGAGCAGTCCCAGCGAGGCGGCGATCTCCTGCAGCCAGGCGTCGTCGACCGTGCCTCCGGCCAGCGTGACGGGCAGGGTGATGTTCTGCAGCGCAGTCAGGGTCGGGATGAGATTGAAGGCCTGGAAGACGAAGCCCACCCGCTCGCGCCGCAACCGGGTGAGGGCGGCGTCGGACAGGCCCGTGATCTCGGTACCACCGATCCACAGCTGCCCCGTGTCGATGCTGTCCAGTCCGGCCAGGCAGTGCATGAGGGTGGACTTGCCGGAGCCGGAGGGCCCCATGATGGCGGTGAAACGTGCCCTCTCGAAGTCGAGGGAGATGTCGCGCAGCGCGTGGACGGCGGTCTCGCCGCGCCCGTAGCTCTTGGACACGCCGCGCGCGGACAGGGCGTCCGATGCCGGATCCGCCGCTGCCGGTTCCGGCGCGGAGGTATTCGTGGAAGTGGTCATGACCTCACGCTATGGCCGGCGGTGACCGCGCCGAATCGGCGCCAGGACCCGGATGCGGGCTCATCTCCTCATCCCGCGGGATGAGCGAGACAGCACCCGGTATCCGCCGGAGGGACGGCTCCGCCCCGTGCTCAGGGGTGGACGACGCCGGTCTCGTAGGCCATGACCACGGCCTGGACGCGATCCCGTGCCTGGAGCTTCGCGAGGATATGGCTGACGTGCGTCTTCACGGTCGCCTCCGACAGATACAGTCTCGTGGCGATCTCCGGGTTGGACAGGCCCCGGGCGATGAGTTCGAAGACCTCGCGCTCGCGGGAGGTCAGGCGCGCGACGGCGGCGGCGTGGGCGTCCTGGGTGGGGGAGTGCCGGCGGAGCAGGGGCGCCACGTGATCCAGGAGACGACGCGTGGTGGACGGTGCGATCACGGCGTCGCCGCGATGGACGGTCCTGATGGCCTCGAGCAGTTCCTCGGGAGGTGCGTCCTTGAGAAGGAAGCCGCTCGCTCCGGCCTGGATGGCGGCGAGGGCGTACTCATCGAGGTCGAAGGTGGTGAGCACCACCACCCGAGGTGTCGGGCCGGGCCGCCCGTGCTCGGACGGCGTGGGAGCGGCGAGGATCCGGCGGGTGGCTTCGATGCCGTCCATGCCCGGCATGCGCACGTCCATCATGACGACGTCGGCGGCAGTCACCGCGAGCGCACTGACCGCGTCCTGCCCGTCGGCGGCCTCGCAGACCACCTCGAGATCGGGCTGGGAGTTGATGAGCATGGCGAAGCCACTGCGCACCAGAGCCTGATCGTCCACGATGGCCACGCGGATAACGGGATCCTTCAGGGCCTGCTCGAGCTCTGCCCGGAGGTCGGCGTCGGTGTTCCTGGTGGTGCTGTCCACAGCGGTCCGTTCTTTCTGGGTGATCCTGCACGCCGGGTGGTGGCCGGTGTCGCTAGGTCCGGGTGTAGGGGATGAAGGCTTCCACACGGTAGCCGCCGCCGGTCCGCGGCGCTGCCGTGACGATCCCGTCGTAGAGCCGGACGCGCTCGCTCATGCCGGTGATGCCCTGACCCGCACCGACGGTGGCCGGCAGAGCGGCTGCTCCGCGGCCGTCGTCGTCGATGCTCAGATTCAGTCCCCGCGCCCCGTAGTCGAGGGTGATCTCCGTGGTGGAGTCCGCGCCGGCATGCTTGAGCACGTTGGTCAGTGACTCCTGCACCACACGGTAGGCCGTGAGTTCTGCTCCCAGCGGCAGCGGTTTGAAGGGGGTGCCGATACGGCGGCAGGAGACCCGCACACCGGAGCGGCGGACCGACTGCACCAGCACGTCGACGTCGTCGAGCGTCGGCAGGGGAAGCGTGGAGGGGCCCTCGTCGCCGCGCAGCACTCCGAGGAGCCGCCGCATCTCCCGCAGCGAACCGCGGCCCGTGTCGGCGATCGTGGCGAGGGTCCGGACGGCGAGCTCCGGCGCATGCGTACTCGCGTACCGGGCGCCGTCGGCCTGGGTGATGATCACCGACAGCGAGTGGGCCACGATGTCGTGCATCTCGCGGGCTATGTGACTGCGTTCGTCGGCCGCCGCGAGATCGCGTTCCTGCTGCCGTTCCACCTCGAGCCGGCGTGCCCTGTCCTCGAGCGCCTGGAAGGTCATGCGGCGGGAGCGGGCGAGATCGCCCAGCGTCCACGCGAGCAGGACGAGCGCTTCGACGAGGAAGAGCAGGAGCAGGAGGAGGGGAAGGGTGCTCAGCACGGATTCGCCCGTGATGATGCCGAATGCCGCGCCGAAGCGGACGAGGCCGATGGCCGTGCCCGTCATGGCCAGGGACAGGGCCCCGAGGCTCGCCCAGCGCGGACCGTGGGCGGCCAGCGTGTACAGCGTGATGAGGATGACGAGCTGCCCCGGGACCGGCTGTAGTCCGATGACGAGCTGCAGCACGCAGATGCCCGCGATGACGCCGGCCGAGAGGACCACGTGGGATCGGCGCCAGGCCAGCGGCAGGACCAGCACCAGGGAGAGGATCACGCTCTGCCAATACCCCTCGTAGTTCATGGTCGAGAGAGGGAGACCGAGGGGGAGGACGAGCAGCAGGAAGATGCCCACGGCGATGCACGCATCGATGGTGCCCGGGTGCGCGCGAAGCCAGTGCGCGAGCCGGAGATGCAGATCCATAGTGCCCAACTGTAGGTCGCTGACACCTCCGTCCACATCAGACGGCGGAATGAGCCGCGTCTCACCCAGCGGACCGATTATCGCCGGTATGAGTGCTTTCCTACGCTGGGATCATGACTGCAGCCCCGACCCGTCTCGATCTCGCCGTCATCCCCGGAGACGGGATCGGCCCGGAAGTCACGAGGGAGGCGGTGAAGGTGCTGCGCGCGGTGACGGGCGACGACGTCGAGCTCGCTCTCACCGACTACGAGCTCGGCGCCGACCACTGGCTGGCAACGGGGCAGACCCTGCCAGCGGCGACGCTCGAGCAGCTGAGGACGCACGACGCCATCCTCTTCGGTGCGGTGGGCGCCGCTCCGGGGGACACGCGTGTCCCCTCCGGGCTCATCGAACGCGAATTCCTCCTCAAGCTGCGCTTCTCGCTCGATCACTTCGTCAATCTGCGGCCCTCCCGCCTCTACCGCGGTGTCCCCGGTCCGCTGGCTGATCCGGGGGATATCGACTTCGTCGTCGTGCGTGAGGGAACGGAGGGCCCGTACACGGGCAACGGCGGAACGCTTCGTGGTGGCACGCCGCACGAGGTGGCCACCGAGGTCTCGCTGAACACCGCGCACGGTGTGGAGCGCGTGGTCCGAGATGCCTTCGCCCGGGCAGCTGCGCGGCGCGGACGCCTGACCCTCGTCCACAAGCACAATGTGCTGGTCTATGCCGGTCAGCTGTGGAAACGGACGGTAGAGCTGGTCGCCGCGGAATTCCCCGACGTCGTCCACGACTACCTGCACGTGGATGCAGCCATGATCTTCCTCGTCACGGAGCCCTCCCGCTTCGACGTGATCGTGACCGACAATCTGTTCGGGGACATCGTGACGGATCTCGCAGCCGCGGTGACGGGCGGGATCGGGCTCGCGGCGTCCGCGAACCTGAACATGGACCGCACGGCCCCGTCCATGTTCGAACCCGTCCATGGCTCCGCACCCGACATCGCAGGCCGGCAGGTCGCCGATCCCACGGCCTCCATCCTCTCCGCGGCCCTTCTGCTGCGGCACCTCGGTCTCGACGGCCATGCCGCACGGATCGAGGACGCCGTGGAGCAGGATCTGGCCTCGAGGACCGGGGCCCGGAGCACTGCGGCCATCGGCGATGCGATCGCCGCAGCCGTGTCCTAAAGTAAGTACACATCCCCGGTGCCACGGCACCGACCACCCACGGGCGACGGCGGCCCTGCCGCGTACGGCTCGTTCCAGCGCGGAGGAATCATGGTAGCCACCGATACCCACTTTGCCCAGCAGCTGTCGACGCAGCGGGTCCCGGCCGGGAAGCGGGAGGCGATCCTCGCCGATCCGGGGTTCGGCAACTACTTCACCGACCACACGGCGATCATCGATTTCAGTGCGGACACCTCCAACGTGGGAACCTGGCACGATGCGCGGGTGGAGCCCTACGGCCCCATCGCCCTCGATCCCGCTGCCGGTGTGCTGCACTACGGTCAGGAGATCTTCGAGGGGATGAAGGCGTACCGGCACGACGACGGGACCATCTGGACCTTCCGCGCCGACGCCAATGCGGCTCGGCTGAACCGATCGGCACTCCGGCTCGCTCTGCCGCAACTGCCGGAGGAGCTCTTCCTCGAATCGCTGCGTCAGCTGGTGAGTGTCGATCAGGACTGGGTCCCTACCCGCGACGGGGACAGTCTCTACCTGCGGCCGTTCATGATCGCCACCGAGGCGTTCCTCGGTGTCCGGCCCGCACGTGAGGTCTCCTTCCGTGTGATCGCCTCGCCGGCCGGCAACTACTTCGGTGGTGAGGTGAAGCCCGTGAACATCTGGGTCTCACGCACCTACGCCCGGGCCGGACGAGGCGGTACCGGTGCCGCGAAGGCGGGCGGCAACTACGCGTCGTCCCTGGTGGCGCAGCTGGAGGCCGAGGCCCACGGCTGCAAGCAGGTCCTGTTCCTCGATCAGTTCAACCACAACGCGGTCGAGGAACTCGGCGGCATGAACGTCTTCTTCATCTTCCGCGACGGCTCGATGGTCACCCCGGCGCTCTCGGGCACCATCCTCGAGGGCATCACGCGCTCCTCCGTCATCCAGCTCGGGCGGGACCGCGGTCTCCACGTTACCGAGCGCACCATCACGCTCGACGAGTGGCGCGACGGCGTCGCCTCAGGCGAGATCACAGAGGTCTTCGCGTGCGGCACGGCGGCGGTCATCACACCGATCGGGCAGCTGCGCGACGGCGACGAGCTGATCGGCGCCGCAGATGCTCCGGCCGGTGAGGTGACCATGTCCATCCGCAGCCAGCTCCTGGGTATACAGGCAGGGCTCCTCGAGGACACGCACGGCTGGCTCACGCGCCTGGTATAGGGGACGGGGGAGCGGCCGGGCCTGCCGGTCGTCCACCTCCTACCGGTGGTTCAGCGGGCCGGAGTGATCTCGGTGTCCTCGGTGTCCCCGATGCCGCTGAACCCCTCGTTCATGCGCAGATGCCGCGTGCCTGCGAGGAGCGCTGCCGTCTCGTCCGCCGGCATGGGCCTGCAGAAGAAGTAGCCCTGGCCACTGTTGCAGCCCATGGCTCTCAACTGGTCCGCCTGTTCGCGCGTCTCGATGCCCTCGAAGACCGCTTCGAGGCCGGCAGCACTGATGAGCCGCAGGATCGCGGCGACGAACTCGAGCTGACCGGGACGCGTGTTGAGTTCGACGAGGAGCGAGCGGTCCACCTTGACCATGCTGACCGGCAGCTCACGCAGATAGCTGATCGATGAGTATCCGGTGCCGAAGTCGTCGATCTCGATCCCGACTCCGAGTTGCTGCAGACTCAGCAGCGAGTACATCTCGACCTCGCCTCGGGTGACGATCGCGGTCTCGGTGATCTCGATGACCAGGCTCTTCGGAGGCAGCTCGAGCTCGCGCAGGAGAGCGCGCACGTGGTCCACCAGGTCGAGCTGCTTGAGCTCGACGGCGGAGAGGTTCACCCGGAGCTGGAAGTCGTCGTCGAGCCCGAGCTCCTGCTTCCACCGGGCAAGCTGGCGCAGGGAGGTGGACATCACCCATCGATCGAGATCGTGGATCACACCGATCTCCTCGGCGAGTGGAATGAAGGTGTCGGGCTGGATCAGGCCCCGCACCGGGTGCTGCCAGCGGACCAGGACCTCCACACCCAGAATCCTGCTGGTCTCGAGTTCGACGACCGGCTGATAGTGCAGCACCAGCTCGTCCGAGCCGATGGCCTCGCGCAGTTCAGCGGCCATCTGGCTACGCAGCTGGCGTGAGTAGAGCATGACGGGCTGGAAGAGCTTGATGATGTTACGGCCCTCGCGCTTGGCCGCATACATGGCGGTGTCGGCGTCCAGCAGCAGCTCCTCCGCGCTCTGGTTCGCCGTGCCGATGCGTACTCCGATACTCGCGCGGCAGTGGATGTCGACCGAGTCGAGCCGGATCTGCTGGCCGAGGGCTTCCACCGCACGGCGGGCCACCTGCAGGGCGATGTCCAGTGTCGCGGCGGGGAGCAGGATGGCGAACTCGTCGCCGCCGAGGCGTGCCACGAGGTCGCTCTCGCGCACCACCGAGTTCAGGCGCCGCGCTACCTCCTGCAGCACCCGATCGCCGGCGTCGTGGCCGAAGCGGTCGTTGACGTTCTTGAAGCTGTCGAGATCGAGGAGCAGGAGGGCCGGTGGTGCGGCATCATCTCCGGCTTGCCCGAGCGCCTCCTCTATACCGTCCATGAGGGCGACCCGGTTGGCGAGGCCGGTGAGGGCGTCGGACATCGCCATCTTCATCATGTCCAGGTGCGCCTGGCGGAGCATGGCCGTGCGGCTCTCCACCCGCTTCTCGAACTGCTCGTAAACCTGCTGGAGTTCTTCTGCGAGGAGATTCACGCCGGTGATGACGGCGTCCACCTCGTCCCTCGCGCTGGAGGGCTCTATCCGGCTGCTGAGCTCTCCCTTGGAGAGCCGGACGATGCTCTCGACCAGCATCGCGAGCCGGGGGTCCTTGTCAGCGCTCATCGGAGACAGCCTACCTTCAGCGCGTCGTCCATCCGCTGCACAGAACCAGCGCGCCAGGGGAGTTGCAGGGCGGCGTGGTCCGGTCTGGAGTGAGTCGGTCGGAGTATGTCGGCTGGCGGAGGACATGAAGAGACCCCGGCCGGGCTGGGAGAAATGGGGGACAACGCCCAGACCGGTCGGGGTCTGCGCCCCAGTCTACGCCATCCGCACGGGGTGGTGACAGGCGAAAGTGACGACGCTGCCCTCGACCAGCTCCACACTCAGGTGGGTAGTCCGTGCGGCTGAAGTTCGTCGATCAGTTCCCTGGCGGTCGCTGCCCTGTCCTGGGCGCCAGACTGCCAGAAGAGCTCCTCGCTGAGTTCGAGATTGGTCACGGCACCAACAGCTTCGCCTCCCGAGGCAAGAGCCTGCCCGAGGAGGAAGTAGGCCTGCGCGGCCGTATGCGAGGCCAACAGGTCCTTATTGCCGATCACCGAGGTCAACAGTTCGACGGCGTCCCCGACCTGGTCCGTGAGTACGAGCCAGTGGGCCCGCGTGAGCTTCAGTTCCTCGCGATCCCGGGCGGAGCCGCCCACAATCGAGCTGGCTAGTTCCGCGCGCTCGATGCACTCGAGCGTGTCGGGTCCGACGACGCCGGCCGCCAGACGGAACTGGGCGGAACCCTGGTTGAAGCGCGCCCAGATATCGAGGTCATTCGTAGGGGAGAGCGTTTTCGCTGCCCGCTGGTGATACTCCACGCCGTCGTCAGTCCGGTGCAGCAGGAATGCTACGTTGCCGATCGCCCAGTAGCCGAGTCCTGCTGTTTGGCTGTTCGGTTCCGGGCGGAGCAGCTCAGCGAGTAACAGGCACTCCTGCCATGCAGAGTCGAGTTTCCCGCTTTCCGCAAGAGCTGCAATTAGGACATTCTGGGCCTCCAACTGAATCGATGGTTGGCTCGGTTCGGCGGCTGCATCTTTGACTGCGGAGCGGGCGGCTTCGATGGCGAGGTCAAGGTGTCCGTCACCTTGGAAAGCGAAGGCCGAGAGTGTCGAGACTCTGGCATTGAGGGCAGTGGATTGACTGGTCAGCGGATGACTGGCTAGTTCGTCAGCGTATGACCCGGACTCACGC
>JARIBG010000084.1 GCA_029257465.1 Arthrobacter sp. | reverse complement strand
CGGCACAGCTGCACGAGCTCGAACGGCCCGCACAGGAACCACTCGTCCACCTGATCGGCCGGCAGTACCGACCCCAGCAGCTTCTCCAGCTTCTCGGAGTCGATGCGCCCGGAGAGCAGGGGCGAGATGCGCTGTTCCCTGGACAGGACGTGATGGACGGCGAAGCGGGAGGGGTAGCGGTCCTTGAGATCGGCGATCTCCTCGAGGAACATGACATCCATGGCGGCCTTGTTCGCATACACGAGGTCGAAGCGGACGCTCGGGCCGGCCGCAAGCATGGAGCGGGCGATGGAGATCACCGGGGTGATACCGGACCCGGCCGCGACGGCGACCAGCGAGACGACCTCGTTACCCGGCGTCGTGCGCGGGGTGAACTGCCCCAGCGGACTCATGGCCTCGAGGGTGTCCCCGGGCTTCAGTGAATCGTTGGCCCAGGTGGAGAAGACGCCGCCGAGGTCGCGCTTCACCGCGACGCGCAGCTCGCCCGGCCTGGGATCCGCGCAGATCGAGTAGCTGCGCCGGACCTCCTTGGGTTCGCCGTCGATGTCGAGGGTGGTCCGCAGCGCCACGTACTGCCCGGGGAGGTAGTCGTACTTGTCCTGCAGTTCGGCGGGGATGTCGAGGGTCACCTCGACGGCGTCGTCGGTCAGGCGGCGGACCTCGCGCACGGCGAGGGCGTGGAAGGCGCTCCGGCGTTTGGTGGAGGGGGCGAGAACGACGGCCATCAGTGCACCTTGAAGTAGTCGAAGGGCTCCTTGCAGTCGCTGCAGACATAGAGCGCCTTGCAGGACGTGGAGCCGAAGCGGGTGAGTTCGCGCGTGTTCAGCGACGAGCACTGTGGGCATTTCACGCTGAGCCCCACACGGACGGGTCCGGCGGCGGCCTTGCCCGTAGGTGGGGCGATGCCGTACTCGGCGAGCTTGGCCTTGCCGTCGTCGCTCATCCAGTCCGTGGTCCAGGCGGGGGCGAGGACGAGGCGGACGGCGACGTCGTCGTACCCTGCCCCGCCCAGCGCGGTGGTGACGTCGTCTCGGATGGCGTCCATCGCGGGACAGCCCGAATAGGTGGGGGTGATGGTCACCTGGACCTGCCCGGTGTCCGCCACGTGTGCCTCACGCAGGATCCCGAGATCCTCGATGGTGAGCACGGGGATCTCCGGATCGCACACCGTGGCAGCGATATCCCAGACGGCGGCATCGGTCGGCGCAGAGGGCCGCAGTTGCTCGACCGTCACCAGGAGGCTCCCGGGTACTCCCGTGCCAGGACCTGCAGCTCGGCGAGGATGTAGCCCAGGTGCTCGCTGTGGAGACCCTGCCGGCCACCGCCGATGGCGCCCGGTACCTCGGGAAGCTCGAGTTCCGCCTCGTCGAGAACCACTCTGACCGCCTCGTCGAAGTGCTTACGAAGAGTGCTGGGGCGCACACCGGCGTCCCCGATCTCGTCGTTGAGCGGCTGGTCGGTGAACAGTTCCTCCACGTAGGGCCAGGTGAGACGCAGTCCGGCGACCATCCGACGGCGGGACTCCTCGGTGCCCTGTGCGAGACGTAGGACCCACTGGATGCTGTGGTCGCGGTGGTAGTCCACTTCCTTGACGGCCTTCGCGGCGATCGCGGCGAGGGTCGGATCGCTGGAGTTCAGAAGGCGCGAGTACAGCTCCCACTGGTACAGCGCGACGACGAACTGGCGCGCGATGGTGCGGGCGAAATCCCCGTTCGGCTGCTCCACGAGATGCACGGAGCGGAACTCGGGTTCGCGCCGGAAGTAGGCGAGGTCGTCCTCGGTCTTGTCCCACGCGCGGCCGGCATAGGTGAGGAACGAGCGGGCGTGGCCGATTTGATCGAGCGCGATGTTACCGAGCGCCACGTCCTCCTCGAGCTCGGGCGCCCGGGAGATCCACCACCCCAGTCGCTGCGCGAGGATGAGGGCGTCATCGCCGAGCCACAGGGCGTACTGCGCGACGGCGTCGTCCGGTTTGGTCTCCAGCAGCGCGATGTCCTCCGGGCGCAGGGCGTTGCCCGGGGTGATGCGGGTGGCGCTGGCATTGGCCTCGCTCACAGGTGCTTCACTCCCTCGCTCTTCGTGTAGTAGGTGGCGTGCCGGTAGTCCTTGCCCTGCGGCGACTCGAAGAACTGATCCTTGGCATCGGGGTCGCTCGTGATGATCGACGTCGCCGGGACCACCCACAGGCTCACGCCCTCGTTGCGCCGCGTGTAGAGATCGCGGGCATTGCGCAGCGCCATCTGCGCGTCCGGCGCGTGCAGCGAGCCGGCATGGACGTGCGAGAGCCCACGGGACGACCGCACGAACACCTCCCACAGGGCCCACGGTGCGCGGGGCTCCTGGGGACCCGACGACGGAGCCTTGGCGCCGTCGTCGCCCGTCGTCGATCCGCCGGCCATTTAGGCTGCCTGCGCGTACTTGAGGGCCTGCTTCTCGGCGTAGGCCGCTGCGGCCTCGCGCACCCAGGCGCCGTCCTCGTGGGCCTCACGCCTGCGCTCCATGCGCTGGGCGTTGCAGGGTCCGCGGCCCGCGAGGACCTCCTTGAATTCGTTCCAGTCCAGGGGGCCGTGCTCCCAGCGACCTGTCTCCTCGTTGTAGCGGATCTCCTTGTCAGGAAGGTCGAGACCGAGGACCTTGACCTGCTCGGCCATCATGCCCACGAAACGCGAGCGCAGTTCGTCGTTGGAGAAGCGCTTGATCTTCCACTCCATCGACTTCTGCGAGTTCGGTGAGTCCTCATCGGGCGGGCCGAACATCATGAGCGACGGCGCGTACCAGCGGTTCACGGCATCCTGGGCCATGGCGCGCTGCTCGGGGGTGCCGTTGGCGAGTTCCAGCAGGATCTCGAAGCCCTGCCGCTGGTGGAACGACTCCTCCTTGCAGACGCGCACCATCGCGCGGCCGTACGGGCCGTAGGAGGCGCGGCAGAGAGGCACCTGGTTGCAGATGGCCGCGCCGTCGACGAGCCAGCCGATCGCACCGATGTCCGCCCACGTGCGGACGGGGTAGTTGAAGATGCTCGAGTACCGCGCCTTACCGGCGATGAGATCCTCGGTCATCTTGTCGCGCGGGGTCCCGAGGGTCTCGGCGGCCGAGTAGAGATACAGGCCGTGACCTGCTTCGTCCTGCACCTTGGCCATGAGGACGGCCTTGCGCTTGAGAGAGGGGGCCCGGGTGATCCAGTTGGCCTCGGGCTGCATACCGATGATCTCCGAGTGCGCGTGCTGGGAGATCTGCCGCGTCAGGGCCTTGCGGTAGTCCGCCGGCATCCAGTCACGCGGTTCGATCCGGGAGTCCTGCGCGATGAGCTCGTTGAACAGCTGCTCTCCGGCGGTGTCCTCGTCCACGCGGCTACCCGCGTCAATCGCTGTGGTCGTCATGGTGCTTACCTCACTCGTCTGGACGCCCGGTGTAATTACCGACCGTTCGTTCAGTATAGAGAGCGCTGCTCCGGCCAGTCAACGGTAGACCGACCGATCGTTCGTGCAAAAATAGCACCATGACCACCGCCGGCCCCGCATCCGCACCGTCCGCCCGCCGTGGTCGGCCCGGCTATGACCAGCAGTCCGTACTCGCCGTCGCCGTCACGGCCTTCAACCGGTACGGCTACGAGGCGACCTCGATGGGCATGCTGGCCGAGGAACTGGGGATCAGCAAGTCGGCCATCTATCACCACGTCCCCTCGAAGGGTGACCTGCTGCGCCTGGCGCTCGACCATGCGCTCGGGGGCCTGGAGTCGATTCTCGAGGACAGTCGCGCCAGTACCGGCGCCGCCGACGCCCGTCTCGAATTCGTGCTGCGCGGCACCATCGGCGTCCTGACCGAGCGGCTACCGTTCGTGACACTCCTGCTGCGGCTGCGCGGCAACACGGAGATCGAGCGTGAGGCACTCGACCGGCGTCGTACGTTCGACCGGGAGGTTGCGGCTCTCGTCGATGCCGCCCGTCAGGAGGGGTCGATCCGCGGGGACATCGACCCGAGGATCACCACGCGCTTCATCTTCGGCACCATCAACTCCATCGTGGAGTGGTACCGGCCGGGCGGGCCGCTGACCGCGCAGAAGCTGGCCGACGACGTCATCCTGATGGTGTTCGAGGGCCTGCACTGCCGCTAGGCCCGTTCGGCCGTTCCTCCCGGGTCAGGTCGTTTGGGGGTCCCGCGCGCTCCTCGTTCCCACCGTTCGGCCTGGCACGGTGGGATCGGCCGTCCCTTCCCGGTGCTCGGGCTCGTTTAGTGGGATCGACCGTTCGGAGGGGCGTCCGTCCCTCTGCTGGGCCTCGTCTAGTGGGATCGACCGTTCCTTCCCCGCAACCGCCGTCGAACGCTGGGATCGAGACCGCCCCAGGGGTATGAGGCGTCCTGCACGCTCCTCGTTCCCACCGATCGGCCATGACCTGTGGGAGCGGGCCCCCGGGGCTGGGTCGTTCCCACCGATCGGCCATGCTCGGTAGGAACGACCGTTCCTTCCCGGCAACCGCCGTCGAACGCTGGGATCCACGCCGCCCCAGGGCCGTGAGGCGTCCAGCGCACTCCTCCTTCCCATCGATCAGCCCAGAATATTGGGAACCGCTGACCGGGCTGTGCCCCTCTTCGTTCCCGCCGATCGGTCATGACCTCCGGAGACGGAGCGCGCCTCCTACCGCTGCCACCGATCAGCGGGATACGAATGATGTCCACATAGCCCGAACTTCGAAGCGCAATCTGCACTTCGCAAGACAGG
>JARIBG010000070.1 GCA_029257465.1 Arthrobacter sp. | reverse complement strand
TCCATTGCTCCGGGTCGTCCATCTCGAGCATGCCCTGCCGCGCGTCCCCGTTGTAGGACTGCAGGAGTGCGAGGCCGCCCTGGACCATCCCCGTCGACGCCGCACCGAAGTAGGCGCGCACGTGCGGAGCGAGGTTGTCCAGCAGCACCTGCTCGCACGCGTCGAGCTTCTGCTCGTCCGTGGTGTTCAGGTCCTCACCTGCAGCTCCGAGCGCGATCGAGCAAACCTCCCACGGATCCTCCAGCAGCGCGGTCCGACCCGAGGCCTCCCCCATGGCCGCGTCCAGGAAGTCCTGCCAGGACGCCATGGGCCGGGTGATCGTGTACGTGTCGTACACATACCCGGTGGTCCCCCAGGCCTTGCAGATGGTGTATTTGTTTCCCGGGTCCCAGACCTGGTCGGTGAAGTTCGGGTCCATATTGGTGAAGTTGGGGATGAGATCCTTCTGCAGGGGCTGCAGCAGGCCGTGTTCGGCCATCTGCGGGATCATCAGCCCGGTCGGGACGACGACGTCGTAGCCGGAGGTTCCGCGGGTGGCGGCGAGCTTGGAGATCAGCTCCTCGTTCGAGCCGAAGGAGTCGACCTGCACCGTTGCTCCCGTGGCCGTCGTGAACGAGGAGATGCTCTCCGGCGGATCGTAATCGCCCCACGAGTACAGGTTGACGTTGTTCTCGATCTTCCCGTTCGGAGCCGGCGAACTGGCCATGGCACGATCGCCACCGCACCCCGCGAGTCCCAGGAGGCCGGCGACGGCGGTGCCGGCGAACAGGCTGCGGCGGGAGAGCTCGCGGCTCAGGTTGGTGGGGGCGAGCAGCCGGATGTCTGCTGTGCCCGTGGTCTTCCTAGGCTTCATCGCAGTACACCGCCACATCCGCGCCGTCCCACTCGATGAGCACATCCTCGTCCGTGGGCAAAAGTACGGCGTCCGAGCGGGGGACCCGGGAGAGGATCTCCGTGTCCTCACCGATCAGCAGGACGTACTGGACCACGTCTCCGAGGAAGGAGACCCCGGCGATCCGACCGAGCACGGCATTCGGGGCCGAGGGCACGCCGTCGGCGACGCGGAGCCGCAGTGTCTCTGGCCGTATGGCAACCCGCACAGTGTCCCCGACCGACGGCACCGGCCGGCCCGCTGCACCGGGATCACCAGCCGCATTCGGCTCGGGCAGGATCGTGGTGTTGTTCACCGAGCGCAACCGCAGCGCGCCGCCGTCGTCGGACACCACGACCGCTTCGACGAAGTTCTGCTTGCCGATGAATCCGGCCACGAAGCTGTTGGTCGGACGCGTGTACACCTCCTCCGCGCTGCCGACCTGCTGGATGCGGCCGTCGTACATGACCACGATCCGGTCGCTCATGGCGAGCGCCTCCTCCTGGTCGTGCGTGACGAAGATGAACGTGATACCCAGGCGCTTCTGCAGCAGCTTGAGCTCTACCTGCATCTCCTCGCGCAGCTTGCGATCCAGCGCGGACATCGGTTCGTCCAGCAGGAGGACCTTGGGTCGATTGACCAGCGCACGGGCCAGGGCAACACGCTGCTGCTGGCCTCCGGAGAGCTGTCCGGGGCTGCGGTCCGCGAACTCCCGCATCCGCACCATGGTCAAGGCCTCGTCCACCCGCTGACCGATCTCCTTCTTCGGAGTGCGCGACTGCTTGAGGCCGTAGGCCACGTTCTCGGCGACCGTCATGTGCGGGAAGAGTGCATACGCCTGGAACACGGTGTTCACCGGTCTCTTGTGCGCGGGCATCCTGGTCAGGTCCGTCGATCCGAGCTCGATGACACCGGCCGTGGGCTCCTCGAACCCGGCGATCATCCGCAGCAGGGTGGTCTTTCCGCAGCCCGAGGGGCCGAGCAGGCACAGGAACTCGCCCGCACGGATGTCCAGGTCGAGGTCCTTGATGGCCGCGACACCGCCGAACTCCTTGTGCAGACTGCGGATCGAGAGTTCCCCGGCTATGGCTGGCGAGAGAGTGGCGCTCATGCTTCTCCTTCGGTTCGGTTGCGGGCATCGTGAACGATCGCTCCGGCCACCACGGTCAGGCGGTTAGAGACACGGTGAAGATCGGACTCAGGGACGGCGAACGGATCGCAGTCGGCCAGCGCGAGATCGGCGGGTCCGCCGATCTCGATCCGACCGCCTGCTGCGGACCGGTTCAAACGGGCGGAGCCGGAGGTGTAGGCGCGCAGCGCGTCCAGCAGCCCTATGGCCTCGCCCGGGTTCAAGGGCTCCCGCGGTTCCTCCGCGCCTCCCTCCGTCCGGTTGACCGCGGTGTGGATCGCCTGCCACGGATCAGGGGTGGAGACCGACCAGTCCGATCCCATCGCCAACCGTGCTCCGGCGTCGAGCAGGGATCGGAAGGGGTACTGCCAGCCGGCGCGCTCCTCCCCGAGGACAGGCACCGTCAGGTCCCGCATGGAGTCGTCGTTGCAAGCCCACAGAGCCTGCAGATTCGCCGTCACATCGAGTTCTGCAAAACGCGGGACGTCCCTGGGATCCACGACCTGCACGTGCGCGATGTGGTGACGTCCGTCGCGTCCCGGGTTGGCGCCGCGCATCGCCGCGAAGGCATCCAGTCCCTGGCTGACCGCCCGGTCCCCGATGGCGTGCAGGTGGATGTCGAAGCCCGCCGCGTCGATCGCCGTGAACGCTGCCGCCAGGAAGTCTGCCTCGAAATAGCTCAGTCCGGACCCGGCACCGGGGCAGCCGCACGAGTGGTACGGCTCGGCCATCGCGGCCGTCCGACTCTCGACGACGCCGTCGAGCATGAACTTCACCGCCGTGGCCCGGAACCTGGTGCCGGACGAGGCGTGCCGGCGTCGTTCCCGGAAGATCCGTACCTGTTCCGGGATGTCCTGCACCTCGCGCGGCCACCAGAGGGCCCCGACGACGTCGGAGTGCAGTTCCCCGGCGGCGTCGGCCGCGCAGTAGGCGGCGTACGGGTCGGCGTGGCCGGAGTACTGGCCGATGATGGCGTCCTGCCAGCCGGTGATACCGAAGGTGTTGAGGTAGCGCTGGCCCTCGAGCAGTCCGTGGCGCAATTGCTCCTGGGTCTCCTCTGGGATCAGGCAGCTGACCAGGTCCATGGCGCCCTCGTGGAGCGTGCCAGTGGGGTTGCCGGAGTCGTCGCGTTCGATCCGGCCACCGGGTGGGTCAGGAGCGTCGGCCGTGATGCCCGCCAGTTCAAGGGCGTGCGAATTCACCCACGCGCTGTGGTGGTCACGGTTCACCAGGAAGGCGCCGCGGTCCGGGATCAGCTCGTCCAGCTCCACGGCTGTGGGAGTTCCGCCCGGGAAGTCGGACATGGTCCAGCCTCCGCCGGAGATCCAGCCATCGCTAGCTTCGGTGCGAGCGGCGTACGAGCTGATGGCGTCGCGGCATTCTGTCGCATTTCCTGCGTCGCTCAGGTCACAGCCGAGCCGCTCCACACCCCCGGCGACCGCATGGACGTGCGCGTCGGTGAAACCTGGCGTGAGCAGACCGCCCTCGGCATCGATGAGCTCGGCGTGGGGGCCGGCCGCTTCAAGCAGGTCCGAGCCTGTGCCGTGGGCGACGACGCTGCCGCCGGATACCGCCACAGCGTCGGCAGAGATGAGCTGATGCCCATCGAAGATCCGGGCATTGTGGATCAGCAGGTCGGCCATAGTGCCCCGTAAAAGTGTCCGCAACTGTGGTAGAGCTCACATAGCATGCGGCTCACACTAGGCTGCAGATCATGCTTAGTCAACGATGTTGACTATCTGCGTGCTACCTCTTGGCCTCGGTGTCCGGAGCGGCACGTTGGGCTACCGACTCGAGCAGCAGGTCCACTGCCAGCTCATACGTGGGGTCTTCCTGGATGGTGGCCAGCATCGGTGCCGCCTTCGCGATGAATGGGAATCGTTCGGTGTCGAGCGCCGCGTACTCATTGCTCCACGCCGCGGTGTCCTTGGCCTGTTCCTCGCTGGGAAGGATCCGGAAGGCGGCGTCGAGCCCTGCGAAGGCCAGGTTCAGGTCGTCGATCACGCGGTAGAGC
>JARIBG010000056.1 GCA_029257465.1 Arthrobacter sp. | reverse complement strand
CGCGGGCATCTGAGACGAGTCAACGCGGTGATTTCCCCCGGCCCCGTGCGGTCCGGTAGAGTCAATGCTCGCTGGCGCCCGTAGCTCAACGGATAGAGCATCTGACTACGGATCAGAAGGTTGGGGGTTCGAATCCCTTCGCGCGCACCACAGCATCGAGCGGTGTCCGCCACTCACCGAAGGCCCCGACTGTAAAGCCGGGGCCTTCTGCGTCGGGTTGCCCACGTGCCGCACGGATGCCAAGCTCAGCCTATGAGTGAATTCCAGACTATTGATGTCATCATCATCGGCGCCGGAGCAGTGGGAGAGAACGCGGCCGGCCGAGTAGCAGAGCAGGGCCTCTCGACCGTCCTGGTGGAGATCGATCTCGTGGGCGGCGAATGCTCCTACTGGGCCTGCATGCCCTCCAAGGCCCTCCTGAGCCCGGGATCCGCACTCACGGCAGCGCGTGGAATCGGCGGTGCACGCGAGGCGGTCACCGGCTCACTCGACGCCCAGCAGGTCCTGGAGCGCCGCACCTCCTTCACGAAGAACTGGGACGATTCCTCCCAGGCGGAATGGGTGGACTCGGCCGGCATCACCCTCGAACGGGGACGGGCCACAGTATCGGGCGAGCGGGAAGTGACGATCACCCGCAAGGACGGGTCCGAGACGCGCTACCGGGCCGAGCACGCCGTCGTCGTGGCCACCGGTTCGACGCCGACCATTCCCCCCATCGACGGTCTTGCCGATCTGGACTACTGGACCACCCGGGACGCCACCTCGGCGTCGGAGGTTCCCGAGAGTCTCGCCGTGGTGGGAGACGGGGTGGCCGGCGTCGAACTGGCCCAGGCCTGGGCCAGGCTCGGAGCAGAGGTCACCGTGATCGCCCGCAGCGGCATCCTCGAGAACTTCCCCGAGGAAGCCTCCGATCTGGTCCTCGAGGCCCTGCGTAAGGAGGGCCTGACCGTCCTCACGGACACGAGCACGAACTCCGTCCACAAGGACGGCGGGGCCTTCGTGCTCGACGTCGGGGACGGCCGGACGGTGACGGCCGAGAAGCTGCTCGTTGCCACGGGTCGCCACCCGAACACCGCCGGGATAGGACTCGAGGAGCTCGGGCTCGACGTCAAGGAGATGGAGAGCGACGACACCGGGCGTGTGGTCGACGCCGGCGGGTGGCTCTACACCGTCGGTGATGCCCGCGGGAAGGTGAAGCTGACCCACCAGGGCAAGTACGAGGCCCGGCTCACCGCGGATGCCATCGTCGCGAGGTCGAAGGGCTCGCTCGGTGACACGGCGGAGGCCTGGAGCCCGTTCGCGGCGACGGCTGACACCGTGGCCGTCCCACAGGTCATCTTCACGGATCCGCAGATCGCGATGGTGGGCCGCACGCTGGAGCAGGCGCGCGACGTCGGCATCAACGCCTCGGAGACCTCACTGCCCATCGAGGTGGCCGGTTCAGAACTCCAGGCCGATGACTACAAGGGGTGGGCGCAGCTCGTGGTGGACGAGGATCGCAAGGTGATCGTCGGCGCCACGTTCGCGGGGCCCGAGGTCGCCGAACTGCTCCACGCCGCCACGATCGCCGTCGTCGGCGAGGTGCCCCTCGACCGGCTGTGGCACGCCGTGCCGACCTACCCCACCGTCAGTGAGGTCTGGCTGCGACTGTTCGAGCAGTACGGGCTGTAGGCGCGGTCAGCGCCACTGCGGTCGTCGTCGTGCGGGGGTCAGGCTCTCCGCACGACGAAGTCGGTCACCACGGCGTCGCGGCCCTCGAGCTCGGCCCATTCGCTGTCGAACGTCATCACCGTGAGACCCGCGGTCGGATAATCCGTGGCGAGATCCATGACGGCGCGTTCGTCCGACCGGGCCGAAGCCAGCCGCATGGCGAGCTCGTGGGTTCCGGGGTTGTGCGCGATCACGAGGAGACTCGTCACGGTCGGTGGCACGCGATTGATGACGGCGAGCATCTCGGAGGGACTCGCTGCGTACAGCTCGTCCTCCAGCTTGGGGGTGGGAGCCTTGTCCCCCAGTTCCTTGCAGACCCACGTACACGTCTGCCGGGTGCGCAGTGCGGTGGAGACGAGGATCGAGTCGGGGACGGCGTCGTGCTCCATCATCCAGCGGCCCACCAGCGGCGCGTCGGCGTGACCGCGCGAGCTGAGCGAACGCTCGTGGTCAGGCACCCCCTCCTGGAACTCGGCTTTCGCGTGGCGCAGGAGCATGAGTTTCTTCTGGTGGGAGGCCATGGCTGAAAGTCTAGGGCGTGTCCGCGGCGAGCCTAGATGGAGTACTCCGGCGCGGCCCAGACGACGACCTCGGGGTGGTCGTAGAAGCGGTACCCCTGGCCGCGCACGGTGCGGACGGTGTTGGCGAGGCGTCCGAGTTTCGCGCGCAGCCGTCGGATGTGGACGTCGATGGTCCGCTCGTTCGGAACCTCGTCCGCATTCCGCCAGAGACCGCCCAGGAGCTCCTCCCGGCCCACGGTCCTCGCCGCGTTCTCGACGAGGTAGTTCAGGAGTTCGAACTCCTTGAACGTCAGATTCAGTCTCTGGCCGTCGAGCTGTACCTCACGGCGCGAGAGGTCGATGAGCACGCCCGTGGCTCGCTGGGTCGGTGCAGGTTCCGGACGCGGGCGCCGCGACACCGTAGGATCCCCGAGCGCAGCACGCACGACGTCGATGTCCGACCCCTCGGCGTCGGCCGGGGCAAGTGCAACCGCAGCATGGCTCGCCGCCGTGGGGACGAGAGAGCGCACATAGGCGCGGACGTTCTGAGCCAGATCGGTGAAGGTGGTCCCGGCCGCCGCCGCTGTCGCCTCGTCGAGTGCCACGTACAGCACGAAGCCCCGGGGGGACGTATCGCCCGTGACCGCCTGCGGCCCGGGTATACCGTTGGGGGCGACGACGGGAACCGGAGCACTCAGGGGGTTGGCCTCCGCCCCGGGTACCGCGTGGAAACGGGGGGCCGCCTGCTGGTGATCGAGAGCGGGCGAGATCTGTTGGCGTCCCGTCCGACTCTGCGGGGAGCGGAGGGAGATGTGGACGTAGCCCTGGTTTACTGACATGGATGCAACCTCATGGAGTGTGCCGTCATCACGGCGCGAATGCGGGGGTGTGCCCGGTCGGGATGAAGAATGGAGCCCGCCGTTGGGCAAGAAGTGCGCAGTGGGTCTGGGTGTGACCGTTACGCGTGCATTCGGTAGCAGCTTCGAGCAGTACCGGATCTGGAATCCGGCGCAGACAGTGGAGCCGCTGATGCTTGTGATGTGGTGATCACATGACGAATTATTGCACGTCACAATCGTTGACGCGCAAGTAACAATGCCGACCAGTCCATCAGGTGGACAGCCCGTGGCGCCGACGGCGTGCGGACGCCGGCGTCAAGCAGCGCGGAAATTACCCCACGACGCCGTACAGGCGGTCCCCCGCGTCGCCGAGTCCCGGGACGATGTAGGACTTCTCGTCGAGCTTCTCGTCGATCGACGCGAGGACGATGGTGACATTGCGCCCGTCGAGCTCGGCCTGCAGGGCGGCGAGCCCCTCGGGCGCTGCGAGCAGACAGATGCAGGTGATGTCCGCGGCGCCGCGGGCGAACAGGAACTTGATGGCCTCGCGGAGGGTGCCACCGGTGGCCAGCATCGGATCGAGCACGAACACCTGGCGTCCGGTGAGATCGTCCGGCAGCCGCTCCGCGTAGGTGATGGCCTCGAGGGTCTCCTCGTTGCGGGCCATGCCGAGGAAGCGGACCGCGGCCGTCGGCACGAGGCGCGTCATGCCCTCGAGCATCCCGAGGCCGGCGCGCAGGATGGGCACCACCAACGGCGTTGGCTTCACCAGCCCCACTCCCTCGGTACTCGTGACCGGCGTCTGGATGGACTCGGTCTCCACGCGCACCTAGCGGGTGGCCTCGTAGGCCAGCAGGGTCACGAGCTCCTCGGTGAGGAGACGGAACACCGGCGACGACGTATCCCTGTCCCTCAGTACCGTCAGTTTGTGGGCTACCAGGGGGTGGTCGACTACCAGTACGCGCATGGCTCAAAAGTACCATTGGGCCCATGACCGCCTCGCTCCAGCCCGTGAGTCCTGCGCACCACGCCTGGATGGGGCTGGCGATGGAGGCGGCGCAGCGCACACGGGCCAGCGCGGACGTGCCGATCGGCGCCGTCGTCGTCGCGTCCGATGGCACCGTGCTCGGCACGGGCTGGAACCAGCGCGAGGAGCTAGGTGACCCGACGGCGCACGCCGAGATTCAGGCGATCCGCGCCGCGGCTGTGCGGCTGGACTCCTGGAGGCTCGAGGGCTGCACCCTGGTGGTGACACTGGAGCCGTGTGCAATGTGCGCGGGGGCCAGTGTTCTGGCCCGCATCCCCCGGGTGGTGTTCGGGGCGTGGGACGAGAAGGCGGGTGCCTCGGGGTCCGTGTTCGACGTCCTGCGTGAACCCCGGCTGAATCACTGGACCGAGGTGTTCGCCGGCGTCCGGCAGGATGAGTGTGCCGGTTTGCTGAGAGAATTCTTCGCGGCCCAGCGGGCAAGTATCGACGTGCAGCGGGACGGCGATCCTGCGTAGGCTTGGGGTATCCCCAGTATCCCCAGTATCC
>JARIBG010000156.1 GCA_029257465.1 Arthrobacter sp. | reverse complement strand
CAAGCCCGCCACCGGCGTCGTCGTCATCCTCACCGCTGTGCTGGCCTGGTTCCTCCGCTCACGCAGCGAACCTGCGAAACCCAGCACGCTCGTCAACTAGAGTTCTCGTTCCCGTCCCCCTTCCTCACCACCGTTCCCGAAAGGACACCATGACCATCGACACCGCCGTCCTCGAGCTCTCCGAGACCCACACCAGCGCCATGCACGCGCTGTACCGGCACCTCCATGCCCACCCCGAGCTCTCCATGCAGGAGACGCAGACCGCGACGTTCATCCTGGAGAAGCTGGACGAGCTCGGGCTCGAGACGTTCAGGAGTGGCGGGACCGGCATCGTCGGGATCCTGCGGAACGGTGACGGTCCGGTGGTGGGCTACCGCGCCGACACCGACGGCCTGCCCATCGCCGAGGACACCGGTCTCGACTACGCGAGCACCGCGGCGGGGAAGCTCGCCGACGGCACCGAGGTCCCGGTCATGCACGGGTGCGGACACGACACCCACATGACCGTGGGGCTCACCGCCGCCCAGCTGCTCAGCGAGAATCTGGACGCATGGTCCGGAACGGTGGTCTTCATCTTCCAGCCCGGGGAGGAGACCGGGGCCGGGGCGAAGGCCATGGTGGCGGACGGCCTGTGGGACAGGGCCCCGAAGCCGTCGGTAATCTACGGGCAGCACGTGTGGCCCGGGCTCGCCGGCACCGTGGACATCAGCAAGGGCACGGCCATGGCCATGGCGGACTCCTGGAAGGTGACCGTCCACGGCAAGCAGTCCCACGGCTCGCAGCCCGAACTCTCCATCGATCCGATCGTCCTCGGCGCGCACATGGTGGTGCGGCTCCAGACAGTCGTCTCCCGTGAGGTCCACCCCATGAAGTCCGCCGTCGTCACCATCGGCACGTTCCATGGTGGACTGAAGGAGAACATTATCCCCGCGTCGGCGGAGTTCACGCTCAATGTACGCACGTTCGACCCCGAGGTCCGCGAGCTGGTCCTGGGCTCGCTGCGCCGGATCATCAGCGCCGAGGCCGCCGCGTCGGGTGCGCCGGAACCGGGTATCGAGGAGATCACGAGCTTCCCCCAGTGCTACAACGACCCGGACACCACCACGGAACTCATGAAGGTCCTCGGAGAGGTACTCGGGGACGACGCCGTCATCGAGTCCCCTCCGGTGATGGGCAGCGAGGACTTCGGGCTGCTCGCGGAGGCGATCGGCGTCCCGAGCGTGTACTGGTTCTTCGGCGGTCATCCGCAGGAACTGCTCGACGGCGACGCCCCGGTGGCGGGGAACCATTCGCCGTACTTCGCCCCGGCCATCGAGCCGACGCTGACCACCGGCGTCCGGGCGGCGATGGCTGCCCTGCTGTCCAGGGTGGGCAACGGCGCGTGAGGGGTCCGCTCCACGAATTGTCGGCGGTCGAGCTCACCGGTGCCATCCGGCGTCGGGAGATCTCGGCCCGGGAAGCGCTCGACGCCCACTTCGACCGGCTCGACGCCGTCAACGGGCGCATCAACGCCGTTGTCGCGCAGGACCGCGAGGGTGCGACGGCGCTCGCGGCGGCCGCCGACGCCCTGACGGCGTCGAGCGCGCCGCTGCCACCCCTCCACGGGCTGCCGATGACGCACAAGGACACCCACAACACCGCTGGGCTGCGCACCACGCAGGGCTCCGCGGTATTCGAGAACTTCGTGCCGACGTTCGACGATCTGATCATCGCCCGGCTCAAGGACGCCGGCGTGTTGACCACGGGCAAGACCAACGTGCCGGAGTTCGCCGCCGGCTCGCACACCTTCAACGACGTCTTCGGAACGACCGTCAACCCGTTCGACACCTCGCGCAGCGCCGGCGGGAGCAGCGGGGGAGTCGCGGCGGCCATCGCAGCTCGCATCCAGCCCCTGGGCGACGGCAGCGACATGGGCGGGTCGCTGCGCATCCCGGCGTCGTTCTGCAACATCGTCGGCTACCGGCCGTCCATCGGCGTCGTCCCATCCGTGCCCACACGCAATGCGTGGTCGTGGCTGGCCCGCAGCGGACTGATGGCCCGTGACGTGGAGGACATTGCCCTGGGGATGACGGCGATCGCCGGGCCGGACGCACGTGTGCCCTACGCCTACCCGGTGGCCGGGTCCTTCGGTTCCTCGCTGGAGCGGGACCTGACGGGGCTCCGTATCGGGTGGTCAGCCGATTTCGGACTCGGTGTCCCGGTGGACCGTGAGGTGCTGCGGGTCCTCGAGGGTCAGCTGCAGGTCTTCACGGATCTGGGTGCGATCGTCGAGGAGGCAGCTCCCGATCTCCGTGACGCGGACCAGGTCTTCACGACCACCCGCGCCTTCGACTTCGTCCTGGCGTTCGGCGAGCTGGTGCGCAAGTACGGGGACGTGATCAAGCCCGAGGTGCGCTGGAACGTGGAGCAGGGGCTGCAGCTCACCGCCCAGGACCTGGTCGACGCCGCGCTGGCCCGGACCCGGCTGGATGCCGAAGTACGGCGCTACTTCGGGGAGTACGACGTCTTCGCGTCCCCGGCCACACAGGTGCTGCCCTTCGATGCGGAGCAGCGGTATCCGACGTCGGTGAACGGTGTGGAGTTCGAGACCTATCTGGACTGGATGCGCTCGGCGTGCCTGATCTCCGCGACCGGGCTGCCGGCGGTGTCCGTACCGGCGGGCTTCAGCGACGACGGACTGCCGGTGGGTCTGCAGCTGGCCATGCCGCACGGCTCCGACGTGGAGCTGCTGCGGGTGGCGTACGCGTTCGAGCAGGCCACGGGCTGGGCGAAGCGTGGGCCGGATCTCTAGGTCTGGCAGACTCCAGGGACCTGTGGATCTCCGGTGCTCTGCTCATCAGCCCACCTCGCTGTGTGCGTGTCCCACGCCGTGGAAGGTCGGTCACATGCTCTAGGTTCGAAGACGACGTGGAAGCAGATCCTCGCAGGAGTGCTTCAGGGCACTCGATCGATATGGGGCGACGGATATGACCGAGGTAGAGAACCGACCACAGCGGGTCCGCGCCGGATCGACCTATTACGCGTGGCTTTTCGGAGTCGTCTGGACTCTCGCCGGTATGGCGGTCCTGGGCTTCGGGCTTGCCTGGATCGCCACGGAGATCAGTGGGAGTGCAGCCGGTCTGGTGCTCAGCGCAGGAGTGCTGACCCGGCTGATCCTGGCGATTCCCGGCGGGTCCGTCGCGGATCGCTACGGCGCCTGGGCGGTGATGGTGGTCGCCGACGGCGTCATGGGCGTCCTCGCGCTGGCTCTGGTCCTCATCGTGGCGCTCATCGGGACACCCCTGTGGCTGCTGGTGGCAGTGAGCATCATCATCGGTGTCGCCGATGCGTTCTACCGACCGGCCTCCGGTGCCTTCCCGCGCTATCTCGTGCCCGTCGAGGCGATGCGATCTGCAGCAGCAGCCCGGCAGATCGTGTTCCAGTTCATCGGGATAGCGGGTCCTGCGCTCGGGGCAGCTGTGGTCGTCGCCTTCACCCTGACCGGCAGTGCCCTTTCGGCGGCGGCCGGGTTCGCCGTCATGTTCATCATCCTCCTCGCTCTGCGGAACCGACGGCTCCCCGTCCATCAGCCGGTCGCCAGGGTGGGTATCGCCTCATCCACACGGCAGGGACTCGTCTACGCACTCACCACCTCCAAGGTCCGGGCCATCCTCATCCTGCTCGTTGCTGTCTCGGGATTCGTCATCCCGCTCACGTCCCTGCTCATCCCGCTGCACGTACGGGCGGAGGAGTGGCCGGACATCAGCGCAGGCCTGCTGGCAGCTTCATTCGGCGTAGGTCTGCTGATCAGCACCCTGCTGTTCCTCCTTCGCCCCGATGCCGCGTTGACGCGCTTTCCGTCCCTTGCGGCACTGGCCCTCGCTGCAGTGGGCATGATGGGCCTGTCCCTGGCGTCCAGCCCGGAAGTCGGTGCACTGGGCGTCGCCACCGCCGGACTGGGAACGGGCTACTTCATCGCTCGATGTGCGCCCGTGCTCCTGACCGACATTCCGGACGAGTACCTGTCGAGGATCCAGGGCATCAACCTCTTCGCACAGACGCTCCCGCTTCTCTTCACCAACAACCTCTTCGGCTGGCTCAGCGACACCGTGGGCTCGAGGACGGCGATCCAGGTAGCTGGTGCCGGCATCCTGCTCGCGGTGGCAAGCCTGACGGCATCGAAGGCAGCCCGGCAACTCTAGGGCGACTCCCCGACCTCTGCATCTAGCGCTGGGTGACAGCCGAGCCTAGGCTGGGAGCATCCGCTCCCGGACCGGCATGACAAAGGCGCATCGCGTTCTCACGGCGGTGCCGCTGATGGGGTCGGTACGGGGTTTTCATCTCGAGGAGGAAGCAGTCATGGCACAGAATCCGAATCAGCCGATCACCGACGACAGCATCAAGGTTCGCCAGCTCAGCCACTACCAGTTCAGCTGGGTCGCGGGAGAGCCTGGACAACCCGGCACGTGGACCCTGCAGCTCGTCCTCGACCAGGGTGCATGGGAGGAAGTCCTCACCATCGACGCCGATGACGCCGACAATCTGCAGGACATCCTCTCCACCGCCGAGACCGTCTACTACGACGTGCAACGACGCACACTCATGTTCGGTACCACCGAAGCCGGCCACCACTAGGGCTCAGAATCACCGGGCGGCGGCGCCGGACGGGATGATGTCCATGACACATCCCCTCCGACGGCGCCGCTGCCCGACCCGCACCGCCACCGAGGAGTGACATGTCAGCACGAGCGCTGGCACGAGCAACGCTGAGGTTCAGCATCATCTTCGCCATCGCTGCCGTCGTCCTCGCCGTGCTGGGGCCTTTCGTCCTCAGCAATTTCGGGGTCGGCGATCTCGGGGTGATGCCACTGCTCGCTGCATGGGAAACGGCGCCGTCGGCCGTCATCGTGTCGCTGATCTTCGTGATCCTGCTGGCACTGTGCCTGATGCTCGCGGCCATGCTCGCCGTCGCCTCGCTGGTCATCCGAAGCGCCATGGCGCACGAGATGACGTCCAGTGCCTCCGGAGTCGTCAGTCGTTGATCAGCTGTCGCACGGGAGCGCGGTGTGTCCGCTTCCGTGCTGACAGGGCTGCCGGCAGCCACTGGCACAGCGCCCAGTAGCCCACCCCGACGGGGAGGGATCCGAGCACTGCGGTGACCTGGCCCAGGGGCAGGAGCACGGGATACACCAGCCAGTGGGTGAGGTAGATGTACAGCGAGGCGGCAGCGAGCCACCCCGTGACCCTGCGAAGGATGGAGGGGACGGGCAGCGCCGGCACCCAGGCAAGGAGCAGGACGCCGACGACGATCGTCGCCTCGCGGAGCGGATGGTCGAAGAAGCCGGGCACGACGAGCGCAGCGAGGACCGAGACCAGCACTCGCCGATGCGTGCTGTCGGCGCGGGCCACGGCCCAGCCGAGAGCGAAGAGCCAGAAGACGGGCATGGGCTTGGGCAGACCGGGATCGACGATGTCGTACCGGCTGAGCAGCGTCACCGCCAGCAGGCCCAGGGCGAAGGCGAACGGCGCTCGCCGCTCCAAGCGGTCCAGCGCCGGTACGAACATCAGGGCCATGACGGCGATGAGGACGTAGACGAGCATCTCCACGAACCAGAAGTGCCACTCGGAGGTGACCTCCTGCGGCCCCACCATCGCGTTGAGCAGGAAGATGTTGGCGATGCTGTAGTCGTCGGTGAGTACGTAGGCCAGTGAGATGAACGCCACCGAGGGGACGACGATCCGCGCCAGGCTCTTGATCTGGCGTCGCAACCGTCTCGGCCGCGACCCGCCGAGCTGGAACCGCGCGAAGTTGAAGCCGGCGAGCACGAACAATAGATGCGCGGTATGGAAGGTGAACAGCTCCACGTGGGCGGCGACGACGCAGACGATCGCCACGGCACGCAGCACGATCGACGGTTCGAGCAGGGAGACCAGACGCCGACCCCGCGGCTTCTTCCTGCCGGCGAGTTCAGCCACGCTCAGCAGGTGCCATCCGGCCGGGAGCTGGCCCAGGGCGGCCTCCAGTCGCACGGACAGCGCCACGTAGGAGAGGGAGTCCCCCTCGAGCGAGACGAAGGTGTCGGCGCCCGTCACGTCCGGCCGGTCGAGGCATTCCGCGAAGATCCGCGGCACGTCGGCCGGTCCCTCCCGCTGTGGCTCGTGCCGCGCGGGAACCACCTGCGCCTCCGCGAGGGCCCGCACGGCCGGGTAGTCGATCTTTCCTGCGGGAAGCCGCGGCAGCTGCTCCACCGGGTACATGGCCACAGCGGCACGCGGCAGTCCCAGATCGGAGGCCAGGAGGGTGGAGAGCATCGCCGGATCGTGGTCGCCCTCGAGCGCGACCACCAGGATTTCGTCGGAGCCGGTGACGGCGGCCCTGACCCCGAGCTCGGCAAGGATGCGTTCCACCTGCCCCAGATCGACGCGCAACCCCGCGATCTTCACGAAGCGGCTGCGCCGTCCGACCACCTCGAACAGGCCGTTCGCGTCCTCCACGGCGAGATCGCCGGTCCGCAGTTCGTGGAGCTGCCTGCCGAGCGCCAGATCCGACGGGCTCTCGGCGTACCCGAGCATCACATTGGGGCCGCTGTAGACCAGTTCCCCGGTCTCGAGTCCGTCGATCGGGTCGATCCGGAAGGACCCGCCGGGGATGGGGACGCCGATCGATGCAGGGTTCTCCGCCGCCAGATCCGGGGGTAGGTACGCCATGCGGGCGGTGGCCTCGGTGGCCCCGTACATCACGAACAGATCCCACCCCCGCCGCTGCCCGGTCCTGGCCCACGCGCTGACCTTGTCGGGGGCGAGCTTGCCGCCGGCCTGGGTGACGTACCGCAGGCTCGGCAGGTCCATCTCGGCGAAGCCCACCCGTTCCAGGAGATCGAAGCTGTAGGGGACGGCGGCGAAGGAGGTGGCCTCGTGGGCGCGGAAGAGGTCCCAGAAGCAGGGGTCGACGACGGAGAGGTCGGTGAGCACGAGACCCGCACCGCTGAGCAGGTGACTGTTCACCACCGAGAGCCCGTAGCAGTAGCTCAGGGGAAGGGTGGTGAGGGCACGATCGGAGGCGTCGATGCGCAGGTAGCCCGCGATCGAGCGGGCGTTCTCCACGAGATTGTCCCGGGAGAGCCGCACCAGTTTCGGCGAGCCGGTGGAGCCGGACGTACTCAGCAGCAGGGCCAGCTCCGGATGGAGGTCGTGGCGTGTGCCGGGGAAGCGCTCGTCGACCTGCACCGTGCCGTCGCCGGTCCGCAGCACGACGTCGGGTTGGTACCTGGCGATCAGCGGCTCCAGTGCGGCGGGCTTGTCAGCGGGAACCAGCAGCAGGGGATGTCCGGCGGAGATCGCCGCGAGGTAGGCGACGAGCGAGTCGAGGTCGTTCCGAGCGGCCAGCATCACGAGCCGGCGTTCGGTTCCCAGGCGGAACGCGAGGCCGTCGACCAGCTCGGCGAGTTGGCGGTAGGTCAGGACGCCGTCGGCGCTCAGGACAGCCGGACGATCACCGTGCTGGGCGAGATCCGTGAAGGTGGCATCGGAGAGGTCCGGTCGTGGTGTCACTGACTCACCCTAACCCAGCCTTCTTAGGAAAGGCTATCCTTACTCGTCGCGGCTAGCCGTCGCGTGGTGCATTGCCCGGCGGCGACGTCACGGCGTCGTCCCCGATGAGCAGGGTGGGGGATGTTCCCGCGGCGACGGTCACCGTCACGGCGGTGCCGACGGGGAAGCGCACGCTGTGCGGCTGCCAGGACCGCAGCGTCCGTCCTGAGGCGAGCTGCACATGGTGCAGCACGAAAGCGCCGTGGTACTCGACGGACGAGACGCGGGCGCTCGCCGCCGGATCCGCCTGCAGAGCCACTTCGTGGGGCCGCAGCACGACGTCGACGTCCACATCGCTGTCGGCCCACCCCGGGACAGTGGAGACGATCCCGATCTCGCAGGTCAGCAGCGCGCGGTGCACACGGGCGGGGAGGAAATCGGCGTCGCCCATGAACGAGGCGACGAAGCGGGTCGCGGGTCGCTCGAAGACCTTCTCCGGGATGTCGGCCTGCTCGATCACACCCCTGTTCATGACCACCACACGTGCTCCGACGGAGAGCGCCTCCGTCTGGTCGTGGGTCACGAGAACTCCGGTGGTTCCCGTCTCGCGCAGCGTCGCGACGGTGTCGCGGCGGACCTGCGCGCGCAGCGACTCGTCGAGACCGGAGAAGGGTTCATCCAGCAGGACGACGGCGGGACGCGGCGCCAGGGCCCGTGCGAGAGCCACGCGCTGCTGCTCGCCGCCGGAGAGTTCGTGGGGATAGCGGTCGGCCAGATGCGCCAGCTGCACGAGCTCGAGCAGTTCACCGGCACGCCTGCGGCGCTCGGCGCGCGGCAGCTGGTCGAGGCCGAACTGGACGTTCAGCCCCACCGTGAGGTGGGGGAACAGGGCGTGGTCCTGGAAGACGAGCCCCACCCGCCGGAGCTCGGGATTGACGAAGACCCCGGAGCCGGCGACGACGGAACCGGCCACACTGATGCGACCGGCGTCGGGACGCTCGAGCCCGGCCACGAGGCGCAGCGTGGTGGACTTCCCGCAGCCGGAGGGTCCGATGAGCGTCACCAGCTCTCCGGCCGGAACCGACAGGTCCAGGGACTCCACGCCCCGGGAGGACCCGTAATGCTTGGTGACGCCGTCGAGGGCGAGCGCCGGCGGGACGCGCCGGGCGGCCGCGAGATCGGGGATGCTCTCCATTTGGGCGGTCATGGCCGCACCTTCCTGTTCGGGGTACCGCGCGTCTCGTTCCGGTGGGTCTGGCGGACCAGGACGACGACGGGGATGATCGCCACCAGCACGATGACCAGTGCCGGGAGGGCTGCCTTCTCCCAGAAGTTCTCGCGCGCCAGCTCGTACACCCAGACGGACGCCGTCGTGAACCCGAAGGGCCGTAAGAGCAGGACGATCGGCAGCTCCTTCACCGCGTCGATGACGACCAGCATCAGCGCCACGGCGACCCCGGGGCGGGCCAGGGGCAGATGCACGCGTCGCAGGATCCGGCGCGGTGTGGCGCCCAGGCTCAGCGCGGAGGAGGTGACGCTCGGTGAGATCTTCTCGAGGCTGGCGCCCACCGATTGGTAGGCCGGAGCGAGGAACCTGATGACGTAGGCGTAGAGGATGCCGGCAACGGAACCGGTGACGATCAGTCCGGTGCCGCCGGGGATCCCGAGGCCCTCCAGGGCCGAGTCCGCGGCGGAGAAGGAGAGCAGCACCCCGATCCCCACGACCGCGCCAGGGACGGCGTAGCCGAACGTGGTCAGCTGGGCTGCGAAGGAGACGAGACGGCCGCCGCCGAGGCGGATCGCGTGGCCGACGATCAGGGCGATGGCCACGCAGCTGACCGCCGTGATCAGTGCGACCAGCAGGCTGTTGCCCAGATACTCCGCGAAGCGCGGGTCGGCCAGGACGGAGGCGTCCGAGGTGGCCTGCCCCACAGCCCAGAGCAGCAGTTGTACCACCGGGATGAGGAAACCCGCAGAGAGGGCCGCCACGCACAGTGCGGTGGCGCTCCAGGCACGGAATCCGATCAGCTGTTCTGGTTGGAAACCCTGCCTCCGCCCGCCCTGCTGGTGATACCGGGCGCGGCCGCGCAGTGCCCTCTCGGCGACCAGGACTGCCACGGCGAAAAGGAGCACCAGCACGGCGAGCTGGGTTGCGGCGTGGAAGTCGAAAGTCCCCTTCCAGACCAGATAGACCCCCACGGAGACGGTCTGGACATTGAAGTACTGCACCGTGGCGAAATCGGTGAGGGTCTCCATCATCACCAGCGCCAGTCCGGCGGCGAGCGACGGCCGGGCCAGCGGCAGGACCACACGCCGCAGTGCGCGCGCGCGGCTGGAGCCCAGCGTGCGGGCGGCATCGTAGGTGCCCGAGGACTGCTCGATCAGTGCCGAGCGCGCCAGGAGATACACGTAGGGGTAGAGGGACAGGGAGAGCACGAGGATCGCCGCCGGGAGGGAGCGCACCTCGGGGACCCACACATCGGCTCCGAAGACACCGCGCAGCAGCGATTGGACAGGACCGGCCACATCGAAGACGGAGAGGAACACGAACCCGAGGACGTACGCGGGTACTGCGAGCGGCAGCACGAGCAGCCACATGAGGATGTTCCGCAGCGGGAAACGGTAGGCGGTCACGAGCCAGGCCAGGCCACCACCTACCAGGAGCGAGCCGGCACCCACTCCCAGCATCAGGGCCAGCGTGGTGAGGATCATCCTCCCCAGGTCCCGTGGGGGAGCGGTCTCACCGAGGCTGCCAATGCCCTGGAGGACCACCGCCAGAACGGGAGTGGCGACGACGACGGCGACGACGACGACGAGCGTGGACCAGAGAGGGCGACCGACGCCGGTCGTCCGGTAGCGCCGCTGCGGTGTCCTGCCGTCGGCGAGGGTCGCCGCTTCGGTCACCGGTATCCGGCCTCGGCGAGCAGATCGACGGCCTCGGCGTTGAGGGTGCCGTAGGCCTCGGCGTTCAGGGGCATGCGCTTGAACTCACCGAATCCGGCGATGAGCGGCTCCGGCTCGACGGCGGGATTGACCGGGTACTCGTGATTGGCGTCCACGAAGGCGTTCTGACCGTCGGTGGCGAGCCACTCGATGAGCTGCAGGGCGTCCTCCGGGTTGTCCGCGCCCTCCACGACGCCGGCCCCGGAGATGTTCACGTGGGTGCCGGCGCCCTCCTGGCTGGCCCAGAACAGCTCCACATCCAGATCGGGATTCTCCTCGAGCAGGCGGGCGAGGTAGTAGTGGTTGTTGATGCCGACGTCGCACGTACCCGCGTCGATGGCCTCGAGCAGGAGGACGTCGTTGCTCATGATGGCGACATCATTGGCCACCCAGCCCTCGACGATCTCCAGGGCGCGGTCCCTGCCGTGGAGATCGATCAGGCTCGCGACGAGGGATTGAGTGTAGGCGGAGGTGGCGTCCCGCATGCACAGGCGGCCCTTCCACTTGGGGTCCGCGAGTCCGGCATAGGTCTCGACGGCGTCGAACTCTCCCGGATCCACGGCGTCCGGATTGTAGGTGACGGTGCGGGCGCGCAGCGCGAGACCGTACCAGCGGCCGTCGTTCTCGCGCAGATCCTCGGGGACGGCCGCCTCGAGCACGGCGGAGTCGGTGGCGGCGAGCTCTCCCTCACGTGCGCCGTTCCAGAGGTTGCCGGCGTCGACGGTCATGAAGACGTCGGCCGGTGAGTCCTCACCCTCGGCCTTGAGCCGCTCGAGGAGTTCGGCGTCGTCCCCACTGATGAACTCGACGGTGATGCCGGTCTCGTCGGTGAACTGGCCGAAGGCGCCCTCGAGATCGTAGTGCCGCGCGGAGTAGATCTGCAGATCCGCAGAACTTCCTCCGATGGCACCGCAACCCGTCAGCGTCGTCGCCACAACGGTCAGACCCGCGGCGGCTGTCAGGATGGGGTGGAAACGCATGCGGATCTCTTCTCGGGCGGGGGCGGTCGTTCAGTGTGGTCGCCGAAGGAACAGGCAAGCCTAGCCTAACCGAATAACGTCAGCTCGCTGTAACGTATTGGCGCGTGCGGAACGCGCCTGGACCTGTAGGGCAGGACATCAGCTCAGGATGTCCCGGGTGCTGAAGCGGCCGTAGGCCAGGGTGCCGAAGACCGCGATGTACCCCAGCTGCAGCAGGGCATTGTCGGCGAAGGAGGTCCACCTGATCGGTTCCCGCAGGAGATCGGCGAAGCCCAGCCAGTAGTTGGTGAACAACCAGGGATGAAGCCACTCGAGCTGTGGGAGGGCACCGAGGATCTGTGCCACGGCGGCGAGAGCGGCCGTGGCCGCCATGGCTCCGACGGGGATGGTGGTCAGCGTCGAGATGAACAGACCGATCGCACTCAGTCCCAGGAGGGAAACCGTTACGTAGAGGGCCAGGAGCAGCAGCCGAAGGAAGTACCCGGCGACGCCGACGGTGTCTCCGGACAGGAGGGTGACGGGCCCGACGGGGAAGAGCAGCGCGCCGATGATCGCACCCGTCACGACGACGGTGAGTGTTGCGACGAAGCAGAACACGGCGGCTCCGGCGTACTTCACGAGCAGGAGCCGGATGCGCCCGGCCGGTGCGACCAGAAGATAGCGCAGCGTACCCAGATTGGCCTCACCTGCGATGGTGTCGCCGGCCACCACGCCGATGGTCAGCGGCAGGAACAGGGGAATGGCCACGGTCAGGGCGGTGAGCGAGACGAACAATCCGTTCTGGGTGATGCTGTTCAAGAAGGCCGGACCGCGTCCGCTGCCGGAGGCGTCGGAGGACACCCGCACCACGACGGCGATCAGGATCGGAATCAGGGCGAGAGCCCCGATCATGGCCCACGTGCGCAGCCTGCGGAAGAGGATGGTGATCTCCGAGACCACGAGGGTCAGGCCCAGGCTTCCACCGGTACGAGGCGGGCGGTGGGTGGTGGATTCAGCCGGCAACGTCGAACCCCTCTCCGGTCAGGGCGACGAAGCGGTCCTCGAGGGACGCGCCACCGGTCTCGAAGCCCCGGACGCGCACCTCGGCGTGGACGAGGGCCTTGGTGACGGTTTCCGGGAGGAGCCCGGGCACCGAGAGTTCTGCGGTGACGACGTCGTCGCGCCCGTGCGCTTCCGGGACGAGGCCGAGGCCCACGAGGACGCGATGGGCATCGGCGTGATCGGGCGTGGTCACGCGGATTCTTGCGGTTCCCTCGTCGCGGAGCTCGTCGAGGGTGCCCTGTGCCACGAGGCGCCCGGCGCTCATGACGGCGATCATCGAACACATCTGCTCCACCTCGGCGAGTAGGTGGCTGGAGACGAAGATGGTGGTGCCGTCGTCGGACAGGGATCTGATGAGATTGCGGACCTCGCGCGTGCCCTGCGGATCGAGGCCGTTCGTGGGTTCGTCGAGGATCAGCAGATCCCGCGGCGCGAGCAGCGCGTTGGCTATCCCGAGGCGCTGCTTCATGCCGAGGGAGTAGGCGTGTGCGCGCTTGGTGGCCGCGTGCCCGAGACCTACCCGCTCCAGTGCTGCGTCCACCCGCGCGTTGCGCGTGCTCGGGGACGTGTGCCGGTCGGCGGCGTCGAACCGCTGCAGATTGGCCCGACCCGAGAGGAAAGGATAGATCGCCGGTCCCTCGACCAGCGCACCCACGCGCGGAAGGACGGCGCGGGCGTCCCGTGGCATGACACCATCGAGCAGCTCGATTTCACCGCTGGAAGCGGAGGCCAGACCGAGGAGCATGCGGATGGTGGTGGTCTTGCCTGATCCGTTGGGCCCGAGGAAGCCGAACACCGTGCCGCTGGGCACGGCAAGATCGACGCCGCCCACCGCTGCCTGCTTGCCGAAGACCTTCGTGAGGCCGTGCGTCCGGATCGCAAGGCTTTCCGTGCTCACCGGTGGATCCGCACTGTCAGTGCGGATCCACCGGGTGGTGCATTCGTCACTGCTGGGACGCGGTGACGAGCTCGTCGATCCCTACGGCACCGACGAGGATGCGCCCGTCGTCGGTGATGAGCACCGAGGCGAGCGAGGTCTGCAGCGCGCGGCCGCCGTCGACGTCGGTCAGTGCCTGTTCGAGGAGGGCCTGGGCCCCGGCGATCTGATCCGGGTCCATCCCGGGCTTGATCTCCATGATCTCGCCCATACCGGCGGTGTCACTCGCGCCCGGATCGAGACCCATCATGGTGGCGCTACCCGCGGGGAGCTCAACGATGGTGCTCCAGCCCTCTCCGATGACGGCCGGCTTCTGGTTGGAGTCGGTCGGCATCGCCTGGGTGTTCCCCTCCGTCTTCGCCTCGAGTTCGGCCTTCAGCTCGTCAGCGGTGGGTGCCTCGGTCACGGTGGCACCGGCGGGTGGTGTGAACTCGAAGATCGTGGCGTCGGGCGCGCTGAAGTCGACCTCGCTGAAGCCGGCCTGGAAGGCCGCCTCCTCCTGGTTCTTCGCCTGCACGGCGACGCTGAGCGGAACGCCCGTTTCGGAATCGACGCTCACGGAGATCGAGCCGATCAGCGTGGCCGGGTCCTCCGGGGTCAGCAGGAGCTCGTAGGCGCTGCGATCGGCGACGCGGCTGGTACCACCCACGGTGACCGCCGTGCTCGGATCGATCTCGGCGAGGAAGACTTCCGCGAGCTCCGCCGGGGTACGGGGGACATCCTGCAGTTCGGGGTACTCGGCGGATTTCTGCTGCAGCCTCGCTTCGAGCTGAGCTTTCACGGCGTCCTTGTCCGGAAGCGCGGCGTGCCTGACCTCGTTGGCTGCCGAGTCGTAGGACCATGCGTCGGTCTCGTTCACGACGATGTCGCGCTCTGCGAGTTCGTCGAGTACCTGGACGCGCGCCCTGTCCGGTCCATCGACGAAGACGCGGGCCGTGTGCTCGCCGGTCAGCAACTCCAGGGCCATCGAGGTGGGATCGGAGCTCGACGTTCCACCAGGGGGTGTGGCCATCCCGATATCGGGGAGACCGAGATTCGATGACTGCTCCACCGTTCCGGAGTAGGCGTCGTCGGAACCGGTCGCAACGAACTCGAGCAGTTCCTGGGCGGTCTTCGCAGGAAGCTGCGGCTGTGCTTCGGCGACGGCGGTGCCGCTCACGGAGGCCGCAACGATGACAGCCGGGACGATGCCGGCAGGGAGCCAGCGCCAATTCTTGTTCATGACTGAGCCTTTCGAACGCATGTGTACCCCACGTTGCATCAACGCTACACCGGCACTCTGACAGTTCCGTGGGCACGGTTACTTGGTGAACGAGCGGGGAGCCAAGGGCGTGCCGCCACCCT
>JARIBG010000105.1 GCA_029257465.1 Arthrobacter sp. | reverse complement strand
TTAAGGACAGGCAATCGTGCCGGAGTTGAACGAATGGTCGACCAGCCGCCTGCTGACGACAGCGGCCCGCATCGTCGAGCACTCATGGAACGAGAAGCTCCTGAGTATCGGCATCACCCATGCGGGACTGACCACGCTGGTCGTCCTCGAGCGTGAGGGCACGGTCACGGGCGTCCGACTGGCACAACTCGTCCATGTCCAGGCCCAGACGGTCGGGCGAACGCTGGACCGGCTGGAGAAGCGCGGCCTCGTCACACGGCTACGGAACAGCGCCGATCGCCGCAGCCAGCGCATCACCATCACCGCCGCCGGGCTGGAAGCCATCGAGCGGGCGAAGAACATCGAACACGACCTCATGGCCGACGACGGCCTGGCATCGCAAAAGCTCCGCGACAGTCTTGCCACGGTCATCAACGAACTGGGCCCTAAGAAGATCTAGTACCCGCCGGCGTCGGCCGCCATGTTGTTGAAGCGGGAATAGTGGCCCTGGAATCCGACGACGATCGTCTTCGTCGGACCGTTGCGGTGCTTCGCGACGATCACGTCGGCCTCGCCGGCCCGCGCTGATTCCTTGTCGTACACGTCGTCGCGATGCAGCAGGATCACCATGTCCGCGTCCTGCTCGATCGAGCCGGACTCGCGCAGGTCCGACACCTGTGGGCGCTTGTCGGTTCGTTGCTCCGACCCGCGGTTGAGCTGGGAGAGGGCGACGACCGGCACGTTGAGCTCCTTGGCCAACAGCTTCAGTGCTCGGGAGAACTCCGAGACCTCCTGTTGGCGGGACTCGACACGCTTGCCGGAGGACATGAGCTGCAGATAGTCGAGGACGACGAGCTTGAGATCGTGTCTCTGCTTCAGGCGCCGGCACTTCGCCCTGATCTCCATGAGCGACATATTGGGGCTGTCATCGATGAACAGGGGCGCGTCGTTCATCCGTCCCATGGTGGTGGCGATCTTCCCCCACTGCTCGTCCTTGATGGTTCCCTTGCGAAGATCCTGCAGACCGATCGTAGCCTCGGCCGAGAGCAGGCGCATCGCAATCTCGTTACGTCCCATCTCGAGCGAGAAGAACACCGTGGTCATGTTGTGCTTGATGGCGGCTGACCGGGCCCAGTCCAACGCGAAGGTCGACTTGCCCATCGCGGGCCGGGCGGCGACGACGATCATCTGCCCACCGTGCAGACCCTGGGTCAGTTCGTCGAGCTCGTAGAAACCGGTGGGCACCCCCGTCATGCCCTCCCCCCGGTGACCGGCGGACTCGATCTCGTCGACAGTGCCCTCGATGATGTCCTTGAGCGGAACGTAGTCCTCGGCGGTACGGCGCTCGGCGACCGCGTACACCTCGGCCTGCGCTGCGTTCACCAGATCATCGACCTCCCCGTCGTTCGAGTAGCCGAGCTGCACGATCTTCGTACCGGCATCGACCAGTCGGCGCAGGACCGCCCGCTCACGGACGATCTCCGCGTAGAAACCGGCGTTGGCGGCGGTGGGGACGGATTGGATCAGGGTGTGGAGGTAGGCTGGCCCGCCGATCCGCGAGATCTCCCCGCGCTTGGTCAGTTCGTCCGAGACGGTGACGGCGTCGGCGGGCTCTCCCCTCCCGTAGAGGTCGATGATGGCCTCGTAGATGCTCTCGTGGGACGGGCGATAGAAATCGAGCCCCCTGAGGACCTCGACACAGTCGGCGATGGCGTCCTTCGACAGCATCATCCCGCCGAGCACCGATTGCTCCGCGACGAGGTCCTGGGGCGGCGTCCGGGAGAACTCCGGATGACGGGCGTCCGTTGATGAATCCGCATGTGCCAAGGACACTGGAGGGCCTCTCTCGTTCTGTTGGAACCACATCCACCACCGACGACCGCTGGTCGCCCGCCCCTTGTCCGATGAGACAAGGTCCACCGGCCATCACTGTCGGTACCTGGAGTCTTCCGCAACCGTAGCCCTCCTGACTGACAGTCCGAAACGGGCCACCAACAGGGGGTGTGGGTAAGTGTGGATAGCCTGTGGATTACACGGCGTGTCTTGTGCACAGGATGGGGACAACGCTGTGGATAACAACGGCCTTCACTGATCGGAAAGCCTCTGACGTGGGCAGACTTTATTCAGACCCTGTGGAGTAGAAGTATTTTCGGATCGCTGCCATCCACAGAGACACTGTTGACAGGAGCCCCGGCAGTACATTCTGCGTCCAGGGGTCGCATTGGTGCGCCCCTGCACAGCGGGTCCGCTCCGCCCGCGCCAACGACAGGAAGCCCCCACGTCCGTGGAGGCTTCCTGTGCAGGACTGCAGGCGCTGGGCCCTGGTGCTTGCTGGTCAGCTTGCGACGACGTCCAGGTCGATCACTGCCGCGACGTCCTCGTGCAGACGGACATTCGCCTGGTACGAGCCGACCGACTTGATGTGTGCCGGGAGCTCGACCTTGCGCTTGTCGATCGTGCCCAGTCCGGCGGCTTCGACCGCCTTCGCGACGTCGTCGGTCTTCACCGTGCCGAACAGGCGGCCGGAGCCACCGGCCTTGACGGAAAGAGTGACCGGCTTCGCAGACAGTGCGGCGGCCTGGCGCTGGGCGTCCTCGAGCGAGGCGTGCTCACGAGCCGTGCGTGCTGCCTTGATCGAGTCGACCTGCTTCTCGCCGCCCTTGCTCCATGTGAGAGCGAAGCCACGGGGAAGCAGATAGTTACGTGCGTAACCGTTCTTCACCTCGACGACGTCGCCCGCAGCACCGAGACCGGTGACTTCCTGGGTCAGAATGAGTTTTGACATGGTGTGTCCCTTTCCCTAGCCGCGACCGGCGCCGGAGTACGGCAACAGTGCGACCTCGCGGGCGTTCTTGATTGCCTGGGCGATCTTGCGCTGCTCCTGTACGGTCACACCGGTGACGCGACGCGCACGGATCTTGCCGCGATCGGAGATGAACTTACGCAGCAGTGCTACGTCCTTGTAGTCGATGACGGTGACATCAGCGGCTTTGAGGGGATTGGACTTTGGTTTGGGCTTACGGAGTTCAGCCTTGGCCATCGTGGTGCTCCTTCTTGTGTTGGAGCCCGCAGAACGATTCTGCGGGATGGGACGTGCCAGTCACTTTCGTGACTGAGGTGCCGGTCCCGGGAGCGGGACCACCACCTAGAAGGGTGGCTCGGAGTCAGGGCCATTGCCCCAACCCTGCGAGTTGCCACCTGAGTTTCCACCCGCGGGTGCGCCCCACGGATCATCCGCCGGCTGCTGGGCCTGCTGTCCGCCGCCCCAGCCGGAGCCGGATTGGCTGTTGGACCCGCTTCCGCCGGAAGTACCGCCGGAGTTGCCGCCGAAGCCCCCGCTGTTTCCTCCGCCTGAGCGCTGGGCACGGGTCACCTTGGCGGAGGCATAGCGCAGTGATGGACCGATCTCGTCCACCTCCAGCTCCATGACGGTGCGCTTCTCGCCCTCCTTGGTGTCGAACGAGCGCGACTTCAGCCGGCCCTGAGCGACCACACGGGTTCCCTTGGTCAGGGTCTCGGCGACATTCTCGGCGGCCTCACGCCATACCGAGGCACGGAGGAACAGCGTCTCGCCGTCCTTCCAGTCGCTGGTCTGGCGATCGAAGGTGCGGGGGGTGGACGCGATGGTGAAGTTGGCGACCGCCGAACCCGACGGCGTGAAACGCAGTTCGGGATCGTTGGTGAGGTTGCCGACCACCGTGATGACTGTCTCGCCTGCCATGGTGCCTCCTTGGGTCACGTCCCGCCGAGGCGGGTGGATGGGAAAGAATCCGCCGGAACTACTCGGCGGAGACCTTCTGCTCCTCGGGGCGGATGATCTTGGTCCGCATGATCGTCTCGTTGAGGCTCAACTGGCGGTCCAGCTCCGCCGCGACGGCCGGCGTGGCCGTGAAGTTGACGACGGCGTAGATGCCCTCGGTCTTCTTCTGGATCTCGTAGGCCAACCGCCTGCGCCCCCAGATATCCATCTTGTCCACCGTGCCACCGCCATTGCGGACCACGTTCAGGAACTTCTCGAGTGTCGGGTCGATCGAACGTTCCTCGACATCGGGGTCGATGATGACCATCAATTCATATGCACGCATGTGTGAACCCACCTCCTTCGGGCTGAGCGGTCGCGGTCCTTCCGCAACAGGAGGTTCTCTAGCGTTGGTCCGGCCGCTGTCGGCAGTAGGAACTGCCGACAGACCGTCGCACGGACGAATCAATGCTACCGGACGAAAGAGCTGGACCGAACCCGGGAGTCTATCCTGTGGACACGGCAGTGAAGACGACCGTGAGGACGACCGGCGCGATTGTGGTGCTACTGCACGCCGCGGAAGAAGGCGGAGGTGACGGTCGCCAGATAGTCCGGGTCCGACACACCGCACAGTTCACGGGCGGAGTGCATCGACAGCAGGGGTGTGCCGACGTCGATGGTCCGGATGCCCAGGCGCGTCGCCGTCAGCGGACCGATGGTGGAGCCGCACGGCACAGCGTTGTTGGAGACGAACTCCTGGTAGGGCACGTCGGCCATCCGGCACAGACCCGCCCAGTACGCGGCGCCCGGGGCATCCGTCGTGTACCGCTGGTTGGCGTTGATCTTCAGCAGCGGACCTCCGTTGAGTACCGGCAGATTCACCGGATCGTGACGCTCCGCGTAGTTGGGGTGCACGGCGTGCCCCGCATCGGCCGAGACGCAGAACGACGACGCCAGTGCCCGGAGCTGCTCCTCCTCGCCGGCGCCGAGGCCGAGCGAGATCCGCCGGAGCATGTCCTCGAGCAACGGCCCGCTGGCCCCGGAACGCGAAGCGCTGCCGACTTCCTCGTGATCGAAGGCCGCCAGCACGGCGATCGGCCCGTCCGAGGATCTCGCCGTGCCAGTGGCAGTCCCGATGAGCGCGGTGAGCCCGGCGTGCACCGAGGAGAGATTGTCGAGCCGCCCCGAGGCGAAGAATTCGCCGTCGGCGCCGAAGACGCGCGGTTCCTGGGTGTCGGCGACGACGACGTCGAACCCGCCCACCTCGCGCGGGTCCACTCCGGCACGTGCTGCGAGCAGACCGAGCAGATCTGCCTCCGCGGGATCACCCTGGCCCCACACCGGATTCATCTGGCGCTGCTTGTCGAGGGCAAGGCCCTCGTTGACCGCGCGGTCGAGATGGATGGCGAGTTGCGGGAAGCGCAGCAGCGGTCCCGTGGCGACGAGGTGTTCACGGCCGTCGAGCAGTGTGAGGCGTCCTGCGAGCGCGAGTTCGCGGTCCAGCCAGGAGTTCAGCAGCGGCCCGCCGTAGACCTCGACGCCGGCCTGCAGCCAGCCGTATCTGCCGGTGGTGGGCTTTGGCTTGAGCTTGAACGACGGCGAGTCGGTGTGGGCACCGAGAATATGGAACGCCGTCGTGGGGCCCGCATTCGAGGGAACCGACCATGCGACGATCGCGCCGTCGCGGATGACGAAGTAGTCACCGGCCCCGCCCTGCCACGCGTCCCGTTCCTCCAGCTGCACGAAACCCCGCTCCGCGAGCCGCCGTCCGGCCTCTGCTGCGGCATGGTAGCTCGAGGGCGACGCGGCGACGTAGGCGCCGAGATCCTGGATATGGGCTGGGACGGGACTCATCCTCCGATTCAACCAGATACCCGACGCCCGCACCGGTTCCGGTTCTTCGCTCTGCCTTCATGTCTTCTTCGGTTTCGACGCGCTCTTCGCCGTTCCTTCGCGCAGGATTCGCCGGTACAGCAGGGCATGGTTTAGCTTCGGCGGCCATATTTGGTGTCAGAAGCACCGGATCCCGCTGGGGGAACCGGGTCCCACCGACTCACCCTCACGAAAAGGTCTCACCATGGCACGCACGCCCCGCATCTCGATGAAGTCCACCTCCGGCAAGGTCCTCGCCTCCGTCGCGCTGCTCGGCGTCGCTGCTTCCGTCGCCGGCCTGGGCACGTACGGTTCCTTCACCTCCACCACCTCCGCGAGCGAGACCGTCAGTTCCGGTACCGTCGACGTGCAGCTCGGAGCGCCGGGAACGGCAGCCAATCGCCTCACCGTCGGGGCCAGCAACATCGTCCCGGGTGACAGTGTTCAGCGTGTCGCGACCATCACCAACACCGGCAGTCAGGCCTTCGGTGGCGTCACACTGAGCACCACGGCTGTGAACAGCCCGTCGAAGCTCACCACCGACGCCGTCAACGGCCTCCAGCTCACCGTCGACGCCTGCAGTGTCCCCTGGACCGAAGCCGGTACTGCCCCCGCCTACACCTACACGTGTTCCGGGACCGTCACCACCGTGGTGCCGAGCCGCGCAATCATCGGGACCGATGTCACACTGGCCAATCTGGCCTCGATCACCCCGGCGAAGTCGGACAACCTGCGCTTCACGGCAGCTCTCCCGATGGCCGCGGACAACACCTTCCAGGGACTCACGAGTACCGTGAACTTCACCTTCACCGCCACGCAGCGCGCAGCGACCAGCCGCTAGTACCCGATCCGGTGCCCCGACTCGCAGGGCACCGGATCACCCCGCCTCATCCGAGCGACCACCGAGGGAATCCGATCATGAGCCGACACCGTGCAGGCGGGATGGTCCGCTTGCCGCGCGGGCTGCGGTTCCTGGCGAAGCTGCTGGTCGCCGTCGTCGTGCTCACCCTGGTACCCACTCTCGCGCAGGCCGCGTTCTCCAACTCGGAGGGGGGCACTATGACGCTGGGGACATTCCGCGTCCCGACCCCGACGGGCGTCGACGCCTCGTACACCTGCACCACGTCCTCACCCCGATCAGCCACGGTGACGATCAGGAGCTTCGACGCCGTGCAGCGTGCAACCGGCTACACCGTGACGCTCGCGGAGTCGAAGAATGTGCTTCAGACCAAAGAGTTGGCCGCGACGAAGCGGGCGACGACGATGTCGATTTCCACGTCATCCATGAAGCGCACGTACGTGCTCTCCGTGTACGCAAAGGTGGGAACCTGGACGGGCAACGCCGCGACCTACACCTTCACCTGCTGATCAGCGCACCGGGCCCGGCACGACGATCCCGTTCTCGTAGGCGAACACCACGGCCTGCACGCGATCGCGCAGGTCGAGCTTGGTGAGGATGCGCCGGACGTGCGTCTTGATGGTCGCCTCCGACAGGAAGAACCTCGCAGCCAGCTCGGCATTGGACAGGCCACCGGCGATCGCCTCCAGCACTTCCCTCTCCCGCGGCGTGAGCTCGGCCAGGCGTGGGTCCGGCGCGGTCACTGATGCCGGCTGAAGGGACCTGACGTAGGTCTCGAGCAGGCGCTGGGTCACGCGCGGGGCGACGACGGCGTCACCGCTGGCCACGATCCGCACGGCTTGGACCAGCTCCTCGGGCGCCACGTCCTTCAGCAGGAACGCCGATGCCCCGGCCTGCAGACCGGCGAAGGCGTACTCGTCCAGATCGAAGGTGGTCAGGATGATGATGCGCGAGCAGGAGCCCGCTGCGGTGATCTGGCGGGTGGCCTCGATCCCGTCGCCGCGTGGCATCCGCACGTCCATGAGGACGACGTCGGGGCAGAGCTGGGCGGAGAGCACCACGGCCTCCTCCCCCGTGGACGCCTCACCGGCGATCTGGAGATCCGGCTCGCCCTCGAGGATGAGTCTGAAGCCCATTCTCAGCAGGGGCTGGTCGTCAGCGAGCAGCACCCTGATCGGCGTGCCTGCTGTGACCCGCATGCTCCCCTGCGCGTACTCCTGCGTGTTCATCTTTCTCGTTCCCCCGTTGGTTCTCCGACGCGACGTCGGGGACGCTCAGACGCACCTCCACGACCCAGCCACCCGAGGGACGCCGGCCGCACTGGACAGAACCCGCGTAGATCGCTGCGCGTTCCCGCATGCCCGCCACGCCCTGCCCCGAGCCGAGCGAGACCACCGGCTCCATGGCACTCGCGCCGTCGTCCACCACGCGCAGCGTGACGGCGTCGCGCGTCCTGACGATCGAGATGTCCACCAGCGTAACGCCATGGCCGTAGCGCAGGACGTTGGTGAGTGACTCCTGCAGAATCCGGTACACGGTGAGCTGGAAGGCGGGATCGTCCGGTAGGCGCGGACCGCTGGTCGTGACGCGCAGCGGAAGACCTGCTGCACGGAAACCTTCCAGGAGCTGGACCACCGAGCTCGAGGCGGGCAGTGGGGACAGTGCCTCGTCGGCAGCCTCGTGCCGGAGGACGCCGAGGACCCGACGCATGTCCGCGATCGCGGTGCGGCCGGTGGTGGAGAGCTCGCCCAGCACGTCCTCGGCTCGGTCGGGGTCACGCTTCATCACGACGGCGGCGCCGTCGGACAGGGCGACCATGACGGTGAGCGAGTGCGCGACGACGTCGTGCATCTCCCGGGCGATTCGGTTGCGCTCCCCGGCGGAGGCAAGTTCGGCGTTACGTGCTGCCCATTCACGCAATTCGCGCTCGTGCTCACGGTCGCGTCGTACGGCCATGCCGACGCCGACGGCGATCGCCAGGAACATCACGATGAAGGCGCTGAGGAGCCAGCGCACACCGGGGGCGTCGGCGAAGATCTCGACCGGCACGACGAACAGGGCGCCCACGGAGACGATCACGGTGGCACCGGCGGCGACCAGCGATGTCCGCAGCGGGTACACCGCGGCGACGCAGTACAGCGCGAAGGCCGTTGCCACACCACTGCTGGCCCCGCCCTCGGTGCCGATGCTGACGGCGTTGTCCAGGACGGCGACGACCACCAGCACCAGCAGGGGCCGGTACCGGCGGAGGACGAGCACCCCGCCGGCCAGCACACCACCGATCAGGGCGCCCCAGTCGCCGTCGTCGATCACGAGGAACAGGGCGTTCGGGAGGGTCAGAAAGGCGAAGACCAGGATGACGACGGCGTCCGTGGCCCGCGGATGACTGCGGAAGAACCGCCGGACGGGCCCCAGGCGGCGGGCATTGAGCTCGGTGAAGGAGACCGCAGCGGGTTGCTCCGCGGTCTCCTTCAGGAGGGCTGTCTCATGCACGGCGATGTTGTTCAGGGCGGTGTCGTTCCCGGGATCAGCTCAGGGGCGCCTAGACGTCCCGCTTCTTGGCGACGAGCAGCGCCGCGATCAGGAGCACCAGCGCCCAGGCTGCCATGACGAGCCCGCCCTCCCACTGCGTGAGATCGTCGTCTAGGACCTCAATGGCGACCAGCTGGGTTCCGGCAAAGGTCGGCAGGAAGCGTGCCGCATCTAGGACCCAGTCGGCCAGACCCGCGAGCAGCGAGACGATCAGTGGGAGCACGAAGAGAATACCGACGGCCGTGACGACGCCGCCTGCCGTGTTGCGCAGCAGGATCCCGATGGCCATGGACATGACAGCGACGAGCGCGAGGAAGGTGCCGGTGTTGACGATGCTGGGGAAGACGCCCTCCTCGGTGATCGCGAAGTCGATGTCCTCACCGCGCAGGATCGGCTGGGCGATCAGGTAGGAGAGCAGCGCACTGCCGAAACCCACGAGGAACGCGACGACGGCGACGACGATGACCTTCCCGAGGAGGGCCGGTGTGCGCTTGGGAACGGCCACCATGGTGGAGCGGATCATGCCGGTGGTCCACTCGGAGGCGATCAGCACCACGGCCAGTGCGGCGATCAATAGCTGACCGAAGATCAGACCTGCCGTCGGCGTTGTCAGCGCATCGTAACCAGGGCTGCCCGGCCCCTCGATAGGCGGCCGGAACTCAGCTGGGAAGTCCGGGTCATTGATACTCTCCGCGCCGATGGACACGCTCCACGCGAAGAGCGCCGCGAGACCCACCATCACCACGACGGTGGAGATGATCAGGATGACGGTCGAGGGAACCGTGGTGACCTTGATCCACTCGGACTT
>JARIBG010000045.1 GCA_029257465.1 Arthrobacter sp. | reverse complement strand
ACCGTCGGCGTGAGAGCCATGGCTTCGGACGTGAGACGGATGACGTTGAACGTGCCGAGGAGATTGACGGTGATGACGCGCGTGAACTGCTCGAGCGGCAGGACGCCGTCGCGCCCGAGGACCTTGCCGGGGGTGGCTATCCCGGCGCAGTTGACGACGATCCGGAGCGGTCCGAGACCGGTGGCGGCGTCGACCGCTGCCTGCACCTGGTCCGGATCGGCGACGTCGGCGGCGACGAAACGCGCGCGTTCGCCCGAAGGATCCAGCTCAGCCGCCATGTCCTGGCCTGCGGACCGCGGAAGATCGACGAGGACCACCGAGGCGCCGTCGTCGAACAGTCTGCGAGCCGTGGCCAGACCGAGCCCCGAGGCGCCGCCGGTGACGAGGGCCACTGCTCCACTGATATCCATGCCTGTTCCTTCCAGGTGGGAGACCGCCGTCGGCCTACCCACGCGTCAGCGTACTGTGACGTGGCCCACTGCGCACCCGGGCGCTGAACTATTGAGCATGGTGCCCAGTCGGAGGTCGAGCGACTGTGGCTAGGGTGGTCAGATGCGCATTCCTGATGAGGCGGCCCCGGAGGCGGCGAGGAGCGTACGGCACCTGTTCTCCCACCGCGTGCTGCGCCTGCCCGGGACACGTATAGGCGCCGTCGCCTTCCCACCGACCGGCCGCCCAGGCCACTGGCACTACTGGTGGCAGGCACACCTGCTCGACTGCCTCCTCGATGAACAACTCCGCGATCCCGCGGGCGACGCACTGCCCGAGGCGCGGAAACTTGCGCGCGGTATCTGGCTGCGCAACGGCGGCCGATGGCGGAACGCCTACTACGACGACATGGCCTGGCTGGCCCTGGCCCTGCAGCGCCTCGATGCGATGGAGGGACGACGGCGACCACGCCGTCCCGTCCGGGTCCTCGGCGCTGCACTCCATTCGGCGCACACACCGGAGCTGGGTGGCGGGGTGTTCTGGAACACCACGCGGGACTACAAGAACACCCCCAGCACCGCTCCTGCAGCGCTCTTCTTCGCACGGATCGGGGAGGTCGAACGCGCTCAGGAGCTCCTCGACTGGCTCAGGGAGCACCTGTTCGACCCCGGGAGCGGGCTCTACCTCGACGGCGTCAGGGCTGACGGCCGCGTGGAACGCACACTGCACACCTACAACCAGGGCACGGTACTCGGTGCGCTGGTCGCCGTCGGCGGGTCCGCCGATCTGCAGGCCGCCAGCAAGCTGGTCACTGCGATCGTGCACGGCATGGCCAACGACGACGGCGTCCTACCGCTGGGATCCACCGGCGACGGCGGTCTCTTCACCGGAATCCTGTGTCGGTATCTGGCGCAGGCCGCCGTGGCGGACATCGACGCGGCGTCGACGGCCCGTCATCTGGTGCACGCAACGGCGGCGCACGTCTGGAACGGGCGCACGCTGCTCGATCACAAGAGGCTCATCTTCCCGCCGCAGCAGGACGGCGCAGTCAGTCTGTCCTCGCAGCTCCAGGCCTGGATGATCCTGGAGGCGGAGCGAGCCTCGCGCTAGAGCAGCCTGCATGACGGGCGGAACATGCTTCTTCGTGGGCGACAGCAACCAGATGTGCGCGGCGCACAGCACCAGCACGGCTTGGCCACCCAACACTCAGGCGAAGCGTGTGGTCGACGGCGCCGTGGTGCGCTGGACGAGTCCGAAGGTCGCGGTGACGGCAGCCATGGCCAGGATCAGGCTGACGCCGAGAGCCATGAAGTAGGCGGGCCCGGGCCAGGAGACGTGGTAGGCATCGTTGATGCCGGTGACCATGAGCCAGGCCACGAGGAAGCCGAGTCCGATGGACAGGAGGAGAACGGTCAGAAGTGGCACGGCCGCTTCGCCGAGGATGATCCTGCGAAGCGCTGACGCGGGCATACCCATCAAGCGCATCAGTCCGAGGACTTTCTTCCTGTCGAGCATCGCAGCGGCGGTGCCGACCGCAAGAGAGATACCGGCGATGACGACGGCAATGACCATGCCGAGGTAGGCAAGGACCGCGAGACCCTCCACGAGGCGGGCGGAGGATTGCAGCTCGGCGTCCACGGGAGTACTTGCAGGTGTTCCCGTGATGTTGGCGGTGATCAGGGCGGTGCGGGCACGGTCGACGGCCTCCGGTGAACCATCGGTTTCGATCATGATCGCGACCGGGACCAGCTGATCCAACGCTGCACCGGATGCCGGCAGCAGCGGGACAGGTGTTCGAGTCCAACTCTGCAGGTACTCCATGTCGAAGGCGACGACGTCCGTGGCGGGGACGCTGGTGAAGCCGAGGTGTGGTGCGTCCACGGCTTGGATGAAGATTTCGCGTCCAGCGCCGGCTTCCGTGAAGGCTGCGGCTCCGTAGCCGATGGTCGCATTCTCGACACCGGCGAGCTGTTCGACGTCGCTCGCTGTACGGGCGACGTCGGCGGTGGTGTGCCCGGTACTGATGGTCGCGTTGACACTTGTGGGGTGCGGAAGACCGGGCACCGCTGCCGGTGCAGGACGATTTTCGATGACGCTCGAGGCGCCTGCGAAGACGGAGACGACGAACACCGCGATGACCAGCCCTGAAACGGAGCGGAAGGTCGCGGTAGGCGTTCTCCGGATGCGGTTGAACGCGATCACCGCAGCCGCACCCCTGGCCCGCCGAGCCCCTGTCCGGCTGACGAGCAAGGTCAGCCAGGGGCCGGCCGCCACGATGCCGATGAGTACCAGGACGAAACCGCCGAGGAGGAAGGGCGTCTGCAGCTTCGCCGAAAGATCGTTCGGGGTTCGGCTGAGGAGTACGGCGGCGGTCATGGCTCCGAGCCCGGCGACGAGGGGAATGAGACGTATGGCTCTGGGGATCGTCTCGGGTACGGACTGTGTGACGCCCAGCGGCCCTACACCCGCCCGGCCCGTCCGGTATGCGGCGGTGAGGGCAGAGGCGACGACGACGATCCCCACGACGCTGATGCCCGCACCCCATCCCGTCGCCAGATCGGAGGCGAACATCCTCGTGCCATTGATTCGTAGTTGCGCTACTACGGGCCTGAGGAGGACAGCCAGTACCACGCCGACCACAGCGCCGATGAGACTGGGGGCAGCAGTTTCGGCGGCTGCAAGCTGCGCGACCACGCGCGGTGAAGCCCCGATCAGGCGCAGCGTTGCGAAGCGTTCCCGCCGTTCGGCGGCACCGAGCCCGGTGACGATGCTGATCAGGAGCAGAACGGGGAAGAAGACAGCGATCGCGCCGAGCGCCAGCACCGTCGTGTAGGAGGAGGCGTTGCCTCCGTAAGGGTCAGTGGTGAAACCGGACACCAGCGACGGCAGCCTTCCGTCACGGATTTCCGCTTCGGTCACTCCTGTCACGACGACCAGCGAGTCCGGTCCGGGCAGTGCCGAATCATCGATGATGCCGGCGAATCTCCCATAGCGATCGCCGAGCTCATCAGGCGGTACGGTCGCGATCAATCGCTGCAGGGCAGGAGAGGCGTAATACTCACCGGGCTCCGGAGGTACGCCAACCCCTGGAATGGTGACCGTTGTCTGTTCGAGAGCGGCGAAGTCGTGCCGGTTGATGAGCCGATCCCGGAAGACTTCCACCGGGTTGGATCGCATCAGCACCATGTCGACGGTCAACGGAACAGGCTCCGGCGTCGTCCACGCCTCCTCCGAGGTTGTTGGTTCGACTGGGTCGGCGACTGAAGGTGCGCCCATCTCGCGCAGCCACGCACCGCGGTCATCCCGGGCATCGAGTCCGTTCCAGCCGCCCCACAGCAACAGGAGCAGGCACACGCCGACGGCGACGCCGCCCGCAACTCCTGCGAGTCGGCCGATCGCTGATCTACTACCCGTGACCGCGAGTTTGAGCAGGACAGTGTTCATGCTGACATCCGATAACCAGCACCCAGGGCTCCGTCGCGGACGATGACTTCCCGGTCCGCGTAGGCCGCCGATCGGGCGTCGTGGGTGATCATCACGAGGGTGGTTCCTGCTTCTCGGACCAACTCGAGCATCAGGGCCAGAACATTCTCGGACGCGAGGGAGTCGAGCGAACCGGTTGGTTCATCCGCGAAGAGGACGGCGGGCGAGGTGACCATGGCGCGTGCGACGGCAACCCGTTGGGCCTGCCCTCCGGACATCTCGCCTGGTAGCTTCCCTGACGCGTCGGCGAGGTCGAGACGCTCCAGCAATCCCATCGACCGTTCGAGGGCGTCGGTACGTCTCGTGCCGGCGAGGAGGAGCGGGATGCTCACGTTGTCCAAAGCCGTCAGTTCGGGCAGCAACTGACCGAACTGGAAGACGAAACCGAAGTCCGTCAGCCGTAGCCTGGAACGCTCCACCTCGCCCAGCCCTGCGATCTCACGTGGTGCCTGCCCGGGCGCGGAGTAGATCACGGTGCCGTCGTCGGGCAGCAGGACTCCGGCGAGGCAATGCAGCAGAGTCGACTTACCGGATCCCGATGGGCCCATGACCGCCAGGACCTCGCCAACGTGGACGTCGAGGTCGATCCCGCGGAGCGCGTGCGTAGGACCGAACGAGTGCCGCAGATTCCGGGCTCTGAGAATGGGCCCTCTCGTCGTAGTCATGCGTGCTGCAACTCCTTCTTGAGCTGGGTCAGCCGAGCGGTCGTCAGGTCGATCCAGCGCAGGTCGGCTTCGATGTGGAAGAGCCCGTGATCGCACATCAGGATCTTCAGCAACGGGGCGTCCTTCTTGGCCCTGGTCAGTTCGCGCATCCGCGACATGTGCTCCGCGCGCTGCAGATCCAGCAGCCGGTCCGCATCGTCGTCGAGCAGCAGTGCGATCACCGTCTTGGCGAAGAGATTGCTCTGGAGTGCTTCGGAGGGCACATCAGGGGTGAACAACCATGAACGGACCCTGCCCTGTCCTGCGGCAGTGATCTCGTATTTCTTGCGATCCGGTCCGCCACCCGTCTCCTCGCCCACCGCGAGGATCAACTGATCGCGGACCATGCGGGCAAGGGTCGCGTAGACCTGCCCGAAGGCGAGGGCCTTCTCGATCCCGAAGTACCGATCATAGGAATGTTTCAGGTCGTAGCCATAGCTCGGCTCGCGGCCGAGAAGGCCCAGAAGTGTCAAGGTGTTGTTCACAGGACCATCTATACACTCAGTTTATAGCTATGACCAGAATGGATCATCCGGACTCAGCGGGATTTCGTCAGGAGAGAAAGCGCGTTACACCGAGCAGGCCAGCGAGCGCACGCTGGTGACAGACTGCTCGTATGAAGAACTCAGAACGCGATCACGATCTGGTCATCTACGGCGCCACGGGATTCGTGGGCGAACTGATCGCCGCATACGTCGCAGAACACGCGCCGACCGGTCTCAGGATAGGCATCGCGGGCCGGTCGAGAAGCAAGCTCGAGGCCGTCCGGTCACGGCTTCCGGCAGCCGCTCGTGAGTGGCCTCTCATCGAGGCCGATTCGGAGGACACCGGAGCCCTCACTGCCATGGCTGAGAGCACGCGAGCCCTCTTCACCACCGTGGGGCCCTACGTGAAGTACGGGTTGCCGGTCGTCGAGGCGTGCGCCCGGGCCGGCACCCACTACGGTGACCTGACGGGAGAGGTGTCCTTCGTCCGCGACGCCATCGACCGCTGCGATGACCTCGCAAAGGCGAGCGGAGCCCGGATCGTGCACGCGTGCGGCTATGACTCCGTACCCTCGGATCTCGCGGTCCTCCTGCTCCACCAGGCCGCAGAGGCCGACGACGCCGGTCCCCTGACGGAGGTCCAACTCGTCGCGACGGCAAAGGGCGGCGTCAGCGGCGGCACGATCGACTCGATGCGCGGCCAACTCGATGGAGCACGCTCCGACGCTGCGCTGAAGTCACTGGCCGGCGACCCCTACGGCCTCAGTCCGGAGCGCGCCGCGGAGCCGTCCACGGACCAGCCTGCGGACTACGCCTCCGTAACCCGCTCCGCCAACGGGCTGTGGACCGCTCCCTTCGTGATGGCCGCAGGCAACACGCGAATCGTCCGCCGCAGCAACGCCCTGCAGAACTGGGCCTATGGTCGCTCATTCAGTTACGGCGAGGTCATGGGGATCTCCCGCGGACCGGCAGGAGCCGTCGTCGCCCGGGTAGTCGCCGTCGGGCTGAAGGTCTTCATGGGCGCCATGGCGGTCCCGGTGACCCGCCGCGTTCTCGACCGCTTCCTGCCCGCTCCCGGCAAGGGCCCGAGTCTCGACGCGCAGCGCAACGGCTGGTTCCGCTCCGAGGTGACCGCCCGGACCGAGGCCGGGCACCGCTATCGAGCCACCGCGAAGGGCCCGGGCGATCCGGGCTACGCCGCGACCGCCGTCATGGCGGGTGAGACCGCTCTTGCCCTGGCGCTCGACGGCGACCGGCTCCCGCCCGTGAGCGGATCGCTGACGCCGGCCACGGCGCTCGGCAGCGTCCTCGTGGAGCGGCTGCGGGCTGCCGGTCACACCTACGAGGTGACCAGGCTCCCCTGA
>JARIBG010000151.1 GCA_029257465.1 Arthrobacter sp. | reverse complement strand
GACGACCCGAGGGGAAGGAAGCTCCACCGGGGCCAACGCCCAGCGCAAGCGGACGCGCAGCACTGCAGCACCGGCTGCCGGCGGACGCGGCGGCAGGGGCGGACGCGGGCGCGTCGCGGCCGAGCAGCCGTCAGGCAACCGCGCTGATCGTCGCACAAATCAGCCGCAGGCACCGCGCTTCGGTTCCGACGCGGGTGCTGGCGCATCGGGTGGATCACGTGGACGGGCCGCAGAGCCGCGCACGACGTCGGAGACGTCGTCCCGCACCCGCCGCCCATCTTCCGGGCAACGCGTCGGCGACGCCGTTCGTCGCCCTGCTGCAGGAGCTCCGGCAGTGCAGGGCCGCAGCACCTCGTCGGCTCCCCGCACCGAGGGAGCCAGGCGTACCGGCGGAACCCGCAGGGCCGGCGCTCCGGCCTCGAACGACCGCCGCTCGCACTGACCCGGACGGCATCGGATCATTCCGGACGCCCCCACCCCGCCGGGTGGGGGCGTCCGTGCGTATGAGCAGTACAGAACCGTGCAGTACCGGGCCGTGTGCGGGACAATGAGCGGATGAACGCTCTCCTGAACATCATCTGGCTCCTGTTCGGCGGCATCTGGCTGGCCATCGGCTACTTCGTGGCGGGGATCATCTGCTGCCTGCTGATCGTGACCATCCCGTTCGGGATCGCCTCGTTCAGGATCGGCGCGTACGCGCTGTGGCCCTTCGGACAGACCGTGATCAGCAGGGGCGGACAGCTCGGTGCCTTCTCCACGATCGGCAATGTGATCTGGTTGCTCGTCGCCGGGATCTGGATCGCAATCGGCCATATCCTCACAGCCATCCCCATGTTCGTCAGCATCATCGGTATCCCGCTGGGCATCGCCAATCTCAAGCTCATCCCGGTCTCCCTGGCCCCGCTGGGCAAGGTGATCGTCCCCTCCTCGTCGTACCTGCCCATGTACCGCTGACCGCGCAGCCCGGCACCGACGAGAAGGGCCGCCACCCCGGGTGAGGCGGCGGCCCTTCTTCGCGGACGGGCTACTCGGACGCGGCGGGGTTGACTGAGCCGTTCGAACCGGCACCGTCAGCGTTCTTCAGCAGATTCCCGAGCAGGGCGATGATGTCGAGCCCGGTGGTGTCCTTGACCAGCTGCGAGGTCTGCTGGACGCCGCTGGAGACATTCTTGCTCAGCTGACCTGCGCCGTCGGTGGAGACCACCGTCATGGTGTCGATCGCCGACATGGGCGCGGCGATCTCCCGGGCCATGGCCGGCAGGACCTCGAGGACCTTCGAGAGGATGGCGGCCTGGTTGAACTTCTCGTAGGCCTCCGCCTGCGCGGCGATCCCCGCGGCCTCGGCCTTGCCGCGGGCCTCGGCCGATTCAGCCTCCGCATTACCACGGGAGGCGATGACGGCGGCGTCGGCGCGGCCCTTGGCCTCGTTGATCGACGCCTCGGCGGTGCCGCGCGCGGTGTTCGCGGCGGCGTCGGCCTCGGCAGCCACACGATCACCCTCGGCGACCAGCTTGCGGCGCGCGAGGTCCACCGTGGCCTCGATCTCCGTGGCCTCCGACCCGCGCCGGCGCTCCTCGAGCTTGGCGTCGGCCTGCTGGATCAGGCGGTACTTCTCGGCGTCGGCCGGCTTGCGGACCTCGGTGTCGAGCTCGCGTTCACGCAGTTCGGCGCGCCGCTGGGCCACCTGCTGCTCGCGCATGATCACCTGTTCCTGCTGCTCGGCCTGGGCGAGCGGACCGGCGGCATCGGCCCGGGCCTGGCGCGCGTCGGCCTCCTCCTTGAGCTCGGCACGCCTGATGATCAGCTGCTGCTGCGCCAGAGCCACCTGCTCGTCGGACACTGCGCGCGCCTGCTCCGATTCCTGCATGGACCTGGCTTCGGCGATCTTCGCGTTGCGCTCTGCGAGGGCTGCCTCGGGCCGCCCGAGATTCTTCAGATATCCCGAGTCGTCGTCCACGGACTGGATCTGGAAGGTGTCGATCTCCAGCCCCTGGTTGTGCATGGAGTGCTCGGCCTCCTCCTTCACACTCTTGGCGAAGGTGGCGCGGTCGCGGATGATCGATTCGACGGTCAGCGTGCCGACGATCGACCGCAGGGATCCGGAGAGGGTCTCCTGCGTGTAGTGGTCGATGGCGTCCTGCTGGTTGAGGAAGCGCTGGGCCGCCTTCCGTACGGACTCGGCGTCGCCGCCCACCTTGACCTGGGCCACACCGGTGAGATGGAGCTTGATGCCGTTCTTGGAGATGCCCTCGATGCGCAGCGACACCTGCCGTGAGGCCAGGGACAGCGGGTAGGCGCGCTGGGCGAACGGGTTGATGAAGATGCGCCCGAAGACCACGCGCTGACTGTCCGGATCGGGCTGACCCTTGCTGTCCCGGGACGAGATGATCAGTGCCTGGTCCGGACTGGCGATGTGCAGGGCCATGCGGGCGAGTACGACGGCGACGATGATGATGACGAGGAGTACCACCGCGCCGATGATGAGCGGGATGAACGTGAGATCCACTGCGATCCTTTCACTGGTCTTCGAGGGCGCTCCGGCGCCGTCCTGGGCCTGGAGCATGATCAAGCTACTGCAGCATCAGCGGCGGGGCACCCCCTGCCCCACTGACGTGGACAACCCGCGCGCCGCGGATCAGGATCCCGAGCCCGTCAGGAACGCCTGCATGAGGGGTCCGCCGGACGTGGAGCCCAGCTCGCCCTCCTCGACGAACACGGCGACGGCGAGATCGCCCTGCAGCGCGACGACCCACGCGTGGGTGCGCGGTGGCTTGTCGCTGCCGAACTCCGCGGTGCCGGTCTTGGCCAGGACGGGTTCTCCCGGTACGTCCTGCAGGAGCTGCGCACCGCCCTGTTCGACCACGGCGCCCATGAGGGTCTGCAGCGTGGCCGATTCAGCCCCCGTGAACGAGCTCGGCGGCGTCTCCCCGGACCGGCCGGCATCCCCGGATTCGCCGGTATCCCCGGTGGCCGTTCCGCTGGGCGTGCCGGTGGCCGTCCCGCTGGGCGTCGGAGCACCGCCGGCGGTACCGGAGCCCGGATCGGACGAGGCCGATCCGCCGATCGCGAGCAGCGTCGGTGTGACACGTGAACCTGCACCGACAGAGGCCGCCATGGTGGCCAGGGACAGCGGTGAGACGAGGACCTCTCCCTGGCCGATCATGGTGGCGGCGTGCGCGGTCCCTTCGGCCTCGGTGGGCACGGTGCCGAAGAACGCGGGTGTGCCGATGCTCGCCGGGACGCCGATCCCGAGATCCTCGGCGGCGGTGACGAGATCGGCCTGCGTGACCTCGTCGCGGGCGGCGATGAAACCGGTGTTGCAGGACTGCGCGAAGGTTTCCAGCAGCGGGATGGTACCGATGAACTGCTCAGGGTAGGTGCTCGCGTTGTTGAACGTGCGGCCGTCCACGCTCAGCTCCTCCGTACATTTCGTCGGGGTCTCGCGCGTGAAGCCGTTCCGCAGGAGTGCGAGCGCCGTGGCGACCTTGAAGGTGGAGCCGGGCGGGTACTGGCCGAGGAGTGCGGTCTGGAACCCCTCGCTGCCCGGCCCGTTGGCGGCAGCGAGGATCTCCCCGGTGCTGGGCCGGATGGCCACGATGGACGACGCCGAGGGCTCGTCCGCCAGGACCTGCTCGCCAAGATCCTGCAGGCGGGGATCGAGCGTCGTGGCGAGATCCGTGCCGTCCACGGGCGCCGTGGTGAAGAGGCGCTGCGTGGCCGACGTCGTATCGGCGGCGACAGTGATGACCTCCAGGCCCGGTGTGCCGGCGAGCTGCTCGTTGTGCTGCAACTGCAGCCCACTGAGCCCGGTGATGTCGCCGGCTTCGAGGGCACCGTCGGACTGCTCCACGAGCTCCTCGGTGGCCTCGCCCACACTGCCGAGCAGTTCCCGGGCGAAGGTGCGTGTCGGTCCGAGTTCGAGGGTGCCCGGCTGGCCGAGCGCCCCCTCGATGGCGCCGATCTGCGCGTCCGTGACGGTGCGGTCGGCGTCGTCGCGCAGCACGAGGGCTACCACGAAGGCCTCAGCGCCGGCGGCGGCGACCTGATCCGCGAACGCGGCCGGATCGACGTCGAGCAGTATGGCCAGGGCGCGCGCTGATGCGCCCTGCTCCGCCTCGGGGACCTGCGTCTTGTCGATCCCCACGCGGAGCACAGGACGCTCGGTGACGATGACCTCGCCGTCGGTGCCGGTGATGTCCCCTCGGTCGGCCGGGGTGCTCGTGAGGGCGAGCTTCTCCTCGGGCAGGAGGTCCTTGACGAAGATGCCGGGGTCCCACGCCGTCTGCCAGACGTCGTCCACGCGGGTGAGTTCCGCCGTCGTGCTGTAGGTCCAGTCCCGGTCCGTGGCGTCGAGGTCCCAGACGTAGTCGAGGGTGGCCGTCGCCGTGTCCTCCCCGGTCTCCTCGACGCCGCCCACGGTCACCTCCGGGGACACGGGGGCGAAGTCCTCGGTGATCGTGACGAGCTCGGCGCTCACCTCGGCGGCCGCGGTGGAGGAGAAGGCGGATTGGCCGACGTCGAGGTCTGCCAGTCCCGCGGCGAGGGTACCGGCGGCGTCCTCCGCGGTGGGGCGGTCGTCGGTGCAGGCGGTCAGCGTCAGGGCGAGGGCGACGACGATCAACCCGGTGCCTCGGTGGAGTTTCCCCATGCGGCTCATTATGTATGAGAGCGGGACGGCGCCCCCGTCACGGCACGCGGTGTGCCGTGACGGGATGTGTCCGAATCATGGTCCAGCACTGATCGGGGACGGGCCGAAGACAGTCGGGAGGCGCTCGTGACCACTGTCCTACCCTCAGTCGCAGCCGCTCGGGCCTGCCTGACCAGATCCGCGCACCGCTCGCCGATCATCATGACGGTGATGTTCGGGTTGACCGTGGTCAGTGCCGGCATCACCGAGGCATCCGCGACGCGCAGATTGGTGATGCCCTTGACCCGCAGCTCGGGGTCGAGGGGCGACATCGTATCGTCCGCCGCGCCCATCCTGACGGAGCCGGCCGGGTGGTAGACGGTGTTGTGCGTCTTCGTGATGTAGTCCCGGATCTGCTCGTCGGTCTGCACCTCGCTGCCGGGATACAGCTCCTCACCTGCCCAGTGGGCCATGGCGGGCTGGGCCACGATCTCGCGTGCCTTTCTGATCCCGGCGATCATGACGCGCATGTCGTGCGGATCCGTGAAGTAGCGCGGATCCACCAGGGGCTTGTCGCGGAAGTCACGGCTGCGTAGCCGCACGGTGCCGCGCGACCGGGCGTGCGTGACGTTCGGGGTGAGGCAGAAACCGTTCTCGGTGGTGGGGTACCCCTGACGCAGGGTATGCATGTCGAAGGGCACGGAGCCGTAGTGGAACATCAGATCGGGACGATCCAGCCCGTCCTCCGTGGTGGTGAAGATCCCGATCTCCCACCACTGGGTGGAGGTCTCGGTCATGGGCTGCTTCGCCTCCCACTGGATGACACCCTCCGGGTGGTCCTGCAGGTGCTCGCCCACGCCAGGGGAGTCGACGCGTACGCGGACACCCTTCTCCGTCAGGTGCCCGGCCGGGCCGATGCCCGAGAGCATAAGCAGCTTCGGGGTGTCGATGGCGCCGGCGGACACGATGACCTCGTGCCGGGCCGTCAGCGCCCGCGTGCGCCCGAAGGCACCGTCCACGACGTCGACGCCGGTGCAGACGTTGTCCTCGTCGATGCGCAGCTCGCGCGCCCGCAGGTCGGTGAGGAGTGTGAAGTTCGGCCGATCCACGATCGGGTGGATGTAGGACACGGACGACGACGCCCGTGTGCCGTCCGCCTGGCGGTTGATCTGGAACAGGCCCGCACCGTTGATGATCGTCTCGCCGGTGTTGAACGCCGTGCGGGGGATCCCGGCCTGCTCACACGCGTCCAGCAGTGCCTGCCCGGAGGGGTCGTGCGCCGGGATGTTCATCAGATGGACGGGGCCGCCGTCTCCGTGGTGGGGCGCGTCGGGGCCGGCGTCCTCGTTGTTCTCCAGCCGCCGGTACAGCTCGAAGGCCATCTCCGCGTTCCAGCCGGTGGCACCGAAACGCTGCTCCCACTCGTCGATGTCCTCCCGCGGCGCCCAGAACGCGATGCAGGAGTTGTGGCTCGAGCAGCCGCCCATGACCTTCGCGCGCGCATGGCGCATGAAGGAGTTCCCGTTCTCCTGTGCCTCGATCGGGTAGTCCCAGTCGTACCCTGACTCGAGGAGCTCCATCCACCGGTCGAGGCGGAGGATCACCTCCTTGCCGCGGTCGTCCGGGCCGGCCTCGATGAGTGCCACCTCGATGTCGGCGTCCTCACTCAACCGCGATGCAATCGCGGCGCCGGCAGAGCCACCGCCCACCACGATGTAGTCGAACGCGGTCTTCTCGATCTGCTCCTCGGGCGTACTCATGCTGATTCCTCCTCGATCCGGGCGTCGAACCAGCCGGTGACCGCGGGTTCGATGTTGTGGTAGATGTGCTTGGCCTCCTGGTACTCGGAGAAACCCGTGGGGCCGAGTTCGCGGCCCACGCCGGACTGCCCGTAGCCGCCCCACTCGGCCTGCGGCAGGTAGGGGTGGAAGTCGTTGATCCAGATGGTGCCGTGACGCAGGCGCGCCGCGACGCGCTGGCCCTTCCCGGCGTCCTGGCTCCATACGGCTCCGGCCAGTCCGTAGTGTGTGTCGTTACCCAGCTCCACGGCCTCGTCCTCGCCGTTGAATGTCTCGACCGTGACCACGGGTCCGAAGGCCTCGTCGACGAGCACGGAGGACCCGCGGGTAACACGGTCGAGGACCGTGGGCGTGTAGTAGAAACCCTTTTCGAGCTCCCCCTCGCCCCAGGAACCCCCGCAGCGCACGCGGGCACCCTCCTCGACGCCCTTCCGGACGTACGCGGTGACCTTATCGCGGTGCGCGGCGGAGATCAGCGGACCGGTCTCGCTCTCGGGGTCGAAGGGCCCGCCCAGCCGAATCTGCTCGGTTCGCCGGACGAGCTCGTCGATGAAACGCTCGGCGATAGGCTCCTCGACGAGGAGCCGGGCTCCGGCCGAGCACACCTGGCCGGAGTGCACGAAGGCGCCGTTGAGGGCGTTGTCTAGGGCGGCGTCGAAGTCCGCGTCGGCGAAGATGATGTTCGGGTTCTTCCCGCCGAGTTCCAGCGCCACCTTCTTCACCGTCCCGGCCGCCGCAGCCGCGATGGTGCGCCCGGTCTCGAGGCCGCCGGTGAAGGAGACCATGTCGACGTCGGGGCTCTCGGAGAGCGGAGCTCCCACCACCGGGCCCGGACCGAGGACCAGGTTGGCCACGCCGTGAGGCAGTCCGAGGTGCTCGAGCACGTCCATCATGAGGATGGCGGTCGACGGCGTGAGCTCGCTGGGCTTGAGGACGAACGAGCACCCGGCGCCGAGGGCCGGTGCGATCTTCCACGCCGCCTGCAGCAGGGGGTAGTTCCAGGGGGAGATGAGCCCGCAGACACCGACCGGCTCGTACGAGATGCGGCTCACCACGCCGGGATTGTCGGCGTCGACGATCCGCCCGGCATTCTGGCCGGCGAGCTTCCCGAAGTACTCGAAGCAGTCGGCAATGTCGTCCATGTCGATCTCGCTCTCGACGAGCCGTTTGCCGGTGTCCATCGTCTCGGCGCGGGCGAACTCGTCCTTCCGGACCCGCAATTCGGCGGCCACCCTGAGCAGGAAGTCGCCGCGCTGGGGTGCCGGTACCGATGCCCAGGCACCGCCGTCGAAGGCGCGCCGTGCGGCGGCGATGGCCTGCTCCGCGTCCTCGCGCGTGCCCTCGGACACCTCGGCGACGAACGAGCCGTCGGCGGGACAGCTGATGGTGCGCGTCCCGCCGTCGGACGCCGGTACCCAGGCGCCGTCGATGAACAGTGTTGCCGGTGGGTTCTTCGTGGTCACTTTGTCTCCTTCTGGAGGGGAAAGTCGGATTCCCAGTTGTCCTTGGTGGTCTGATCGTCGATCAGCGCCGTATTGCCGGGGTCCGCCCGGTTCAGGTGCAGGAATTCGAGGTGGGTCTCGTAATGGTCGAGGACGTCGGTGATGACCTGGTCCGTGCTGTACCCGGCGAGGTCGTAGCTGTGGCTGCCCTCGAGGGAGAAGACCTCCATGCGGTAGTACTTCGGATCCATGGAGGCGTTGCCGGGCGCATAGGACGGCGTCTCGTACTGCACGGGGTAGATCTGGTATTTGAAGGACCGCTCGCCGCCGAGCCCTACGTGAAGATCGACGTGCCGGATCCCACAGCTCTCCACCACACCGGTGGTGAGGCTGACATCGGCGCCCTGTGCCAGCAGCTCGTCGTGCACCTCCTGCAGGGCGGGCAGTGCGACCTCGTCCACGAAGCGGTTCGCCTGCCTCGGACCCGGGTAGCTCATGGCCCGGGTGAGCCGCTGCTTCCAATTGCGGCTCGCCGTGCCCTCCGCGCTACGCCCCGAGATGATGCCCGGCAGGCTTGCACGGTAGCTGTCGGCCAGGGAATTCTCGATCCGCAGGGCCCGGTAGAGCCCGAGCATGATGAACAGCAGCAGGATGGACAGCGGCAGACCCATGATGATCGTGGCGTTCTGCAGCGTGGTGACGCCGCCTACGGTCAGCATGGCGAGGGTTAGCAGGCCGGTGACGGCCGCCCAGAACACGCGCAGCCACTTGGCGCCGTCGGAGCCGGCGTCCTTCAGGTGGCTCGTGAAGTTGGCCATGACCAGGGCTCCGGAGTCCGCGGACGTCACGTAGAACAGCAGACCCGTGAACGTGGCGACGCCGATGATCAGCGGCGCGGCCGGGTACTGCTCGAGCAGGCCGTAGAACGCCCGTTCGGGCTGGGCCATCGCGACCTCCCCGAAGGCGGCATTGCCGTTCATCACGATGTCGAGGGCGCTGTTACCGAAGATGGAGATGAACAGCAGGATGAAGGCGAACGGCACCATGAGCGTGCCCAGGATGAACTGGCGGATGGTGCGCCCGCGAGAGATCCGCGCGAGGAACAGGCCCACGAAGGGTGCCCAGGCGATCCACCAGGCCCAGAAGAACAGGGTCCAGCCCTGCAGCCAATCACCGGGACGGTCGTAGGCGAAGGTGTCGAGGGTCATGCCAGGGAAGCGGCTGAGCACGTCTCCGGTGTTCTGGATGATGCCGTCGAGCATGAAGGCGGTCCGGCCGTTCACGAGGATGAAGAGCATGAGTCCCAGGGCGAGGATGACATTGAGTTCCGCGAGCCGCCGGATGCCCTTCTCGACGCCGGAGAGCGTGGACGCGGTGGCCATGACGACGGCCACGACGATCAGACCGATCTGCACGGACTGGTTCTCCGGCAGCCCGAACATGAGTTTCAGCCCGTAGTTGAGCTGGACGACGCCGATCCCCAGCGAGGTGGCGATGCCGAAGATGGTGCCGAGCAGGGCCGCGATGTCCACTCCGTGACCGAGCGGGCCGTCGATCTTCTTGCCGAAGATGGGGTAGAGGGCGCTGCGGATGCTCAGGGGGAGATTGTGCCTGTACGCGAAGTAGCCCAGCGCGAGTCCCATGAGCGCGTAGAGCGCCCATCCGGTGATGCCGTAGTGGAACAGGGTGAGGACCAGAGCCTGCCGGGCAGCCTCCGCGGTGGCGCCGTCGCCCTGGGGTGGTGCAAGGTACTGCGTGACGGGCTCGGAGACACTGAAGAACATCAGGTCGATCCCGATGCCGGCGGCGAAGAGCATGGACGCCCAGGTGAAGAGATTGAACTGGGGTCTGGAGTGGTCCGGGCCCAGTTTGGTCGAACCTACCCGCGTCAGCGCGATCACCAGCACGAAGATCACGACGAGGGTGACCACGAGGAAGTAGTACCACCCCATGTTCGTGGAGACCCAGGTGACCAGGGCCCCGATGAGCGCTTCCGCGCCGGCGGTGTCGACGATGGCCCAGATGGCGATGGCCAGGATGCCGACGGCCGAGCCGATGAAGACGGTCCAGTTGACCCGGGTCTGCGGTTCGGCGGTGCTGCCGGTGCCCCCGATCGGGTCTCCCTCACCGGTCGTGGGCGGAGCGTCGGTGCGCTGACTCATGTCGTTCCTCTCGTCGGACACCACCGATTGGTGATGATCATGCGGATCGAACTGGTCCAGGTCCTGCCACCGGCGACGACGTCGGTTTCGCGAGGATTGCACTCTGAGGATTGCATTCTATGGCGCAGCACGGGGACGGCGCATAGGCCCGCAATGTATTGGCTCGCAGTCGCGGGCAGGTCCGCACGTACTGCGCCGCGCCAGGTGACAGCACGGGTTTTCTGGATACTGCCAGCATCGATAGTGTACGGCGGCACCCGCGTACAGTGGCCTGCACCGATGACCGAGGAGGACCATGAGCTGGGCAGCAACCCTCCCCGCGGTTCTCGTTTCCCTGCTGGTGGTCTTCGGCCCGGGTCTGCTGTGGGGCTGGGTACTCGGACTGCGGCGGCTTACCCTGCTGGCGCTTGCAGGTCCCTCCAGCATCACGGCCGTGGTCGTCTCGGCCGAGGCCGCTGCGCTGGTGGGAATCGACTGGTCCCTGCTGGCGCTGGCGGCGGTGACCCTGGCCGTGGCTCTTTTGCTCCGTGTCGTGCGGTACCGGTTCGGTCAGCTGCTGCAGCGGGCGACGTCGGCCCCGGCGGCGTCCTGGCGCACGGTGCTCGTCTCCTGGGCCGTCTCGGCTGTTCCCATCGCTGCGCTCATGATCTGGATCATCGGCGTCCCGGAGAACATTGCCCAGTCCCACGACAACACCTTCCACCTGAACGCCCTTCGCTACATCGACGACACCTCGAATGCCTCCTCCTTGACCCTCGGGTATCTCGGAACCCGAGAGGGTACCTTCTACCCCGCCGCCTGGCATGCTGTGGTCGCCCTGGTGATGACCACCGGTATTCCCCTGACTGCGGCCGTCAATGTGACCAACCTGGTTGTGGTCACCGGGATATGGAGCATGGGGTGTCTGTTCCTGGTGAGCCGCGTCACCAGTGAGCGCGCCCTGCCCCTGCTCGTGGCCGCCGTGCTCTCCACCGCGTACAGCTCCTTCCCGTACCTCCTGCTCGAGTTCGGCGTCGTGTACCCGTACCTGTTGTCCATCGCGATGTTGCCGGCGGCGCTCGGACTGGTCATCCAGCTCGTCGGCGCAGGCGTTCCAGGCTCGCTGCGGCCCGGCGCCTGCGCCCTGCTGCTGGTCGGCATCATGCCAGGGTTGCTGTTGGCGCACCCGTCGGCATTGCTGGGACTGCTGGCCCTCGGGGCGCCGGCTGTCCTCGCCGTGGTGCTGCGGCGAGCCCGTAGCGGGATCGGGCGGCGCGCCCGGTTCACGGCGCTGGCCGGCGGTGCGGCGTTCCTGCTCGTGACCGCCCTCCTGTGGGCGACGGTCCGTCCTGCCCGCAGCGGTGCGGAGAACTGGGTGGACATGGGGAACGCCGGCAGTGCCGTGGTGGGGGTACTCTTCCACGGTCCGCTGGGCAGGCCGGCCGCGCTCCTGGTGACGATCCTGACGGTGGCGGGTGCCGTCGTCGTCCTGCAGATGCGTAGGCAACGCTGGGTGCTGGGCATGTACCTGGTGGCGGCCGCCCTGTTCGTGATCGGCAACTGGCAGCAGGCGCCGGAGCTCCGCTGGATGGTCACGGGTCCCTGGTACAACGACTATTTTCGCATCAGCGCTCTGCTGCCGGTGGCGGGGATCCTGGTGGCAAGCATGGGCGGGATGGCGGTGGCAGGAGCGGCGCTCGACCGGCTGCGGCAGCTTCGGTCTGCACGGGGGACGCCGGAGCCCTCCTGGTACGTTCCGGTCGTCGCGGCACTGCTGGTACTGGCAGGCCTTGCGCTCGCGCCGTGGTTCGCCGTGCAGCGCGGCGTCAGTGAGGCCGCGCAGCAGCACCGCTACACCGATGACTCCCGGCTTCTCACCTCGGACGAGCTGGAGCTGCTGCAACGGCTTCCCGGGTTCGTACCGCCCGATGCCGTGACGGTGGGTACCCCGCTGACCGGCGCCTCGCTGGCCTACGCGTTCGCGGACCGCAGGACGCTGCTGCCGCACGGTACCAGCCCTGCCACGGCGGATGCCCGCCTGATCTTCGCCGAGCTGGACACCATGCGGCAGAATTCGCGGGTGTGCGACGCCGTGCGCCGCACCCACCTGGGTTTTGTGCTCGATTTCGGCAGCGCATCGGTCAGCGGCGGGGACGCACCGACGCCACCTGGACTGAGGGAGCTGACCCTGGCGAACGGGTTCGAGCTCGTGGACCGGCAGGGTGATGCATCTCTCTATCGGATCGTCGGCTGCCCTACGACATCTCAGAGTTGAGTCGGTTAGACTCAAGGCAGTAGTCGGTCGAGACACAGAAGATCTGATAGAGAGGGAGAACGCGTGGATACGAATTTCACCACCAAGAGCCAAGAGGTGTTGTCCGCTGCTGCGATGAACGCATCCACGGCGGGCAACGCCCAGATCGATACTCCGCACTTCCTCAAGGCGCTGCTGGATCAGCGGGACGGGATCGCCGTCGCCCTGCTGAAGGCTGCCGGAGCGGACCCGGACGCCGTCAGTGTGCGGGCCAGCTCGGCCATCAAGGCGCTTCCGTCGTCGTCGGGCTCCTCCGTGGCGCAGCCGCAGTTCTCGCGCGGCGCGCTGCAGGTCGTGAAGACCGCGCAGCAGGAAGCCGAGACCCTCGGTGACCAGTTCGTCTCCACCGAGCACCTCCTGCTGGCGCTGGCTGCCGACGACGGCGCCGCGGGCGGCATTCTGCGCAATCTGGATCTCACGCGTGAGGCCCTGGCTGCGGCCCTGCCCGGCATCCGGGGGGATCGGCACGTGAACTCGCCCGATCCGGAGAACACGTTCCAGGCCCTGGAGAAGTTCGGCACGGATCTCACCGAGGTGGCTCGCAGTGGCAAGCTGGATCCCGTGATCGGGCGCGATGCCGAGATCCGCCGCGTGGTGCAGGTCCTCAGCCGGCGCACCAAGAACAACCCTGTGCTCATCGGCGAGCCCGGCGTGGGCAAGACCGCCGTGGTCGAGGGTCTTGCCCAGCGCATGGTCGCCGGCGATGTACCGGAGTCGCTGCGCGGCAAGAAGCTCATCAGCCTCGATCTCGGATCGATGATCGCCGGAGCCAAGTACCGCGGGGAGTTCGAGGAGCGGCTGAAGGCCGTCCTCGAGGAGATCCGTGCCTCCGACGGGCAGGTCGTCACGTTCATCGACGAGCTCCACACCGTGGTGGGCGCCGGTGCCTCCGAGGGCTCCATGGACGCCGGGAACATGCTCAAGCCCATGCTCGCCCGCGGTGAGCTGCGGCTGATCGGTGCGACGACGCTGGACGAGTACCGCGAGAACGTGGAGAAGGACCCCGCGCTGGAGCGCAGATTCCAGCAGGTCTACGTCGGCGAGCCGTCGGTGCCGGACACCATCGGCATCCTCCGCGGCCTGAAGCAGCGCTACGAGGCCCATCACAAGGTCTCCATCGCCGATTCCGCCCTCGTGGCCGCGGCTACCCTCTCCCACCGGTACATCCCGGGCCGGCAGTTGCCCGACAAGGCGATCGACCTCGTGGACGAGGCCGCGTCGCGGCTGCGGATGGAGATCGACTCCGCCCCGGTCGAGATCGACGAGCTGCGCCGGTCCCTGGAGCGGATGCGCATGGAGGAGATGGCCCTGTCCCGCGAGCGGGACGAGGCGTCGGTGGAGCGCCTGGAGGCGTTGCGCGCCGAGATGGCGGACCGCCAGGAGGACCTCGATGGGCTGAACGCGCGCTGGGAGTCCGAGAAGGCGGGCCTGAACCGCGTGGGTGAGCTCAAGGCATCCCTCGACGATCTCCGCTCCCAGGCCGATCGCGCCCAGCGGGAGGGCGATCTGGAGACGGCGTCGCGCATCCTCTACGGGCAGATCCCGGGTCTCGAGCGCGAGCTCAGCGAGGCCCAGGCCGCCGAGGAGCAGACCGTCAACACCCACGAGCTGATGGTGGCCGAGGAGGTCACCGCCAACGACATCGCGGAGGTCATCTCGGCCTGGACCGGTATCCCCGCCGGGCGCATGCTCCAGGGCGAGAGCCAGAAACTGCTCGAGATGGAGGAGCGGATCGGCGCACGACTGATCGGCCAGCGACGCGCCGTGACCGCCGTGTCCGACGCCGTCCGTCGTGCCCGGGCCGGTGTCTCCGATCCGGACCGGCCCACCGGCTCCTTCCTGTTTCTCGGGCCGACGGGCGTGGGCAAGACCGAACTCGCCAAGGCGCTCGCCGACTTCCTGTTCGACGACGAGCGCGCCATGGTGCGGATCGACATGTCCGAGTACTCGGAGAAGCACTCCGTGGCGCGCCTCGTCGGGGCGCCTCCGGGTTACGTGGGGTACGAGGAGGGCGGTCAGCTCACCGAGGCCGTGCGGCGCAGGCCCTACAGTGTGGTGTTGCTCGACGAGGTGGAAAAGGCCCACCCGGAGGTCTTCGACCTGCTCCTGCAGGTGCTCGACGACGGCCGCCTCACCGACGGCCAGGGCAGGACTGTCGATTTCCGCAACGTCATCCTCGTGCTGACCTCGAACCTCGGCTCGCAGTTCCTCGTGGAGCCCTCACTCGACGACGCCGCGAAGCGTGCCGCCGTGATGTCCGCCGTCAATGCGAACTTCCGGCCCGAGTTCCTGAACCGGCTCGACGACGTCGTGATCTTCGATCCGCTGGGTCTCGACGAGCTCTCGCGGATCGTGGACCTGCAGGTCGACCAGCTCGGGCAGCGGCTCCGGGATCGCCGGCTCGAACTCGACGTCAGTCCCGCGGCGAGCGACTGGCTGGCGCTGACGGGTTTTGATCCGGCGTACGGGGCACGCCCGTTGCGCAGGCTCGTGCAGCGGGAGATCGGCGACCGGCTGGCCAAGGGCATCCTTTCCGGCGAGATCGTCGAGGGCGACACCGTCGTGGTCGACCGCAGCGAGGAAGGCCCGGACGCGACGGACGAGGGCGGACTGCTGGTCCGGGCGGCGCCCCAGCTGTAGCGGGCACCGACTGGAGGGGGGAGGGTGCCGGCCGGCACCCTCCCCCTCCATCACGTGATCGGATCAGGTGAACGCGGGACCCGAGAGGTGAGCTGCCGTCCGGTTCGGCTGGTCCTGAGCCGCTGCGTCGGTGAGCCCCAGTCCGCTGATGAGGGAGACGACGAGCCAGATCAGCAGACCGACCAGGACGATGATCGCGCCGATGATCAGCAGCAGCGGCAGGGCACTGCTCCGGGGCCGCGGTTCGTCCCGCGCGGGGGGTGCGCTGCTGACCCGGTCGCTGGCCCCGTGATCCACGGGTCCGCCGGCCCTGCCGACAATCCTCGTGCTCTCGGCGCCTCCGACCTGGTTCTCGCTGCCTGTCAGGTCGTCGGCTCCCATGCCAGGAACCGGCGACGCACCGTCGGCCCCGCCGTCGGGATCCGTGGGAGAGCTGACCGGCCGCTCGCTGGGCTCCGGGACGACGACCTTCCCCGTATCCACCACTACGCCCCCGGCCGGCGCCGTCGCGTCGTGCGCGGTGCGTTTGACCGGCGCGTTCCCGGGCAGCGGACCTCCCACCAGGGAACTGGCCTCCTCCGCCTCGGCGGCGACGGCGCGGGCCTCTGCTGCGGCGGCTTCGAGGGAGGCGGCGTCGGCCACGTCACGGCTGATTTCCGCGGGCGCAAGATCGGGTTCGGACAGGTCGATGGTGTCCGGTCCGACCGACAGGTCGGGGTCGAGCCTCTCGGCAGGGACGGCGTCGTGCTCGGCCGGTCGGTCGACCGCGCGTGAGCCTGTCCCTGGTCTCCCAGCACCGGAGGTCCCGAGGGTGCGAGCCGCGCCCGGAGCGGTCGATGCGTCCAGTCCGGTCGCTGGTCCGGAATCGCCTGGGTTCTGCTCCTCGTGGTTCATGACCGCTGTCTCCTTGCATTCCCGGTGGCTCGTAGGCTGTTTGCTCCGACCTGCCGTGGACTCCATCAAAGTTCATCCCCGGAGGTACCCGCAAGGGGTAGGCCTGCCCTGAAGGTGTCAGTCGCCACGGAGGCGCAGGCCCACCTGGACAGCACTCGGGGGAGGACGAAAGCATGTAACCTAGACGTACGACAATCTGACCAAATACTCCGGGGCCTCGCTGCAGCCTTGGGCCTCGTGCCCCAGTGACCACCTCCGGATCGACGCACAAAGGGGGTCACGCCATGGGGCGCGGCCGTCAAAAGGCAAAAGCAACGAAGCAGGCCAGGGACATGAAGTACTTCAGCCCGGCCACGGACTATTCGGCACTGCAGCGAGAGCTCACGGATCAGGAGAGTCGTGCCGCGGCCCGACGCCCCGAACCGCTGGAGCCGGTGGAGCCGGACTATTCGGCGTACGCGGACAAATACGCGGACGACGACGACGGCGGCGAGGAGAGCGGCTCGCGCCGCACCGGATAGGTCCCACAGATCGCCTGGGTGCACGCGGCGCATCGTCTCTCCGGGGACCATGCGTCTTTTCGTGTGTGCGGTGCATACCGTCTTCTACCTGGAGCAGATTTCACCTGGAGCAGTCAGGTCCGTGCAGTGCCGCTAGAAGGTCAGGGACGCCAGGACCGTGCTGTACTGCTCGCGGATCAACGGGTGGTGATCGACCTGCCGCTCCTCTGCGAGGTCCACCACCCAGTACGGTCTCGTCCCTGTCAGGACCCAGTGCGCCTGTGCTGCAGCACCGCGACCCACGTACTCACCGGGCGCCGGGATGCGCACGGGTAGATCGAAGACCTGGGACGCTACCTCCTGCACGGCCGGGTTCTGCGCAGCCCCACCGATGAGGAGCAGGTGCCGCGGCGCTACGCCCGCCGTCCGCATGGCGTCCAGGGCATCGGCCAGTCCGCACAGCATGCCCTCGATGGCGGCGCGGGCCAGATTCTCCCGTGTGCTCGAAGCCATCCTGAGATTGTGGAAGCTCGCGCTCGCCGACGGGAGGTCGGGTGTGCGCTCGCCCTCGAAGTACGGAACGAGGACCACGCCCCCGGCTCCCGGTTCCGCGGCGAGCGCCAGGTCCGCGAAGGCGTCGTGGTCGACGCCGAGAATGCCTCCCACGGATGAGAGCACCCGGGCCGCGTTCAGGGTCGCCGCGAGCGGGAGGAACAGCCCGCTCGCGTCCGCGAAGCCCGCGATGGTCCCGCTCGCCTCGGCCACGGGATCGGCAGTGACGGCGAAGACGGTACCGCTGGTGCCCAGGGACACGACGACGTCGCCCTCCTCGGCGCCGAGGCCGAGCGCAGCACCCGCGTTGTCGCCCGCGCCGGCCCCCAGCACGATCTGTTGCCCGGCCGACGCCAGGAACGAGGGATGCACCGCTCCGGCGGACGCGTCCGCCCGCAGCACACGGGGCAGTATCACCGCAGCAGGATCGGGTGATGATCCAGCCCCATCAGCCCACTCAGCCCCCATGGCCTCGCGGGCGGAGCGGCCCAGGATCCGGTGGAACAGCGCCAGATCGTAGGTACCCGCAGCAGGATTCCAGTACCCCGTGCCGCTCGCCTCCGACCGGTCGGTCACGAGCTCCTCGAGAGCGGGTCCGAGGGGAGCTTCGCCGTCGGGACCGTAGCCACGCAGGCGCCAGGTCAGCCAGTCGTGGGGAAGGACGACGGCGCCGATCCCGGCGACCAGCTCCGGCTCGGAGTCCCGTACCCAGCGCACCTTGGTGCTGGTGAAGGAGGCCACCGGAGCGGACCCGGTGCGAGCAGCAAGATCGTCGGCACCCACCTCGTCGATCAGATCACGCGCGGCACCGGCGGAGCGCGTGTCGTTCCACAGCAGTGCATCGCGCAGCACCCGGCCGT
>JARIBG010000097.1 GCA_029257465.1 Arthrobacter sp. | reverse complement strand
GGTGTGGAGGACGTCATGGAAGTGCCTTTCAGTGTGCCCTCACGTTTGCGGTGAGGGCATGGCGCTGAGCGCCGGTGGAATGGGGTGGGTCATGGTGCAGCAACGAGCCGACCTGTCCCTCGAGCGGGATCAGGCCAGGCGGGTGAGCGCTCCGGGGCACGGCGGTCCGCGCAGGGTGGGCACGAGGGCGTGCACGGACAAGGGTGCGACGGGGGCGGTGACATTCTGCAGGAGCGGCTCGCGGCTGATCGGGGCGAACGGCACGTGGAGGGGAAGCGTCAGGAGCGGACGGATCCAGGCGGCGAGCAGCGCCAGTGCCGTATCGCTCCGCGAGACTGCAAGGGCCAGGACCACGGTGGCGACTCCGTGCAGCAGGAACATCGTGGGGCTGCCTTCGGCCCCACCGAGCGGATTCGCAGCCGATGGGGCGCAGGCGAGCTCGAAGGCCGCGTGATGACCGGGGGCGGCCGCCGAACTCTGACATGCGGATGGTAGAGCCGTCATCGAGAACAGGTGATGCAGCAGGAACTGACCGCTACCCATGAAGACGACGGCGGACCGGAACGAGACGGTGCGCCGGGTCAGCAGCATCGTGGGCATGAGGAGGAGCGCCCCGACCAGCAGGATCACCGCCGAAGCCGGCAGGTGGCCGGAGGCGAAGACATGCGAGGCAGAGGAGATCGAGAGGACCACGGCGACCAGGAGCAGGGATCGGACGTAGCTCATACCACCTGCTCCTTCCCTCTGCTTCCACTGCGGTCGGCGTTGGTCACCGGATGTCTCTGTAAAGCCTAGAGCCAGCGCGTGCCGTTCTGCGCCGACCGTACCGTGGCGCCAGGGGCCTACGGCGTGGCAGTGCCCTCGAAAGCAGCGAGCTCCTCACCGACGAGCACGGCAGCCGGGTGCGGCCCGGCCGCGAGCAGCGCCGTCGTCCAGTCCTCTGGCCAGGCGAGTCGGCGTGCGGCGATGATGACGTTCCCGGCCTGCCCGCCGTCCACCATCGCTGCCTCGGTCAGCACGGCGGTGGCCGGTGCCAGGGACGAGAGCTGCCGGCTCTGGGCGCGGGCGAAGTCCAAAGGCGGGTCGTCGCCCACATTCACCAGGACAACACCATCGGCCGAACAGATCCGCAGGAGGTGCGCGGCCAAGTCGGGGGAGGTGAGGTGAGCCGGGGCATCGGCCCCGGCGAAGATGTCGAGCACGACGACGTCGAAAGCGCCGTCCGCCTGTTCGAGGACGACGTCGGCCGCGTCGCCGACGACGATCTCGCACTTCGTCCCGCCGGGCAGGGGCATTGCCTCCAGCACGAAGTCGAGCAGGTCGGCGTCGACGTCGACCGCGCTCTGCCAGGACCCGGGGCGGGTCGCCTGGACATAGCGGACGAGGGTCAGTGCCCCGGCGCCCAGGTGCAGGACGCGCAGGGGAGCCCCGACGGGTTCGATCAGATCGATGACGTGGGCGATCCGCTGCAGGTACTCGTAGAACACGCGCTCCGGATGGGCCGGATCCACGTGGGACTGCTGGGCGCCCCCGATGCTGAGGATCAGGGCGCCGTCGATGAACGCGTCCTCGTCGATCTCCGCATATGCCCCGGTCTGTGGGAGCCACCGGGTGGGGACCTCGAACGGTCCGTCGGCCCCGGGGTGGGGGACCGCGCTCACAGGCGGTCCCGCAGGCTCGCGAGACGGTGTGCCCCCTCCTCGATCACGTCGAATTTCTTGCAGAACGCAAACCGGAGCAGGGAGCGGGTGCGCTCGGCGCCGTCGTCGTGGCAGAACACCGCGACCGGGATGGCCGCGACGCCGATGAGGCCCGGAAGCCTGCGTGCGAGGTCGGTGGCGTCGTCGAGCCCCAGCGGCGCCGTATCGGCCAGCGTGAAGAACGTGCCCCTCGGGGTGAACACCTCGAGACCGGCGGCGCGCAGGCCCTCACCGAGCAGATCGCGCTTGCGCTGCAGGGTCGCTGCGGCGGTGGTGAAGAAGTCGTCGGGCAGGCCGAGGCCCAGGGCGACGGCGCCCTGGAACGGCGTGCCGGAGGTATAGGTGAGGAAGGTCTTGACCGTACGGACCTGCGACACGAGTTCCGCGGGGCCGCTGAGCCAGCCCACCTTCCAGCCCGTGATCGAGAACGTCTTGCCGGCGGACGAGATGCTCAGGGTCCGCGCTTTCGCGCCGGGAAGCGTGGCGATCGGGATGTACTGGGCCTCGAACACGAGGTGCTCGTACACCTCGTCCGTCACGATGAGGGCGTCGTACCGCTCCGCGAGCCGGACGATCAGTTCCAGGGATTCCCGGGAGAAGACACTGCCGGTGGGATTGTGCGGATTGTTGACGATGATGATGCGGGTCCGCTCGGAGAACGCCGCTTCGAGGGTGGCGGGGTCCGGTTGGAAGTCAGGTGCCAGCAGAGGGGCGGTGGTGTGGGTGGCGCCCGAGAGGCCGATCGTGGCGCCGTAGGAGTCGTAGAACGGCTCGAACGTGAGCACCTCGTCGCCGGGCCCGGCGAAGCCGAGGACGGACGCAGCGATCCCCTCAGTGGCTCCGGTGGTGACGATCACCTCGGTCTGCGGGTCCACCTCGAGGCCGTAGAAGCGCTCCTGGTGGATGGCGACGGCGTCACGCAGCACCGCGAGACCCTGACCGGGGGCGTACTGGTTGGCACCGGAGGCGATAGCGGAGCGGGCGGCGTCGAGGATCTCTTGCGGCCCGTCCTCGTCGGGGAAGCCCTGGCCGAGGTTGATGGCCGAGTGCTGTTGCGCCAGCGCCGTGACCTCCTCGAAGACGGTCAGGCCGAGTCGGCCGTCGTCGCCGAGCAGGTTCGCTCCGAGCGCCGTCCTGACCCAGGGGGCCCTGCTGCTGGAGCTCATCGACTGCGCGTCTGTGGTCATGACACCAGTATCGCCGTTTCCGCAGTCCGAGCGGCAACGTCATGACGCAAGGCGTACACCGGCTCGAGTGACCCGCGAAGCTCGGTACCGTAGGGGCATGAGCCGCGCCGTCTGCCCCGGATCCTTCGACCCCATCCACAACGGGCACATCGAGATCATCAGCCGGGCTGCCCGGTTGTTCGACGACGTGATCGTCGCCGTCTCCACCAACTACGCGAAGAAGTACCGGTTCGACACCGAGGAGCGTATGGACTTCTGCACCCGGAGTCTGGCCCATCTGCCGAACGTGCGGATGCTTCCTCTCGGAGACGGTCTCCTGGCCGACTTCTGCGCGGAGCACGGCGCGAACGCGCTGGTGAAGGGCCTCAGATCGGGGCTGGACTTCGACTACGAGCTGCCCATGAGCACCATGAACCGCCACCTGGCCGACGTCGACACCGTCTTCCTCCCCACCGCCACCGAGTTCGCGCACGTGTCCTCGAGTCTGCTCAAGGAGGTTGCCTCACTCGGTGGCGATATCGGGCCCTTCGTGCCCGATGTCGTCCGCGAGCGCCTGGTTCAGCGGGACTGACAGGCTTTCGCAGGCGCTCATCGCCTCACTCGGGCGACTCAGCGTCGTGCACTCAGTGCCCTGCGATAGAGCTCGGGGCTGTTCCGCGTTTGCGCGGAAATCACCAGGTGGCTGGTGTTGTGACGCTGTGCGAAGTAACCGTTGTAGGGCAGAACGATGATTGTCGTCAGACCGTCGCGCCATGCCGCAACCAGCGCCGGGATGGTCGCTCTTTTCGTACGCGGGAATAATAACGGGAGCGTTGTTCTTTCCCAGGTAGCGAAGGCCGTAAGATCCAAGCCGTCCGTACCATATTCAACGGTCCAGAATGGCGGCACTATTGGATGCAGAACCAGACCGGCCCGCGAAATGTCCCGCATCTCGTCCTGGGTCATTGCGATGTCCTGGTCTTCATTCATGTCGTACCAGGCCCAGCTGCGATTCCATTCACGCCTCCACCGATTTTCCCAGACGTCCCGGCTCGGCAGCTCCGGGAGGTGCGACGTTCCGACGTCCGGCGTCGGACTGAGCTCCGGGATGGCTACATCCTGAGCGATCATCCACGCCTGACGAATGAAGAGCAGCATCTTGAGATGCTGCGCATGGCCATCGGTCGCGATGCGCATGTCCCGCGGCCAGGCCGTCAGCGGCTTCAAACGCATTCCGCGCACGGTGCTTTTCCTTGGTCGGGCAACCTGGATCCAGGGTCCACCGTCCAGGTGGCGTCGGAAGTTCTCGAAGACCGAGTCAAAGCTACACGCGGTCCAGGGGTCGATGCGGGCCAGGCGGCAGGTCGACGTGCACGTCGTCGTCGGGTGTTACTTCGCCACCGCGAACGACTACGCCCATGATGCCTGCCCTGCGCATCACGTCTCCCGCGTCATTCCGTGGCAATACCGCCTTGAGCAGCCCGGTCCGAAAGCGGTCGATCTGCAGGCAGGGATTGCGTAACCCGGTCACCTCGACCACCGCCTGAGGGCCGATGCGGAGCAGAGCGCCGACGGGCAGGGTCAGGAGATCGATGTCTCGGGTGGTGATGTTCTCGCCGAGTTCGCCCGGACCCACCTGAAATCCCTCCTGCGCGAGATCGTCGAACAGCTCTGCCTGGATGAGATGCACCTGCCGGAGATTCGGCTGCGAGGGGTCTGCTCGCACCCGGGACAAATGCTGAACGGTAACGCCTGCGTGAGCATCACCACGAACGCCTATCCCCTCCATGAGCAGGATCGATGCTGCAGGTTGCTTGCTGAAATGATGGCTCGTACTCATGTTGACTGACACGGTCCGCCCGCTCATCGCCGGGACCGCCGATCGGCCACGGCACCATGCAGGAGCACTGCCGCGAGTTCCGGTGCTGACCATTGGGCCAGCACCAGCTGAGTCTCATTCGGGACCGCAACCATGAGCTGATCGCCTGCGGTGCTAGGCGGAGGTGAGTCGTTCAACCTGAGCGAGTTCAGCATGGTGTTCGTCGTGCTCGAGTTCGATGTCGTAGTCGTTCTGGATGTTGAGCCAGAAGCGCTCGGACAGTCCAAACGCTCGGGAGAGCCGCAGCGCGGTGTCCATGCTGATGCGCCGCTTGCCACGGATGATCTCGCTCAGCCGGGTCTGCGGTAGAGCGGTGGCCTGGGCGAGCCGGTAACCGGTGATGCCGAGTGGCTCCAGAAACTCTGTTCGGAGAATCTCACCCGGGGTGATCGGAGCATGTGCCTTCGTCATGGGGTTTCGTTCTTAGTGTTAGTCGATGATCTGAACGTCGGCAGGTCTGGCTGTCGTCCAGACTCAGCCGTGCGCGGCGTTGCGGATGATCTCCGCGACGAATGCCGGTTGCTCAAGGCCGGGCAGGTGTGCCACCGCGGGCAGGACCCGCCCTCAAGCTCGTCCGCAACCATGGCCCAGGACCGCCGATCGGCGACACCGGCGTGCAGGAGGACGACCGGGGCTCCCGGCGCCGACCAGCGGGAGGCAGCGAGATGAGTCTTGTCCGAGGCGGTAATCATGAGCTGCTGAGAATCCATGAGCCCGAACCTACTTCAGACTCGACGTTGGCGACAGAGTTACCTCACTTCTACTAGGTGCCCGCATGTAGATGCTGGCGGTCTCTGCGGCACGAGTCGCGTTATACAGCGGCAACCGTCGTCGCTCGACCGTCGATCATAGCTACGACGTCGTCCAGGGTCCCGCAGCACTTCTCCAGTTCAGGCAGGTGGCACAACGTGCTGGTGGTATCGAGGTTGTTGATGGCTCCGCCCGGCCAGACCAGCTACGCGCGGGCTATGAGCTGTGCGAGCTGTGCTCGGGTGAGTTCCCGATCCGTGTAGATCCTTCGACGCACATCGGTTGTGACAGCGTCTCTCGTCGGTCCTTCCCAGCGCAGCATCAGACCCGCACGCT
>JARIBG010000092.1 GCA_029257465.1 Arthrobacter sp. | reverse complement strand
AGCAGCCGCTGGCGGCTTCCCTCGGGCAGGGGCTCCTCGCGCTGTGCGTCCGAGAGTGTCGGCAGCTTCTGGCGCGGATCCAGATGCGCCGGACGTGCGCCGTTGGGCTGGTTCACCGTCACATCGGCGAGCCAGGTGAGCAGCTTCGTGGCCCTGTCGGCGGGCACGCGTGCCGTGAGGAGTTCGGGGCGTTCGTCGATGAACGACGTCGCCACGTTCCCCGCGATGAAGTCCGGATCGTCCAGCACCGCCTGCAGGAAGGAGATGTTCGTCGAGACACCGCGCACGCGGAACTCGGCCAGCGCCCTCCGGGCCCTGGTGACGGCCGCCGGGTAGTCCCGGCCGCGGCACGTGAGCTTGACCAGCAGGGAATCGAAGTGCGGGCTGATCTCCGCACCCGCGTACACGGTTCCGCCGTCGAGCCTGACCCCTGCTCCGCCCGCCGAGCGGTACGCCGAGATGCGTCCGACGTCGGGGCGGAAGCCGTTGGCCGGGTCCTCCGTGGTGATCCTGGACTGCAGGGCCGCTCCGCGCAGGTGGACCGTGTCCTGACTCAGGCCGAGCTCCTCGAGCGTCTCACCGGCGGCGATGCGCAGCTGGGACTGGACGAGGTCGACGTCGGTCACTTCCTCGGTGACGGTGTGCTCCACCTGGATCCGCGGGTTCATCTCGATGAACACGTGCTGACCGGCACGTTCACCCACGGTGTCCACGAGGAACTCGACCGTACCGGCGTTCACATAGCCCAGGGCGGTCGCGAACTTCACCGCGTCGCGGTGCAGCGCCTGGCGGATGGAATCGTCGAGATTCGGTGCCGGCGCTATCTCGATGACCTTCTGGTGGCGGCGCTGCAGGGAGCAGTCGCGCTCGAACAGGTGCATGATGTTCCCTTGCGCGTCCGCCAGGATCTGCACCTCGATGTGCCGTGGACGCAGGACCGCCTGCTCCAGGAACATCGTCGGGTCGCCGAATGCCGACTCCGCCTCGCGCATGGCGGCCTCCAGTGCCTCGGGCAGCGCCTCGCGGGTCTCCACGCGCCGCATCCCCCGCCCGCCGCCGCCGGCCACGGCCTTGGCGAAGATCGGAAAACCGATCTCGTCCGCGGCCGCGATCAGTTCCGCGACATCGGCGCTGGGGCGCGACGAACCGAGCACGGGGATGCCTGCCGAGCGTGCGGCGTCGAGCGCCTTGACCTTGTTGCCGGCGAGTTCGAGCACATCTGCGGGTGGGCCCACGAACGTGATGCCCGCGTCCCGGGCCGCGCGCGCCAGGCCCGGGTTCTCCGACAGGAAGCCGTAGCCCGGGTAGATGGCGTCGCACTCGGACTCCACGGCTACACGGATGATCTCCTCGACGTCGAGATAGGCACGGACGGGGTGACCCTCCTCGCCGATCAGATACGCCTCGTCCGCCTTCTGCCGGTGGATGGAGCCGCGATCCTCGTAGGGGAAGACCGCCACGGTCTTCGCGCCGAGTTCGTGAGCGGCGCGGAAGGCACGGATGGCGATCTCGCCGCGGTTGGCTACCAGAATCTTCGAGAACATCTCACTCCTGCATCTTTGCGGGTCGGGGTCCTGCACGCTGGCACGATCCTACTCGGCACCCTACCGGCAACCCGGTACATCGCTCCTGCGTTACAATGCCCGCCCGTTCCGGTGCGGGAGGAAGCCGCTGCCCCTCGACGACCCGCATCGGCGCCGCGCCGGAGGCCCGACGACGGCAGGACAGCGACGTAACAGCGCCGGGCGGGCAGCGGATCGGTAGCGCCCTATGATGGACCGGGGAATCAGGAGGACAGTCGGCTCTGCCGGCTGCCCGCTACACGATGGGGATGGACTCGACACGTGCAGGTAGTCAGTATCAGCAGTCTCAAAGGCGGCGTCGGGAAGACCTCAGTGACTCTGGGCCTCGCATCGGCGGCCCTGGCAGCGGGCATCCCGACCCTCGTGGTCGATCTCGACCCGCACGCCGATGCGACCACGGGACTCGCCGTCACGCCGGACGACAGGACCGACGTCGGCCGGCTGCTGAAGAACGCCCGGCGCGGTGATCTTGCGGCGAACACCGTGCCCAGTGGCTGGGTGAGTACCGCAGCCCGGCTGTCAGGCACCTCGGATGTCGGCGGGAGCGCCACCGGCAGGCTCGACGTCGCCATGGGATCCGCCCACTCGGGGATCTACGACCGTCCCGATCTCGGTCGCCGCGACCAGGGGCGGCTGGCCGCCCTCCTGTCCCGGCTCACGGGCTACAGTCTGGTCCTCATCGACTGCCCGCCCTCCCTCAACGGCCTGACGCGGATCGCGTGGACCGCGAGCAACACGGTGCTTCTCGTCGCCGAACCCGCCCTGTTCTCGGTCGCCGGGACGGAGCGGACCATGCGCGCCCTCGAGCTGTTCCGCCGCGAGTTCGCCCCGGACCTGCACACCGCCGGGATCGTCGCCAATCGTGTCCGCCCGGCCTCGGGTGAGCACGGGTTCCGGCTCGCGGAGATGCGGCGGATGTTCGGAGACCTCTTGCTCCACCCCACGCTTCCCGACGAGATCGAGTGGCAGCAGATCCAGGGAGCCGCACACGCCGTGCACCACTGGCCCTCGGACTCTGCCCGGCAGACCGCCGGACACTTCGACGAGCTGCTCAGGAGTGTCGTCGACTCGGGCCGGATGCGCAGCCGCGTCAGGCGCTGACCATGCTGTGGGTCCTGGTGCCGTAGTGCTGCCTGCTCGCTGGTTCCGAGCGGCTCAGCTGATCCTGCGGTCGGCGCGGCGCTCCCCGAGTTCGTCGTCCGGCAGCTCCCGCGTGGGTGACTGCTCGCTCGGGAGCGAGGCGAGCGTGCCCTCCACCTCACGCCAGACCCGGCCGACGGCGATCCCGAAGACGCCCTGTCCGCCCTGCACCAGGTCGATGACCTCGTCGGCGGACGTGCACTCGTACACACTGGCGCCGTCGCTCATCAGGGTGATCTGCGCGAGGTCATCGACCCCGCGCTCGCGCAGGTGTTCCACCGCGGTGCGGATCTGCTGCAGGGACACGCCGGTGTCGAGGAGGCGCTTGACCACCTTGAGCACGAGGATGTCACGAAAGCCGTAGAGTCGATGCGTGCCCGAGCCCGAGGCTCCGCGGACGGCGGGCTCCACGAGACCGGTCCGCGCCCAGTAGTCGAGCTGACGGTAGGTGATGCCGGCTGCCTTGCAGGCCGTGGGTCCGCGGTATCCGGCGTGTTCGTCCAGCTCGGGGAGATCCTCGGAGAAGAGCAGGCCCTGCGCACTGGCCGGAAGACCGGCGCTCACCGGTCTGATTGCGTTGCCGGCGTCACCCTTCGGACTCACGCTGCCTCCTCGAAAGATTCCCGCTGGTAGTGCTCGCTGGGCACGCACTCAGGCCATGATGTCACCTGTGCCCCGGGTTCACCGCGCAGACAATGGGAACTGTATGTCTTGACGGTAGATCGCCTGGAGGCTGAGGTCAAAGATGCTGTATCGCGATCGTGAGCGTGTCGTCGTGCGTCCCCGTGTGTTCCCCTGCCACGACGGACCGTCAGCGCTCGAAGTCCTCGGGCTCCACGTCCGCCAGGAACTCACGGAACTGCAGCACTTCCTTCTCCGCGGTCTCCCGGGTGTCCGGGTCGGCTAGTTCCTCGTCGGGGTCGGCGATCTCGACGCCGGCCACGTCCAGCACCTCTGCGGCGCAGTAGATGGGACACGGGACGCGCAGGGCGACCGCCAGGGCATCGGAGGCACGCGAACTGACCAGAACCCCGCCCTCGAGGACCAGTTGCGCGTGGTACACGGTGTCCTCCACCGAGGTGATCCGCACTTCGGTGAGGCGCTTGCCCAGTGCCGCCACGACGTCGACCAGCAGGTCGTGGGTCATGGGCCGGGCAGGGGTGATGCCCTGCTGGACGAAGGCGATGGCACTGGCCTCGGGTGCGCCGATCCAGATGGGGAGGTGCCTCTCCCCCGCGCTCTCACGCAGCAGGACGAGGGGTTGATTGGACGGCAGTTCGATCCGCACGCCCACCACTTCCACTTCGATCACCGGATGCCCCCTAACTGTCCATGCGGGCTATGTCACTGTGCACCAGGGCGCTGTGCAGACCCAGGCACAGCTCGCTGATCTCGCGGTCCGTCTCGGCCGCCCGTGCCTTCGACGCAACGTCCCGGCGTGACGCGGCGGGCGCCACGGCGCGTTCCACGAGACCCAGCTCCCGGTCCGCTGCCGCCCGGAACGGCCGCAGGTGACGGGGTTCGATGCCATGGCCCTCGAGCTGCACGCACGCCGCGGCGATCTTCAGGGCATGCTCGTCGAAGCGGTCCTCCACAGCGGTGATGAGCCCGAAGCTCACGAGGTCGTCGATCAGGCGGCGGGGGGCCCCCGCCTCGACGGCCAGCGCGTCAGCGGTGAAGGTGCGGGAGTGGGCGCTGAGCTCGCGGGACAGCTGGTCGGAGACCACGCGGGGCGAGAGCGTCAGCCCGCCGGGCAGGGAGTCGGGCCGCTCACCGCGGTCGATCGCGTCGACGTAGTCCTTGATCACCTTCAGCGGAAGATACTGGTCGCGCTGGAGGCTGAGGACGAACCGGAGCCGCTCGACGTCGTGCTCCGTGTACTTGCGGTACCCGGCCCGGGTGCGTTGCGGTGAGATCAGCCCCTTCTCCTCGAGGAAGCGGATCTTCGACGCCGACACCCGGGGGAAATCCTCGGTGAGCCCGTTCAGGACCTCGCCGATGGAAACAGCCGCACCGGCGTGGCCTGAGACGACGTCGGAGGGCCGACGGAGATGGGAAGCAGCCATGAAGAGGGCTAGACCTGCGCTGACGGGTGCTGTGCGGCCTGACCGGTGACGCTGCGGGCGGCGTAGAAGGTCAGCCTGAACTTGCCGATCTGCACTTCGTCTCCGTTGTGCAGTGCGACGCTGTCCACGCGGTCGTTGCTCACATAGGTCCCGTTGAGGCTCCGGGTGTCCGCGACCGTGAAGCCGTCGTCCACCCGGCGGAACTCCGCGTGCTTGCGGGACACCGTGACGTCGTCGAGGAAGATGTCCGCGTTGGGATGCCGTCCCGCGCTCGTGACGTCCTCGTCGAGCAGGAACCGGGCGCCGGCGTTGGGGCCGGAGTGGGCGATCAGCAGGGCCGACCCATCGGGAAGAGCAGCGACGGATGCGAGTTCCTCGCGCGTCAGGTGCCGTTCCAGTTCGCTGGTGACTTCCTGCCGTTCGAACTGGCTGGTGGGATCCTGCGGGGGCAGGCTGATCGACCTCGTCTCGGGAGACGTCATGGTCGGCTCCTCCTCGTTCACGGGTGAATTCTCGGTGGGCACCATCGATCTCTCCTGCCCTGCTGCGTGGTACGCCTGATCACCGTCGATCGGGCCGTCCCTGCGGCGTAGGCAGGGTAGGTCTAGCCTACCTGCTGGGAGTACGCGTCCGAACTCAGTAATTCCTTCACCACGGCCGGATCGGACACCTTGATCTCGAACAGCCAGCCCTCGCCGTAGGGGTCGGTGTTGATGAGCGACGGGTCGTCTTCGAGCGCTTCGTTGCGCGAGATGATCTCGCCGGAGACGGGCGCGTAGATGTCGCTGACGCTCTTGGTCGACTCGACCTCGCCGATCACGTCGGCGCCCGTGACATCCGATCCGGCGTCGGGCATCTGGACGTAGACCACGTCGCCGAGGGCGTCCTGCGCGAAGTCGGTGATCCCCACGCGAACCGTGCCCTCGTCGGAGGGCTCACTGATCCATTCGTGCTCCGCGGTGTAGTAGAGGCCTTCGGGAACGTTGCTCATGGCTGCCTTTCGAACGCGCGGGGTGCAGTGGCTGGTCGGGGCGCCACCTGGGACGGGTATTGGTCGAGTATAGGCACAAGCGATGAGGACGTGAGGCGCGTCTCACGAGGGCCCGTGGTCCTGACAACGCGCCGGTCGATGGGCACTGGGACGCGCTACCGGTCGATGCTTGCTCTCCGGCAGTCGAGTTCCTACACTGCGGGAACCGGGGCGACCGTCCCGCCCAGTGCCCGTGACCCGGTGCGTGACCAGGAGGAGCACGGCGTGAAACTTACGGATGCCCTGTTGTCCGCTCAACGTGGAAACACGGATGACCGTCATCGACTCTCCGAACCGTGGTCCGCCTGGAATACCGCCA
>JARIBG010000074.1 GCA_029257465.1 Arthrobacter sp. | reverse complement strand
CACGGACGAGGAGATCGCCGAGGCCGAGAAGCGGACCGCGCTCGACGAGACCGGCAAGGGACTGAGCTCCACCCCGCAGGAGGATCACGAGCGCAGGAAAGCGGCGGCGGAGGTCGCCGTGCAGGACTCCGACTCTCGCCGCCTGGTACAGGAGCGGCCCGTCTCCGAGGACGACGACGGCTCCCTCAGGCCCTCTGCGGACCAGGGCGAAGCCGAGGACCGCGGCGCAGCGGGCGGTTCGTCACCCGTGCAGCGCTAGGACCACGGCGCGCACCACCTGGGTCCGCCCGTGCCCGCCAAGCCCGCCATGGTCCGCCGTGCGCGCATTGCCGGTCAGGGGAGTGCTCAGTGGTGCAGGCCGGCCGGGGTGTCCTCGGGTACCTCGCCGGCCACGCGCCGGTCCCAGGCGGTCATGACGTCGGCGCTGGTCGGTCGGGTGGCCAGTGAGACGATGACGTACACGAGCGCGGAGACACCGAGTCCCCAGTAGATCGGATCGTTCGCGTAGATGCCGTCGTACCTGGTCTCCGCCGTGATCTCCAGGTAGGTCATCACGCCGAGGGTGACCAGTGTGCCGGCCGCCATGGAGGCACCGGCGCCGATCCCGTTGCCGCGGCGCCAGACGAGCCCGCCGATGATGGACACCAGGAGCCCTCCCACGAGGATGTCGTAGGCGATGGTCAGCGCCGCGACCACATCCTGCACGAGCACGGCCAGGCCGAGCGTCACGATCCCGAGACCGAGGACCCACCAGCGGCTCGCGGCGACGTCCTCGGACACCTCGCGCTCACTGCCGCTCCGGCCGAACCAGCCGCCCACGAAGGGGACGACGTCGGTGCGCGCCACCGTGGCGGCCGCGATCAGGGCGCCCGACGCCGTCGACATCATCGCCGCGACAGCGGCCGCGAGCACGAGGCCGCCGATCCCGGCCGGCAGCACATTGAGGGCGATGTCCGCGTAGACGTCGTCCCGCGACTCGATCGCCGGGAGAATCACGCTGGCGCTCATGCCGATCACGGCGCCCGCGATGCCGTAGAGGATGCAGTAGATCCCGGCGGCCGATCCTCCCCAGCGCGCCACCTCCGGTGTCCTGGAGGTGAAGACGCGCTGCCAGATGTCCTGGCCGATCAGCAGCCCCAGTGTGTACACCACGAAGTAGGTGATGATGCTCTGCGCGCCGATGCCCGTGATGCTGAAGAACTCGTCCCCCGCGCGCTCCGCGATGCCGTCGAAGCCGCCCGCGGCGGAGAGCGAGAAGGGCAGCATGAGCGCGAAGACACCGATGGTCTTGATCACGAACTGGGCCATGTCGGCGAGCGTGATGGACCACATGCCGCCGATCGTGGAGTAGACGAGCACGATCGCCCCGCCGACGGCGATGGACAGCGCCCGGTCCCAGCCGAAGAGCACCACGAAGATGGTGGCGTAAGCACCGGTGGAGGTGGCGCAGAGCATGAGCGTGTAGGAGAGCATCACGATCCCCGAGACCCGGGTGGCGCGGTGGCCGTAGCGCAGCGTGAGCATCTGGGAGACCGTGTAGATTTTCAGCTTCTGGATGGTGGGGGCGAAGAGGAGACTCAGCAGCAGGACGCCGGTGCCGATGGCCACCACGAGCCACATGCCCGAGATGCCGTACTGGTAGCCGAGGCCCACCCCGCCCACGGTGGAGGCGCCGCCCAGGACCACCGCGGCCATGGTCCCGGTGTAGAGGAGGGGGCCGAGGCGCCTGCCGGCCACCAGGTAGTCGCTCGTGGTGCGGGTGCGGGTCTTGCCCCACCAGCCGAAGCCGAGCATGGCCACGAGGTAGACCACCACGATGGAGATGTCGAGAAGATGCATGAGGGGGCCTTCCGAGGGTGGGCGAGCGGATACCTTCTTCCCGGTAAGCTTCCCTGATTGCTGTGGGAGAGGACAACCATGAAGGCACTGCCCGTCGAGCCGTCCAACGTGCCGGTGGCCATCGGATCGCGGATCCGTGCCGCGCGGCAGGCCCGGCGGATGACGATCGAGCAGGTGGCGGCGTCGACGGGACTGACCAAGGGATTCCTCAGCCGGGTCGAGCGTGACCTGACCTCGCCGTCGGTGGCCTCGCTCGTGACGCTGTGCCAGGTGCTCGCGATCGCCATCGGGGACCTGTTCCTCCTTCCCGAGACCGTCCTGACCCGGCTCCCGGAGGCGCCCCGGATCAATCTTGGTGGCGAGGGCATCAGTGAGGTTCTGCTCACGGCGCGTTCGGAGCGAAGGCTGCAGCTGATCCGCGCCGTCGTCGAGCCGCACGGCCGGGGGGAGGACGAGCTCTACTCGGTGGACTGCGAGGTGGAGGTGCTGCATGTGGTCTCCGGACGCTTCGTGCTGATCTTCTCCAACGATCGCTACGAACTCGGAGCCGGTGACACGCTCACCTTCCCGGGCAGGGAACCCCACACCTGGGCGAACCCGGGGGATGAGGAAGCCGTGGTGCTGTGGACCTTGGTCGCGGCGGCTTCCGGTGGGCGGCAGTTCAGCAATCCTTGACCGGGGGAAATGCGCCCAATAGCCTTGAGAAAAACCTTTGATTCATATTGGGCAACTCACGAGGTGGCCCGGAACGGAGCGGCTGCTGTGGAAGAACTGCGCGTCACCAGTGGGGGACAGCTGGGTCCCATCGATTCCTCCCGCATCCCGCGGTACGCGGGGGCGGCGACCTTCGCCCGGCTGCCGCGGCTGGACCAGGTGGAGCGCGCCGACGTCGCGGTCGTCGGCGTTCCCTTCGACTCGGGCGTCTCCTACCGGCCAGGGGCGCGCTTCGGCGGCAACCACATCCGGGAAGCCTCGCGCCTGCTGCGTCCCTACAACCCGGCGCTCGACGTCTCTCCGTTCGAGCGCGTGCAGGTGGCCGACGCCGGGGATATGGCGGTCAATCCGTTCAACATCAACGAGGCCATCGAGACCGTGCAGCAGAACGCGCTGGATCTCACCGAGGGCGGCACGCGTCTTGTGACCCTGGGCGGTGACCACACCATCGCCCTGCCGCTGCTGCGGGCCGCGACAGAGCGGGCCGGTTCTCCGGTGGCGATGCTCCACTTCGACGCGCACCTGGATACGTGGGACACCTATTTCGGCGCCGAGTACACCCACGGCACGCCGTTTCGCCGCGCCGTGGAGGAGGGCATCCTCGACACCGAGGCCATCTCCCACGTGGGGACGCGCGGACCACTCTACGGGGTCCGCGATCTCGAGGACGATCGCCGCTTCGGCTTCGGAATCGTGACCTCCTCGGACGTCTATCGCCAGGGCGTCGACGAGATCGTGGACCAGCTGCGCACCCGGATCGGCTCCAGACCGCTCTACGTCTCGGTGGACATCGACGTCCTCGATCCGGCGCATGCCCCGGGCACCGGCACGCCCGAGGCCGGCGGCATCACGAGCCGCGAGCTGCTCGAGATCCTCCGCGGCCTGCGCGGGATGAACCTCGTCGGCGCCGACGTCGTCGAGGTGGCACCGGCCTACGACCACGCCGAGATGACCGGCGTCGCCGCCTCGCACGTGGCGTACGACCTCGTCACGCTCCTGGCGGATACCCTGACCTCCGGCACGTCCACATCTGCCGGCACCCCGACCCCCGAGGACCAGT
>JARIBG010000060.1 GCA_029257465.1 Arthrobacter sp. | reverse complement strand
CCTGCTGATCCTCCGGGCGTTCTCCGCGGGCGCCGCAGCCCTCACCGGGCTCGAGGCACCCGGGGCCAACGTGCCCCGCTTCGAGGCGCCCAGGAGCCGGAACGCTGCCACGACGCTGGTGATCCTGGGTCTCGTCTCCGCCGCGATGCTCGCCGGTGTGATCTACCTGGCGAATGCCACGCGGGTCCACGTGGTCCAGGACCCGGCGGCGCAACTGCTGCTGGACGGGCGGCCGCTGCCCGAGGGCTACATCCAGTCACCCGTGGTGAGCCAGCTCGCCCGGACCATCTTCTCGGCGGGGTCGCCGGCCTTCTACGCCGTCGTCGCGGCGACGGCGCTCATCCTGATGCTCGCCGGGCACGCGGCGTTCAACGCGTTCCCCGTCCTTGCCTCCCTCCTCGCCACGGACGGCTACCTGCCGCGGCAGCTGCGGACGAGGGGGGACCGCCTCACGTTCAGCAACGGGATCCTCGCGCTCGGGCTCGGCGCCGTCGTGCTGATCCTGCTCTTCCGCGCGGATGTCACGGCACTGGTGCAGCTGTACATCGTGGGCGTATTCGTCTCCTTCACCGGCGGCCAGCTGGGCCTGATCCGGCACTGGAACAGGGAACTGCGCAGCACCGTGGGGAAGCAGAATCGCTGGAGGATCCACAAGGCGCGGGCCATCAACACCCTGGGCTTCTGCCTCACGGCAGCGGTTCTCGTGGTCGTCCTGATCACCAAGTTCGAGTACGGAGCCTGGATCGCCGTGCTCGCGATGGCCGTCCTGTTCGGACTCATGCGCAGCATCAAGCGGCACTACGACGCGGTGGCGCGAGAGCTCGCGATCGACGACGACGTCAGGCTGCGGGCGCTGCCCTCCCGCGTGCATGCCGTGATCCTCGTCTCCCACGTCCGGAAGCCCGTGCTGCGGGCCCTGGCCTTCGCGCGCGCCTCACGGCCCTCCCGTCTGGACGCCATCATCGTCGATGTCGACCCGGAGCAGACCCGAACCACCCTGGCGGACTGGCAGAGATACGAGATCCCGGTGCCCATCACCGTGCTCGCCTCCCCGTACCGAGACACCATCGGCCCGATCCTCGAATACATCAGGACCGTACGCCGGGACTCGCCGCGGGATCTGATCGTGGTCTACATCCCCGAGTACGTGGTGGGAAAATGGTGGGAGCAACTCGTCCACAACCAGACAGCGCTGCGCATCAAGACCCGCCTCCACTTCGTGCCAGGCGTGATGGTCGCCAGCGTCCCGTGGCAGCTCGCGTCCTCGGACGCCGCCCGCATCTACCAGGACCTGAAGTAGGAGGACATCATGACCGACGCCCCGGCCCACCCCGTCGAGCAGCAGGCCGACCCCCGCCCCTCCGAGCTCCCGCCCGAGACTGAGCTCACCGTCGGCAGGCCGGCCCACGGCGGTCACTTCGTCGCACGAGCGGAGGGCCGGGTGGTCTTCGTCCGGCACGCGCTGCCGGACGAGCGGGTGCGGGTGCGCTTCACCGAGGCGGACGAGAACGCCAGCTTCTGGCGGGCCGACGTCGTGGAGGTGCTCGAGGCATCCCCGCACCGGACGACCCATCCGTGGCCGCTGGCCGACGCCCTGAAGGCCGCTGCGAGGGGCCGTGCAGCCGTCGGCGGTGCCGAGTTCGGGCACATCCTCCTGCCCGAGCAGCGGCGCCTGAAAGCGGCGATCTTCCAGGAGCAGCTGGAGCGTCTCGCAGGTACCGAGAGGACGCCGACGGTGGAAGCCGCGCCTGGAGAGGCTGACGACGGGCTGGGCTGGCGGACCCGTGCCGCCTTCTCCGTGGGCCCGGCCGGCCGCCTGGCCATGCATCTGCACCGCTCCCACGAGACGGTGCCGGTCCGTGAGATGCCGCTCAGCGTCCCGGCCATCAACGCTCTCGAACTCTGGAGGATCGACTTCACCGGGATCAGCAGGGTCGACGTCGCCATCCCCTCGGGCGCCGGGGAGCCGCTGGTCCTCCTCGTCCCCGCGGACGGTACACACCCACGCCGCGCCGCCGCCGTCGCTGCGGCCATCGAGCATGCTTCGGTGGCGGTACTCGACCCCGCGTTGGGCCGGGTGCAGCGCCTGAAGGGGCGCACGTGGCTGCAGGAGTCGGTGCTGGGGACCGACTACCGCGTCACAGGACCGGGTTTCTGGCAGATCCATCGAGGTGCCCCGGAGGCGCTCGTCACAGCCGTGCTCGACGGGCTCCGGCCGAGCAGCGGGGATCGATTGGCCGATCTCTTCGCCGGTGCGGGCCTGTTCACCGTCCCGCTCGCCCGCGCCGTCGGCCCGGAGGGCGCCGTCTTGTCCGTGGAGGGCTCCGCCGGCACGGTGCGTGACGCGCGGCGCAATCTCCACGGGCAGGAGCAGGCCTCGATCGTCCAGGGTCGCGTGGACGCCGTCCTGGGGCGCTGGAACGAACCGCTCGACGCCGTCCTGCTCGACCCACCGCGCGCGGGTGCGGGGAAGAAGGTCGTCGCGCAGATCATCGCCAGGCGGCCGCGGATGGTGGGCTACGTGTCCTGCGACCCCGCCTCGTTCGCCCGCGACCTGGGCTACTTCCTCCGTGCGGGCTGGTCGCTCGATGCCCTGCGCGTCTTCGATCTCTACCCGCACACGCACCACATGGAGTCCTTTGCCCGACTCCTGCCGCCGCGGGCCTGAGACGCGGAACGAGGCACGGGGCGGCGGTGGTCCTCCGGTCGACTCCGGATCGATGGCACCCCACGGGGACGCCGAACGTTAGAGTTGTGGTCAGTCACCGGCGGTCCTCCCGCCACCACGCCCAACACATCGAGGAGGCGCCCAGATGGGACTCTTGGAGACGATCAGCGGCCCGCAGGACCTGAGCAAGCTCAGCACGTCACAGCTGGGCGCCCTCGCCCAGGAGATCCGGACCTTTCTGGTCAGCAACGTCTCACGCACCGGCGGCCACCTCGGACCCAATTTGGGCGTGGTCGAGCTGACCCTGGGTATCCACCGGGTCTTCGACTCGCCCCGCGACAGCATCATCTTCGACACAGGACATCAGTCCTACGTCCACAAGCTCGTCACCGGGCGGCAGGATTTCAGCACGCTGCGCCAGCAGGGCGGACTGTCCGGGTATCCGTCGCGCGCGGAGTCGGTCCACGACGTCGTCGAGAGTTCCCACGCCTCGTCCTCCCTCTCCTGGGCCGACGGCATCTCGCGCGCCCGCGTCCTCACGAACGAGGGCGAGCGCTACACGGTCGTCCTGGTCGGCGACGGCGCACTCACCGGAGGGATGGCCTGGGAAGCGCTGAACAACATCGCCGCCGACAAGAGGCGACGCGTCGTGATCGTGGTCAACGACAACGGCAGGTCCTACGCACCCACGATCGGCGGCGTCGCCGACTACCTCGCGTCCTTGCGTCCCACACTGGACTCCGTGCGGACCCACCGCGTCTACGAGCGGACCCTGGACTGGGTGAAGACGAGGATGCAGAACGGTGGTCCGGCCGGTGAGTTCAGCTACAAGAGCCTCCACGCCATGAAGAAGGGCATCAAGGACTGGTGGGCACCGCAGGGACTCTTCGAGGACCTCGGCATGAAGTATGTCGGCCCCGTCGACGGGCACGACCAGTCCGCCGTCGAGCAGGCCCTGCAGCTCGCCAAGAACTACGAGGGGCCCGTGATCGTCCATGCCATCACCGAGAAGGGTCACGGTTACGCGCCGGCCCGTGCCCACGAGGCGGACCAGTTCCACGCGGTCGGGGTGATCGACCCGGAGACGGGTGACCCGATGGACGCTGCGGGCCAGCAGTCGTGGACCTCGGTCTTCGCGAACGAGATCGCCGACATCGCCGACGAACGCCCCGACATCGTCGGGATCACCGGCGCCATGCTGATACCCGTGGGTCTCCACCGGTTCGCCGCGCGACACCCGGACCGCGTCGTCGACGTCGGGATCGCCGAGCAGCACGCGCTCACCAGCGCAGCGGGCATGGCGTACGGCGGACTGCACCCGGTCGTGGCGCTGTATGCGACATTCCTGAATCGCGCCTTCGACCAGCTCCTCATGGATGTGGCCCTGCACCGCGCCGGTGTCACCGTGGTGCTGGACCGCTCGGGTGTCACCGGCCCCGACGGCGCGAGTCACCACGGCATGTGGGATCTCGCCATGCTGCAGGCCGTCCCGGGGCTGCACCTGGCTGCTCCGCGGGACGCCTCCCGGCTGCGGGAGGAGCTGCGGGAGGCCGTCGCGATCGCCGACGCCCCGAGTGTGGTCCGCTACTCCAAGGGCTCCGTGGGCGCGGAGATCGACGCGATCGAACGCCTCGACGACGGCGTCGACGTCCTGTCGAGGCGTCCCTCGGGAGCGCACCACAACGATGTGCTGATCGTCAGCGTCGGCGCGATGAGTGAACTCGCGCTCGACGTGTCCAACAGGCTGGGGGCGCAGGGGATCAGCTCGACGGTGATCGATCCGCGCTGGCTCCTGCCGGTCCCACAAAGCGTGATCGGCCTCGCCGCGGAGCACCGCATCGTGATCGTCATCGAGGACGGCGTCCGCGCCGGAGGGGTCGGCTCGCGCATCAGGCAGGAGATGCGTTCCGCCGGGGTGGACACCGCCCTGAACGAGGTCGGCCTGCCCGTCGAGTTCCTCGACCACGGCACGCGGTCGCAGGTACTGGAGCGCGTGGGGCTGACCGCCCAGCAGATCACGCACGACGTCGTCGCCCAGGTGCTCGGCACGAAGGTGCCGGTCGCTCGGCCGCTGGCGGAGGAGCATTCGCCGGTCACGGACCAGTTGCCCAAGCTCTGACCGGCCCTGCCCGCAGAGGGCACGCCCGTGCATCTGGGGAGCTTTCCCAGAGCCGTGTGAGAGAATATCCAAGGCTGGTGGGGGAACCACATTCCCGTACCGGTCCAGTGACAGGCTTCCGTCCCGCGACCGATGCTTCAGCCCCACCGAGTCCGTCCCAGTGACGGACCGGGGCAGAATCCGCCCACGGGATCCACCGTCCACAAGGACGGTTGAGGTGGAAGAGCACCACTGGTCCTTCGAGTGATTCCGCACCCCATCGACGGTGCGACCCGGGGGACACGACAACGACTTCCGGTCAGCCGCCGGGCGAAAGGCCCGCGGCCGGCCGACATACCGCCCTGGTGGGTGCTGGGATGTGGCCGGTGCCGCAGGGGCTTGGAGCGAGTATCCATGAACGCGTCAGACCAGTCAGCACAGTCAGCACAGTCAGAACAGTCAGAACAGTCAGCACAACAGGGGAACGATCAGGTGGCCGCGGAGGACACCACAGCGGCCCCGCCTCCGACCAGGACACCGAGGAAGCGGCGCACGGCGAGCGCTCCGGCCGGTGCGCCACCGAAGGCGGACCCGGCGGAGCGATCCGTCGCAGGCGCTGGAGTACCCCCGCGTAGGCGGACCACCCGGACCCAGCAGCCCGCGGAGGTCAGCGGTGGCACCGGCACGGATGAGGCCACGGCCGATAGCGGGGGCGCCACCTCGGATCCGGAGACCGCCCTGGCGGCGCAGGGGCGTGCACCCCGTACGCGGCGTCGTGCAGCGACCGCGGAGGCCGGCCCGGCGAAGGCTGTCGAGGAGTCCCTCACCGCTCCGGCGCCGTCCGGGGATGCACAGGGGCGGCTCGAGGCCGACATCGATTCCGTACCAGCTCCCGGGCAGGCGCCGGTCGAAGTCTCTACACCGACCGCTCAGCCGCCGACCGGCACCGCCGATTCGCCCGACGTCGACGCAGCATCGGATGACAGTGCACGACAGGACAGCGCGCCGAAGAAGCCCGCTCGGGCCCGGCGTACATCAGGACGGAGCCGCAGGACCGCAGACGCTCCCTCGGCGGAAGCAGCGCAGGACGAACCGGCGCAGACCGAACCAGCGCAGACCGAACCAGCACAGCCCGGTGAGCCGACGTCATCCGCCTCCGGGAACGGACCCTCGGACGCGGACGCTGCGGGCGATCCGGCCCACGCGCCCGAGGCCACTCAGGAGAGCGCTGACGAGGTCGTCGCAGACCCCCGCACCGCGGGCACCAGCAGCACGGACGGCACCGCCGGCACGGACAGCGATCAGGCGTCGGGGAACACGCTCGATCCCTTCAGCCCGCCCGAGTCACCTCTCTCCCTGCTCTTCCACGCCCCGGACCTGAGTGTGACCACGGTGCCCGCCGTCAGGGTGACCCCGCCCCGCGACGACGAGCCGGTGGACGACGAAGCGGACGACTCGGCACCCCGCTCCCGACGCAGTCGTCGCGGTCGCAATCGCGGTCGCAGCGATGCCTCGACCGGAGCCTCTGATACGGGCGACTCCGCTGACGAGGAGGAGGATGACGCATCGGGCTCCGACCTGGCGGGGGAGACCACGAGCAACAGCTCGCGCCGGCGCCGCCGACGTCGCCGTGGGGACCAGGATCTCGAGCTCACCGGAGGCGAGGACGACGACCCGCCCAATACCGTGACGCGGGTCCGCGCACCCCGGGCCACGAATGAGCCCGTGTCCGATCGCGTGACCAGCGTCCGCGGCTCCACCCGGCTCGAAGCCAAGAAGCAGCGCCGCAGGGAATCGCGGGACACGGGCCGCCGGCGCCAGGTCATCACCGAGGCCGAGTTCCTCGCCCGCCGCGAGTCCGTGGATCGGCAGATGATCGTGCGTCAGCGCGACGACAGGATCCAGATCGGCGTACTCGAGGACGGGATGCTCGGAGAGCACTTCGTGTCGAGGACGCAGCAGGACTCCCTGATCGGCAATGTGTACGTGGGCAAGGTCCAGAACGTCCTGCCCAGCATGGAGGCGGCCTTCATCGACATCGGACGTGGCCGCAATGCCGTGCTCTATGCCGGCGAGGTCAACTGGGACGCCGCCGGTCTGGACGGCCAGCCGCGGCGCATCGAGCTCGCGCTGAAGTCGGGGGACCCCGTGCTCGTGCAGGTCACGAAGGACCCGGTGGGTCAGAAGGGAGCCCGTCTCACCAGCCAGATCTCCCTCCCCGGCAGGTATCTCGTCTACGTGCCCGGGGGCTCCATGACGGGTATCTCCCGCAAGTTGCCCGATGTCGAGCGCAATCGCCTCAAGCGCATCCTCAAGGACCGTCTACCCGAGAACGCGGGGGTGATCGTGCGGACGGCGGCCGAGGGAGCGAGCGAGGAGGAGCTGACCCACGACATCAACCGCCTGCGCGCCCAGTGGGAGGAGATCGAGCGCAAGGCCGGTTCGACGAAGACCCTCGCTCCGGATCTGCTGTACGGGGAGCCGGATCTGACCATCAAGGTGGTCCGTGACGTCTTCAACGAGGACTTCTCGAAGCTCGTCGTCTCGGGCGAGGAGGCCTGGGACACCATCGAGGCCTACGTGATGTACGTGGCACCGGATCTGGTGGACAGGCTCGAGAAGTGGACCAGCGAGGAGGACATCTTCGCGGCGTCCCGCATCGACGAGCAGATCTCGAAGGCCCTCGAGCGGAAGGTCTTCCTGCCCTCGGGCGGCTCCCTGGTGATCGACCGTACCGAGGCCATGACGGTGGTCGATGTGAACACCGGCAAGTTCACCGGCAGCGGCGGCAACCTCGAGGAGACCGTCACGAAGAACAACCTGGAGGCCGCGGAGGAGGTCGTCCGTCAGCTCAGGCTCCGCGACATCGGCGGGATCATCGTCATCGACTTCATCGACATGGTGCTGGAGGCGAACCGCGATCTCGTCCTGCGCCGACTCGTCGAGTGTCTGGGCCGCGACAGGACCAAGCACCAGGTGGCCGAGGTGACCTCGCTCGGGCTCGTCCAGATGACGCGCAAGCGCATGGGCACCGGCCTGCTCGAGGTCTTCGGGGAGGAGTGCGAGCGCTGCGAGGGCCGCGGTGTCATCACCCATGCCGAGCCCGTGGAGCACCGTCACGCTCCTGCCCCCGAGAATCAGCAGCAGGGTCGTCAGGGGATGTCCCGCAGCGAACGCAAGCGGAACAGGAGCCGAGGCGGGCAGCAGGACGAGGGCTCGGCGCAGCAGGAGCTCACTCCTGTACCGGAGAGCCCCGACCGCGCTGCGAAGGCCGAGGCGGCCCGGGCGGCTCTCGCCAGTATCGCCGCTGCCACGCACCACACCCAGGACCCGGGGGAGCCGGGTACCGGCGGTACAGTGCCCGCCGAGATCGAGGTGATGGAGGCCGTGCTCACCATCAACGGGGAGACCGTCTCGCTGCCGCGGGCCGAGGATCGCCGTCGGGCGGAGCCCGAGCAGACCGGCACGCCGTCCACCCGGCTGACGCTGGACAGTCTCTCCGAGGCCTTCGACCCGCAGGCAACCGCGGACACGATGCAGGACGAGGGTTCCGGCGGAACCCCCGAGGAGATGCCGGCGAAGAAGCAGGGCGCGGCGGACGCGCGCAGGGCTGCGTCGTCCCCGGCTACCGGAGGACGGCCGCGTGCCCGTCGCGTCGCCCGCAGCGCCCAGGGGGCCGCCGATACCGCAATCGACACGAGCGGTGCAGTCGGTGCCGCGGACTCTGCAGGGTCACGGCACGTCGCGGCGCCGTCGGTGGTGCGCGAGCCGGAGAGCGACGGCGCGGAGCCGCTGATCTTCGGCGTCGGGGTGCCTGCCTCGAAGCTGTAGGCGTGCAGGACCGCCGGCTGCCCGCTGATTTGCGGGAAGCCGCGGTCCTGCCGTAATCTTGACCCTTGGTGCATCAGTGCGTCGAACAGTGTGTCGAGGTACTCAGGATCGTCATCGGTCCCGGAGTTCCCCGGACCACCGGTGGTTCGGCGCCCACGGAACGGCGCGAAGACCGGACGAACCAGTCTCTCCGGGACCGCCACCGAGATCCACCTCAGAATTTTTCAGCAGAAGTCAGATCGTCGAGAGAAGTGAGTGTCCCAGTGGTGTACGCGATTGTCCGCGCAGGCGGCCGCCAAGAAAAGGTTTCTGTAGGAGACCTCGTTACCCTTGACCGCGTCACCGGTCAGGCTGGAAGCACGTTCGAGCTTCCAGCCCTCCTGCTGGTCGACGGTGCCAAGATCACCTCCGCAGCGGAGGAGCTCGAGAAGATCTCCGTCACTGCCGAGATCATCGAGAATCTTCGCGGGCCGAAGATCGTCATTCAGAAGTTCAAGAACAAGACCGGCTACAAGAAGCGCCAGGGTCACCGTTCGGAACTGACCCGCGTCAAGATCACAGGCATCGCGTAGTCCTTCCGGACTCCGCCCGTTCACGTACTTTCCTCAGCGAAGGCAGGCATAACCCATGGCACATAAGAAGGGCGCAAGCTCAACCCGGAACGGCCGCGACTCCAACGCCCAGTACCTCGGCGTCAAGCGCTTCGGTGGCCAGGTCGTCAAGGCCGGCGAGATCATCGTCCGCCAGCGTGGCACCCACTTCCACCCCGGGACCGCAGTGGGTCGCGGTGGGGATGACACCCTGTTCGCCCTCGAGGCCGGAGCAGTCGAGTTCGGGACGCGCCGCGGACGCAAGGTCGTCAACATCGTCGGTGCCGCAGCGGAGTAGTCGCGCTGCGCTGGACTGACCAGCTCTTCGGGTGGGGTGGGCCGTCACGGCTCGCCCCACTTTGATTTTAAGCCGAGGCTCCAAGCCGAGGTTCCAAGCCGATTCACCCCGGCACTGTGAAGTATTCCTGGAAGGAGACCGTCGTGGCGAGCTTCGTGGACCGCGTGGTCCTGCACGTATCGGGAGGCACCGGTGGCCATGGCTGCGTCTCCGTGCACCGCGAGAAGTTCAAGCCCCTCGGTGGGCCCGACGGCGGGAACGGTGGTGACGGCGGCGGCGTGATCCTGCGCGTCGATCACCAGAACACCACGCTGCTCGATTACCACCACGCGCCGCACCGGCATGCCACCAACGGTGGCAACGGGATGGGCGACTGGCGGGGCGGCAAGAGCGGTGAGACGCTGATCCTGCCCGTGCCGGACGGCACCGTCGTCAAGACGAAGGACGGCGAGGTCCTCGCGGATCTCGTGGGCGACGGCACGGAGTTCGTCGCGGCGGCCGGTGGCCAGGGCGGTCTGGGCAATGCCGCACTGTCCTCGCAGAAGCGGAAGGCACCGGGTTTCGCGCTGCTCGGAATCCCCGGGGACGAGCGCGATATCGTGCTCGAGCTCAAGTCCATCGCCGACGTCGCCCTCGTGGGCTTCCCCTCGGCCGGGAAGTCGAGCCTCATCGCCGCCATGTCCGCGGCGCGCCCGAAGATCGCGGACTACCCGTTCACCACCCTCGTCCCGAATCTCGGTGTCGTGGAAGCCGGTTCCACGCGCTTCACGATCGCCGACGTGCCAGGACTCATCGAGGGAGCGAGTGAGGGCAAGGGGCTCGGCCACCATTTCCTGCGTCACGTGGAGCGGTGCGCAGCCATCGTCCACGTGCTGGACTGCGCCGCACTCGAGGCGGACCGCGATCCCCTGAGTGATCTCGCGGTCATCGAGGGCGAGCTCGAGAAGTACGCGGTCGACATGAGCTTCGCGGGCCCGGACGGCGACGTCGTCCCCCTGAACGAACGGCCCCGCCTCATCGCGCTGAACAAGGTGGACGTGCCCGACGGTCGGGATATGGCCGGTTTCGTCCGCCCCGAACTCGAAGCCCGCGGGTACCGCGTGTTCGAGATCTCGGCGTCGAGCCACGAGGGCCTGCGACAGCTCGGGTTCGCCATGGCGGAGATCGTGGAGAACGAGCGCAGAACCCTCGCCGCGGCACCGGCGAGGATCGTGCCGGAGGTCTTGCGGCCACGCGGCGTCAACGCGGCCTCCTTCCGGATCCGCAACGAGGAGAAGGACGCGCTGCCGCTGTACCGCGTCCTCGGGGAGAAGCCCGAACGCTGGGTCAAGCAGACCGACTTCACGAACGACGAAGCGGTGGGTTATCTGGCGGATCGACTCGCGAAGCTCGGCGTGGAGGAGCAGTTGTTCAAGTCCGGTGCCAAGCCGGGGGACACCGTGGTGATCGGTGAGGGCGACGGCGTGATCTTCGACTGGGAGCCCACCATGATGGGTGGCGCCGAGCTGCTCGCCGGCCCTCGTGGCAGTGATCTCCGCCTCGCTGAGTACATCCGGCCCACGCGTGGGCAGAAGCGCGAGGAGTACCAGGAGCGCAAGGACGCCAAGGCGGCCGCGCGTGCCGAGCTGGAAGCCGACCGCAAGGCCGGAATCTGGACCGAGTCGGTGCAGAACCGCAAGGCGTCCGCTCCTGCGCAGCAGGAAGTCGACGCCGAGTCCCAGGGCTAGGGGCCGGCTCCCGTGTCCGAGCGATCCGGACGTCCGCTGACCACGCGTGCGGGACTGGCTACGGCCAGCCGCATCGTCGTCAAAGTGGGATCGTCGTCCCTGACGTCGGTGTCGGGGGGTATCTCCGACACGGCGCTGGTGGGACTGGCCGACGTGCTGGCGGAGCGCCGCGCGTCGGGCACCGAGGTGATCCTCGTGTCCTCCGGCGCCATCGCGGCCGGTCTTGCTCCGCTGGGACTACGACGCCGCCCGGCCCAGCTGTCCACGCAGCAGGCCGCGGCGAGCGTGGGTCAGGGTCTGCTCATGGCCCAGTACTCCCGTGCGTTCGCGGTGCACGGCATCACGGTCAGCCAGGTCCTGCTCACCGCCGACGACCTGATCCGACGCTCGCACCACGCCAACGCGCATCGGGCGATGGAGAGGCTGCTGAACTTCGGCGTCGTGCCCATCGTGAACGAGAACGACACCGTCGCCAGTCACGAGATCCGCTTCGGTGACAACGACCGCCTCGCGGCCCTCGTGGCACACCTCGTGAAGGCCGAGGCCCTGGTGCTCCTGTCCGACGTCGACTCCCTCTACGACGGGCCGCCGAGCGACGGTGCCCGCCGGATCCCGCTCGTCGAGTCCCCTGCCGATCTCGAGAGCGTCACGATCGGGCGGGCGGGGGCGGCCGGGGTCGGGACCGGAGGCATGCTGACGAAGGTCGAGGCCGCCACGATCGCGGCCTCCTCAGGCATCCCCGCCCTCGTCACGTCCACCGCGAACGCCTCCGCGGCGCTACGCGGTGACGACGTCGGGACGTGGTTCACGGCCACCGGCAAACGGCAGCCGATCCGCCTGCTGTGGCTCGCGCACCTCGCGCGGGTGCTCGGCACCCTCGTGCTCGACGACGGCGCGGTGCAGGCGGTGGGGGAGCGGCGGCGTTCCCTGCTGCCGGCCGGAGTGGTGGGGATCTCCGGCGTCTTCGAGGCAGGCGATCCGGTGCAGCTCGTCAGCGGTGACGGGACCGTCGTCGCACGCGGCCTGGTGAACTACAGCTCCGTCGAGCTGCCGCCCATGCTGGGCCGGTCCACACACCACCTCGCCGCCGAGCTCGGCTCTGGATACGAGCGGTCGGTGGTGCACGTCAACGACCTGGTGGTCCTCCACCCGGCCGGCGTGATCTGAGGGGTATCGCGCCTGATGCACCGGGGCGTCGCTAGAATGCTGGGATGACCGACCAGCAGGAAGACCTCGACACCGAGGAGCTCACGCTCGCCGTCCATTCCATCGCCGACAGGGCCAGGTCGGCGTCGCGCGTTCTGGGCCGCGTCACCCGGGACAGGAAGGACCGGCTCCTCCTCGCCGTCGCGGCGGCACTCGTGGAGCGACGCGATGTGATCCTCGCGGCCAACCGGAGCGATGTCGACCGCGGACGCGAGGCAGGTACGGCTGAGGGACTGCTGGACAGGTTGAGTCTGGACCCCGACCGGATCGCAGGCCTCGCCGATGCGCTGGCCCAGCTCGCGGCGCTGCCCGACCCCGTCGGGACAGCGGTGCGCGCCGAGACGCTCCCGAACGGCCTGCGGATGCGTCAGGTCCGCGTCCCGCTCGGCGTCATCGCGGCGATCTACGAGGCCCGCCCCAATGTCACCATCGACATCGCAGGCCTGGCACTCAAGAGCGGGAACGCCGTGGTGCTGCGCGGGGGAAGCGCCGCGGCGGCCACCAATGCGGCGCTCGTCGGGATCATCCGCGACACCCTGGACGATCACGGACTGCCCGACGACGCAGTTCTGAGCATCGACGAGTACGGCCGGGAAGGCGCGCGCGTCCTCATGGAGGCCCGCGGCCGGATCGATGTGCTCATCCCGCGGGGTGGGCGGGACCTTATCCAGTCCGCGGTGACCACCGCGCGCGTCCCCGTAATCGAGACGGGCGAGGGGAACGTGCACATCTTCCTCGACGCGAGCGCCGACGAGGACATGGCGACCGCCATCCTGCTCAACGCCAAGACGCAGCGCCCCAGCGTCTGCAACACGATGGAGACCCTGCTCGTCCACAGCGGCGCGCACGCCGCCCCGGGCGTCCTGGCCGCGCTCGCCAGGGCCGGCGTCACCCTCCACGTCGACGACCGATCACGTGCCCTGCTCCCCGAGGACGCGAACTCGGTGCCGGCCTCGGACGACGACTGGCGCCGGGAGTACATGCAGCTGGATCTCGCCGTACGCACCGTCGACAGCGTGCAGGAGGCGCTGGCGCACATCCGGACGTGGAGTACCGGCCACAGTGAGGCGATCATCACCAATGATCTGGCGTCGTCGGAGGAGTTCGTGGCGGGCATTGACTCGGCGGCGGTGCTCGTCAACGCGTCCACCCGCTTCATCGACGGCGGAGAGCTGGGTCTGGGCGCCGAGGTGGGGATCTCCACGCAGAAGATGCACGCCAGAGGACCCATGGGTCTGCCCGAGCTCACCACTACCAAATGGATCGTGCAGGGCGAAGGCCAGATCCGGCGCTGAGGGCACCGCCGTCGTCACCGGGCCCAGCGCGTACCATGGTGGTTGAACAGTTACCGGGCGGCCCACCGGCGGCCCCTGAACCCCTCAAGGACCCACGATGCTCTACTCCCTCGGCAGCGTTGTGCTGGCGACCGAAGTCATGGAGACCCACACCGAGCTGCCCATGCCGGCGCTCGCCTACGGTCTGATCGTGATGGGTCTTCTGCTCCTGATGATGCTCGTCACCATCTCCTTCGCCAATGTGCGGAACAGGCACGAAGCGATCGAGGAGCACATCGACCCGCACAAGCAGCACACCAACAAGCACGACCACGGCGAAGGTGACGGGCAATAGCAGCGCCGATGTCGACCGAGCGCAACGCGTCGGATGCCTCGGCGGGTCCCCGACAGCATCGTCGTGACGGGTCGCCGTGGCGGCTGGGTGTGATGGGCGGGACCTTCGACCCCATCCATCACGGTCACCTGGTGGCGGCGAGCGAGGTCGCGTCCGTCTTCGATCTCGACGAGGTCGTCTTCGTCCCCACGGGCGAGCCGTGGCAGAAGGTCGACAAGGATGTCTCCGAGGCGGAACACCGCTACCTCATGACCGTTATCGCGACGGCGTCGAACCCTACCTTCACGGTCAGCCGGGTCGACATCGAGCGACCCGGGCCCACCTTCACGATCGACACACTGCGGGACCTGAAGCAGCAGCGGCCCGCCGCCCAGCTGTTCTTCATCACCGGAGCGGACGCCATGGCCCAGATCCTCACGTGGAAGGACGCCGAGGAGTTGTGGTCTCTGGCGCAGTTCATCGGTGTGACGCGGCCCGGCCACGAACTCGACGGGCGCGGCCGGGACGTGCGCCTGCTGGAGGTACCCGCCATGGCGATCTCCAGCACGGACTGCAGGCGGCGGGTGGGCGAGGGCAAACCCGTATGGTACCTGGTTCCCGACGGCGTGGTGCAGTACATCTCGAAGTACCGGTTGTACCGGCGCCCGGGCAGGATCGACGACGGACTCTCCTCCGGTCTCGTGGGCGACGAGGTCTTTCCCACCGACGGACGCCCCGGAATCCCCGCCAGCCCTGAACGACAACCCACCGGATGAATGCGCGATGACCGACAACGCCGACCTGGACACAGCACAACCATCGGGTACAGCGCAACCATCGGACACAGCTCAACCTCTGACGAGGCGGCAGTTGAGGCTCCGCATGGTCGACGGCGTGGCGGTCGAGCCCGACAGGGCGAACGACACGCTGAGGGAACCCGTCCCCGGGGGCCGACGCGACCGCCGTCGTCAGCACAGCGTGCAGGGAGCAGAAGACGAGCCGGCCTCCGACCCGGTGACCCCGGATCCGGCGGTGCTGGCGCAGCAGCAGGCGCTGGCGGCGCGCGCGGCTGATCTGACGTACCGTGCCCAGCGGGCGCAGGAGGTGGCGTCCCAGCCCAGGATCGCGAGCGAGGATCCGACCACGACGCACAGTCTTGCGGTGCTCGCCTCACCCGAGTTCTTCCACCGGACAACAGAGCCGGACGCCGAACCGGGGACAGATCCACCGGTGACCCCGGCGAACCCGGCGACCCCGGAGGTACCGGCGCCGCCGGTCCTCACGTCGTCCGGATCGTTCCCTCAGGGCATCGATGCACCGGAGCCGACGACGTCGTCGCCGGGCATTGCCGGTCCCACGGGGGCGACGTCCACTACAGCGACACCCTCGGCACCTTCCATGCCGGCACCGGTGCCATCCCGATCACCCGACCAGCACACCAGCCCGGTCGAGGCGCGCAGCGCCTTCGGACTGCAGCCGCTCGATGCCATGACGGCGGGACTGGGCCGGTTGCGCAGGCTCCGCTACCTCCAGTACTCGCTGCTGGGGGTAGGGGCGGCAGCGCTCTGCACAGGAATAATAATGATTGTCAGCTCCCTCAATGGGTGAAACAGCTGACCAGACACGAGGAGATCAGTGAGCGCTACCGAACAGTCCACCGACATTGCCCGCACAGCAGCACACGCTGCGGCGGACAAACTCGCCCAGGACATCGTCGCCATCGACGTCAGTGAACGCCTGGCCATCACGGATGTCTTCCTCATCGCCTCGGCGCCGACGGAGCGCCAGGTCAACGCCATCGTCGACGGCATCGAGGAGGAACTGTCCAAGCAAGGTCTGAAGCCGGTTCGGCGTGAGGGCCGCAGCGAGGGACGCTGGGTACTGCTCGACTACGTGGAGGTGATCGTCCATGTGCAGCATGAGGAAGATCGCGTGTTCTACGCCCTCGACCGACTGTGGAAGGACTGCCCCGCCGTCGACCTCCAGCTCGAGGATGCGTTACAGGGCGCAGCACAGCAGAATTCGTCCGGCGACACCGCCGAGTGACCCGGTACGTTCACGCCCATCCTGAGGCTCGGCGCATCATCTTCTGGCGCCACGGCCGGACCGCGTGGAACCACGCGGGCCGGTTCCAGGGTCAGGAGGACATCGACCTCGACCGGATCGGCCGCGAGCAGGCCCTCAGAGCGGCAGAGGTCCTCCACACCCGCCGGCCGTCCCTGATCGTCTCGTCCGACCTGCGGCGTGCCGCCGACACCGCCGGAGCCCTCGCGGAGCTCAGCGGGCTGCCGGTGTCAATCGACGAACGACTGCGGGAGACCGACGCCGGTCACTGGCAGGGACTGACTTTCGCCGAGATCGACGAGCAGTTCCCCGAGGAGAATGCGGCCTGGCGCGGAGGGGACCCGGAGGTGCGTGCGGGAGGGCAGGAGAGCCGCCTAGACGTGGGCCGGCGCATGCTCGGCGCAGTGACGGACGCGGTCGGGCGGATCCAGACCTCCGAGACACTCGTCATCGTGAGCCACGGGGGCGCCATCAGGGCAGCACTTGCCGCGCTGATGGGCCTGCCCCCGCAGCGTTGGGGGGCGTTGGCGGGTCTGTCGAACTGTCATTGGTCCGAGGTGCACGAGGTGGTCGGTCGAGCCGAGGCGCTGTTCTCCTGGCAGCTGACGGAGCACAACGTGGGGCTCGGTTCCCTTCCCGTCGAGCCGCTGGAAGGCTGAGCATCCCGGCCGCCGTGATTTGGTGAAGCCCGGAGAATTTACTACACTGGCACAGTTGCTTGGACGGGGTTGAGACCCTGAACGAGCCGCTCAGTACGGGGCTATGGCGCAGCTGGTAGCGCACCTGCATGGCATGCAGGGGGTCAGGGGTTCGAATCCCCTTAGCTCCACTGACGAACTCAGAAGGACCCTACCC
>JARIBG010000038.1 GCA_029257465.1 Arthrobacter sp. | reverse complement strand
CTCCCGGCTCGGATGTCCCGGTTCCAGCTTCGTCACCAGGAGGCAGGTCCCCGCGTGCCCGCCCCGGCCGATCCTGCCGCGCAGCTGGTGGAGCTGGGAGATCCCGAACCTGTCGGCGTCCATGATGACCATGAGGGTCGCATTCGGCACGTCCACGCCTACCTCGATCACGGTCGTGGCGATCAGGAGCTGCACGGCACCGTCGGCGAAGCGGGTCATCACGTCGGCCTTGTCCTGCGGGTCCAGGCGGCCGTGCAGCATCGCGCTCGTCACGCCGCGTAGCTGCGGGACTCCTCCGAGCGAGTCGAAGAGCCCGACGACGCCGGTGAGTTCCTGCCGCGCCTCCGCCTTCGGGTCCGGCGGCGGCTCGCCGTAGAGCACCCCGGGGGCGTCGTCGTCGTTCTTCACGTCGTCGCCGATCTTGGGGCACACCACATAGACCTGGCGTCCGGCGTCGATCTCCTCGCGGGCACGGGACCAGACGCGGTCGATCCACGCAGGATGCTCCGTCAGGCCCACCTCGTGGGTGGTGATGGGGGCCCGGCCGGCGGGCAGCTCGGACAGGGTGGAGGTCTCGAGGTCACCGAAAACCGTCATGTCCACGGTGCGAGGGATGGGTGTGGCCGTCATGACGAGCACGTGCGGCGAGGTGCGCGCCTTGGTGCGCAGCACATCACGCTGTTCGACGCCGAAGCGGTGCTGCTCGTCCACCACGATGAGCCCGAGGTCGAAGAACTGCACGTTGTCCGAGAGCAGGGCGTGGGTGCCGATCACGATCCCCGCGTCGCCCGAAGCCGCGTCCAGGAGCGATTTCTTCCGCTGCGCGGTGGTCATGGAGCCGGTGAGCAGCACCACGCGCGTGCCGTCCAGCGCGCCGCCGAGCATGCCCGCCTCGGCGAGAGGACCGAGGGTGCCGGTGATGGAGCGCAGGTGCTGGGCAGCGAGCACCTCGGTGGGCGCGAGCAGCGCTGCCTGACCGCCGGCGTCGATCACCTGCAGCATCGCGCGCAGCGCCACCAGGGTCTTGCCCGAGCCCACCTCGCCCTGCAGCAACCGGTTCATGGGGTGGTCCTGTGCGAGATCCTCGCTGAGCCGCCGTCCCACGTCGCGCTGCCCCTGCGTGAGGGTGAAGGGCAGGCGGGCGTCGAACTGCTCCAGCAGACCCCCGGCGAGCGGGGCACGCATCGTGGCGTCCTCGCGGGCGGTGAGCGCCCGACGTCGGGCCAGGGCCGACTGCAGCACGAAGGCCTCCTGATACCGGAAGCGGTGCTGGGCGCGGTAGGCATCCTCGACCTCGCGGGGGCGGTGGATGAGCTCGTACGCGGTGGCGAGACTCATGAGCTTGTCGCGGCGGGCGATGGACGCCGGAACGGGATCGTCGAGGTCCGAGAGTCGCAGCGTGTCGAGGACGGTGCCCACGGCCACGGCGATCCGCTCGGTGCCGAGCTTGTCCACCGCCGGGTAGATGGGGATGGGGCGGTTCACGCGCTCCGGGTCGTCGTCGCCCTCGTCGAGGAGTCCGTAGCGGGGATTGGTGAGCGAGAGCTTGCCGCGGTAGACGGTCACCTTGCCGGAGAACATGGCACGGACGCCGGGGGTCAGCTCGCGCTCGGCGGTGTAGCCGTTGAAGAACGTGAGGTTCATGCCGCCGAGCCCGCCGTCGGCGTCGTCGGTGATGACCACCTCCAGGAGCATGCCCTTGCGCGTGCGCATCCTGCGGGAGTTGGAGGACTGGACGCGGGCGATCAGGGTGACTTCCTCGTCCACCGGGACCTCGGAGATGGGCGTGAGCTCACCGCGCTTGAGGTAGGTGCGGGGGAAGTGGCCCAGCAGTTCGCCGATGGTGTGGATGTCAAAGTGCTTCGCAAAGAGCTTGGCCACCGGACCTAGGTGGCCCTGGAGAGGTGAGTCCAGCTCCGACGCGGTCACGGACCGCGTGGTCTCAGGCGTCACCGGCCCCGGCTCCTGCTGCAGTGGCGAGCTGGGTGACGGTGATGTTCACCGGCGTGCCGACCCGGTGGATGAGGGCCAGGGCAGGTTCGGGATCGGGCACGTGCACGTGGACGCGCCACCGATATCCCTCCTCGGCCTCGGAGACGGCGCTCATGATCACGGAGTCGCCCAGCTCGTCGAGGTGCAGACGCAGTGTCGCAGCATCCAGGGGGCTCAGAGTGATGGTGCACATGACCTCGACGCCGTCGGTGTCGTTGCCCTGGTGGATGTGCGGGGACTGGATGTCGTACCCATGGAGCCCGTCGATGAGCTCGCTGTGCAGTTCCTCGCCCAGCGCGGCGGCCCGCAGGGCGTCGAGGATCAGCAGGAAGCCCACTCCCCCGGCGTCCACCACCTGCGCCTCCGTGAGCATGCCGAGCTGGCTCTCCGTCTGCACCACGGCACGCAATGCATGCTGCACGGCGGACGTGAGGGTCTCCGCGAGCGCGTGATTGCTGTCGTCCGCGGTGAAGGTCGATGCCGTTTCTCCTGCTCCGCCGGCGCAGGCCTCGAGGACCGAGAGCATGGTGCCCGGCACAGGGTCGCTGAGGGCGGACCAGCTCCGGATCTGCGCGCGGTGCAGGGCCGAGGCGAGCAGGGAGCAGGTCAAGCGCGTGGAGCCGGCAAGGGGTTCGGCGAAGGCCGTGAGGAAGACCGCGAAGAGGGTTCCGGAATTGCCGCGGGCGTCCTCGAGGGCGGCCCTTCCTGCGATGGTGAGCAGTTCCCCGAGATCGGAGGTCTCGGCGTCGTTGGCTGCAGCTGCGGCCGCACGAACGGTCAGGTAGAGATTCGTGCCGGTATCGCCGTCGGCAACGGGGAAGATGTTGATGGCGTTCAGGCGGTCGCTGTGATTGCCGAGGGACTCCTCGGCCCTGGTCAACCAGCGCCTCATCGCCACAGCATTTGCTGTGACCTTAGTCTGCAAAGTGATCCCATCCCCGGAGAGCTGTCACCCGTGACGCCAGTGTCACCAGCGCTTCGCCGGGCATCACCGAGCCTACCGCAGTGAACCCCTGCGGCAGCGGATGTTCAGCCGGAAAGGTGGCCAGAAGCCCGTGGTCCTCACCCCCGCCGAGCACCCAGTCCATGGCATCGACGCCCAGGAGCGCGGCGGTGTCGCGTAGCGGTGCTGCGTACTGGTGCAGCGCATGCGGGTCCAGATCGAGCCCGACGCCGCTCGCCGTCGCGATCCGCCCGGCGTCGCGGACCAGCCCGTCGGAAATGTCGAGCATCGCACTCGCTCCCGCCGCGGCGGCAGCCGGACCCGCGGCCAGGGGCGGCTGGGGGCGGAGCTGCGCGGTGATGAGCTCCTCGCCCCGCGGTCCGAACTCTGTGAGTGGACGACCGTCCTCGAGGATGGCCAGGCCCGCGGCTGCCCGTCCGAGTGTGCCCGTGACGGCGATGATGTGGTCGACTTGCGCGCCGGAGCGCAGCACAGGAGCGCGGCCATCGAGGGTCCCGGTGACGGCTGCGGTGACGACGAGCTGGGATCCGGCACCGAGATCCCCGCCGACCACCGCGCATCCGGCCGCACCCAGCTCACGGATGGCTGCCGCGAGTCCCTTGGCGCAGTCCTCCACCCAGGCGACCGGTGTCTGCGGCGGGAGGGTGAGACTGACAACGAGCGATGTCGCCGTGCCCCCCATGGCGTTGATGTCGCTCAGGTTCTGCGCGGCCGACTTCCAGCCGACGTCGTACCCGCTGGTGAGGTGACCGTTGGGGCGGCTCAGGCGGAAATCGTGATCCTCCACGAGAGTGTCCATGCTGATGACGGTCCGGCCATCGGGGGCGGCGACGATGGCTGCGTCATCGCCGGGGCCGAGGAGGGTCCGACCGGTCTGATGGAAAGTTGGCAGAATACGGGCGAGTAACTGCGATTCGGACAGGTCGGAGATCGTCCGCTCATCGGGCAGGGTGAATGTATTCGGGCGCACAGCGCCACGGTACAGCGTGCTTGCGACAGCAGGGTCGACATATCGCATAGCTGGGTATCGGACGAGACAAATCAGCGCGTGGACAGTCCGAGCCCAACCTCCGAAGTATCAACCCGTGAGCCCGGCCGAAGCAAGATTCTCATTGACAGTGTCGTCCTGCAGCGCCTCCCTCAGTTCAGCGATCGCGGCGTCGTCCTTGACCACGATCGACTGGCCGTCCGCTGACGTGCCGATGCCGAGGTTCGGTAGCGTGAAGAACTCCATGTCCCCGCCTCGTACCTGCCGCAGCGAGAGAGCGAGAGAACCGACCGCCGCTGCGTCAAGGCTCTGATCGACGGCGACGAACGGGGACATCTGGTCGACCACGCGGTACACCTTCCGCGGGTCGGTCAGGGTGTCGGCGTTCAGCACTTCGCTGATGATCGACTTCACGAACAACTGCTGGTTCCTCACCCGCTGATAGTCCCCGTCGCTGAACGCATACCGTTCGCGGACGAACTTCAGGGCGGAGTCCCCCTGCAGTGTGGTGGGCCCGGCCGCGAAATACTCGCCGTCGACGCCGCTGGACTGGAAAGCGGACGGGTTGTTCACCTCTACGCCTCCCAGCGCGTTGGTCAGGCCCTTGAAACCTTCGAAGTCGACGCTTGCCACATGATCGACGCGGACGCCGAACAGTCCCTCGACGGTCTGGACCACCAGCGGTACCCCGCCGAGTCCCAGAGCCGCGTTGATCTTGGCCTCGCCGTGCCCCGGAATGTCCGTCCAGGTATCGCGCATGATCGACATGACCTGGATGTCCTGACGGTCCGCCGGGATGTGCATGAGCATCATCGTGTCCGAGCGGCTGTCGGACGGCCCCGCCGATTCGACGTCGTCCAACTCCTCCTCAGCGGCACGCGAATCACTGCCGAGCAGTAGGATGTTCACCGCGTCCTGGCCCTCGGCCTCGGCTTTGGCTTCGGCCTCGGGCGCTACTGTGGGCCGCGATTCCTCCGCGGGGAAAGCGGACTCGATGGTCTCCGACTGGGTGTCGAACGAGCGCGCAAGCGAGAAGAGGTAGCCACCGGCCACCAGGGCGGCGACGACGACGAAGGCGCCGACGATCAGGAGGGTGGTGCGAACGGGATGACGCTGCCGCCGTCGTGCAGGCGCGTCGGTGTCGTACTCGGTCATGGGGCTCCCCAGCTCAGTTCACGGTCAATCCAGTGTAGGTTCCTCCGGCCGCGGCGCTTGTCCGCGCAACGGTATTACGCCTACTGACTGGCGGTCGGTCCAGGATGATCGAGCGCATGCTTCCCGCGGTCGAGCAACGAGAGCAGATAGGTGCCGTATCCGCTTTTGACGAGAGGCACCGCGATCGCTTCGAGCTCCGCGTCGGTCAGGAAGCCCTGCCGCCAGGCGACCTCCTCGGGGGCGCCAATCTTGAGCCCCTGCCGGTGCTCGACGGTCCGGACGAAGTTCGAGGCATCGTTCAGTGAATCGAAGGTCCCGGTATCGAGCCACGCCGTACCCCTGGGCAGGCTCCACGTGGAGCCTGCCGCACCGATGCTAGGGACTTGACCCCGCAGCCATGGACTACATCGAGTCCTGGTACGACCGCCGCAGACCCAATCGCCGCGCCAGCGGCGTCCCACCAGCAACAGCCCACCAAACCCGCAGCCAGCAACCCCTAGCCGCATAGAAAAAACATCACAAAACTGTCTCAAGAACTTGACGACCGCACCCATACCCCAAACGTCATCCCACCCACACCAATATTGCGCGCCACCTCATTGATCGCCCGGTCCTCGTCCAGCACGAAAGAAACCGCACTGGCCTTGTACTCTTCAGTGGGCCTACGACGAGTCGATCCCATCACTGCTCGCCAAAATTCCAAAGCAGCTATTCACCTGTGCACCAAACCGGCAACAGTCCATACCGTTCGACCCGAATCAGTGACGTTGTCGGCCGCCAATCCAACGGGTCCTTCGCCAGAGTGCGGTCACTGTGTCCCTTGCCATGCGCTGGGAGCCGTACCAACGACACCGCCCATCGGCGTCGACACGCGACAGATCAGTACCGGCTCGTCGGGCGTCATCTCCTATCCAACAGCTTTCGGGCCGATTTCGTTGAGCCGGCAGAACGCTCTCGGGTCAAGGGATCAAAGTTAGCGTTGAGCACGT
>JARIBG010000023.1 GCA_029257465.1 Arthrobacter sp. | reverse complement strand
TCGTTGGCGCCCTTCACATAGGTGGCCTGGTGCTTGGAGTGGTGCAGTTCCATGATCCGACCCGAGATGTGCGGCTCCAGAGCCGCGTAGTCGTAATCCAGATCCGGCAGTACGTACTCGCTCATGCAATCCTCCTGATAGGTGATGCCGTGCATCCGCGCTGTCCCGCGCTGCGGCGGGTCCGGATGGCGGATGACTCGCTCGCTCGGGGGCGGGCTCCCTGATCCATCCTATGCAATCCTTCGCGGGTCTTCACTCGTCGAGCATGTCGGCGGTGACATTGGCGTCCGTCCCGGGTATTCCGGTATCGGTGGCCATCCGGTCGGCCATGGCGAGAAGTCTCCTGATCCGCCCCGCGATGGCGTCCTTCGTCATCGGAGGCTCCGCGAGGCGACCGAGTTCGTCGAGGCTCGCCTGCTTGTGGGCCACTCTCAGCTCCCCCGCGTAGCGCAGGTGGTCGGGTACCGTCCCTGCGAGGATCTCGAGGGCGCGTTCCACGCGGGCACCGGCGGCGACGGCTGCCTGCGCCGAGCGGCGCAGATTCGCGTCGTCGAAGTTGGCCAGCCGGTTGGCGGTCGCCCGCACCTCCTTGCGCATGCGGCGCTCCTCCCACATCATGAGGGCGTCATGGGCGCCCATCCGCGTTAGCAGAGCGGCGATGGTGTCGCCGTCACGGATGACCACGCGGTCGACGCCGCGGACCTCGCGCGCCTTGGCCACGATGTCGATCCGCCGTGCCGCGCCGACGAGCGCCAGCGCGGACTCTGGACCCGGACACGTTACTTCGAGCGCCGAGGACCGCCCCGGTTCGGTCAGCGACCCGTGGGCGAGGAATGCGCCACGCCACACCGCTTCTGCATCTGAGGTGGAGCCGTTGACGACGGCGGAGGGCAGTCCGCGCACCGGCCGGCCACGGCTGTCGAGCAACCCGGTCTGGCGTGCGAGGGACTCGCCGTCCCGGACCACGCGGAGCACGTAGCGGCTTCCGCGCTTGAAGCCACCGCCCGTCACGACGACGATCTCGCTCGTGTGTCCGTAGACCTCCGCGATGGCCGTCCGGAGGCGTCGTGCGGTCGAGGCGAGATCCACCTCGGCCTCGATGACGATCCTCCCGGAGATGATATGGAGCCCACCGGCGAATCTGAGCAGTGCCGAGACCTCCGCCTTCCGCACCGACGATCTTTTGACCTCGAGGTGGGACAACTCCTCTTTCACGTCAGCGGTCAGGGCCACGGGAACACTCCTATTTCTCTCCGAACAGGTCGTTGTAGGACGTCGCCAGCCGCAGGGGATCGTGGACGGGCTTTCCGGTCGAAACCCCCACTGTACCGAAGACGGCCCGTCCGCCCATCCGCGCGACCGCCCGTTCGAAGTCCTGCCGATCTCCCACCACGGCCGGGTCGGCGAGGACCACGTCGACCGTGAATCCCGGGGCGTACCGGGTGATCACGCTCAGGTGATCGACCGCGCTCATCCCCTGCGTCTCCGCGGTGTCGTTGCTCAGGTTCATGGTGAGGCAGCGCCGCGCGGACGTGCGGCACAGCGCGTCCCGTAGCTCGGGCAGCAGCAGATGGGGCAGCACCGAGGTGTACCAGGAACCGGGGCCGAGGATGACCCAGTCCGCCAGCTCGACGGCCTCCAGGGCCTCCTGGCACGCGGGCGCACCTGCCGGGAGCAGGCGGACGTCGCTCACATTCCCGACGTCGGCTGCTGCCGCCAGCTTTGCCTGGCCCGTGACGGTTCTCACGCGCAGGGAACCCTGGTTCTCGCTGAGGATGTCACCCTCGATGGTCAGCGGCACACTGGCCATCGGGAGGACCCTTCCCCTGGCCCCGAGCAGCGCCCCGGCCCATTGCAGTCCTGCCACGGGATCGCCCAGAAGTTCCCACAGCGTGATGATGAGCAGATTGCCCATGGCGTGGTCGTCGAGCGAGCCTTCCCCGTCCTTCGAGGTGAAGCGATGCTGCATGACGTCGCGCCACGTACGGCCCCAGTCGGTGTCGTCGCACAGGGCCGCCAGCGCCATGCGGAGGTCCCCCGGCGGCAGGACACCGAGCTCGCGCCGCAGCCGTCCGGAGGAGCCGCCGTCATCGGCGACCGTGACCACGGCGGTGAGCTCCTGCGTCAGCAGGCGCAGTGCTGACAGGGATGCCGACAGGCCATGACCTCCGCCGAGCGCCACGACGGAGGGCTGGGTCTCCTGGGTGCCCTTCGCGTGACCGGCGGGGGGAATGAGGGGCAACGGGCCGGAGAAGAGCGCCACTACTCACGACCGAGATCGCGGTGATGCGCGGTCACCTGCACGCCGGGAAGCTGCGCCAGGCGCTGCGCGATCTCCTCCGTGACCGCCACCGAGCGGTGCTTGCCGCCGGTGCATCCGACCGCGAGGGTGGCGTAGTGCTTGTTCTCGCGGCGATACCCTTCGAGAGCGGGCACGAGCGCGTGGACGTATCGGTCGATGAAGTCACCGGCGCCCTGTGCGCCCAGCACATAGTCGCGGACGTCCGTGTCGAGACCGGTGTGCGGACGCAGCACCGGCACCCAGTGGGGGTTCGGGATGAACCGCACGTCAGCGACGAAATTGGCGTCCACCGGGAGCCCGTACTTGAAGCCGAAGCTCATCACATTGATGCGCAGGACGATCGGTCCGGAGTCCGAGAACAGTTCGGTGACGCTGGTGGCCAGCGCATGGACGTTCAGCTCGGTGGTGTCGATGACGATGTCGGACGAATGCTTGAGCACCGCCAGCAGCTCACGCTCCGCAGCGATGCCGTCGAGGATGCGCCCGTCCCCCTGCAGGGGGTGCGGACGACGGCCCTGCTCGAACCGTTGCACCAGGACGGCGTCCGAGGCGTCCAGGAAGAGGACCCGATAGTTGACGCCGGCGGCCCTCAACCCGTCGAGGGAGGCCTTCATCTCGCTGAAGAGCTCCTTGCCGCGCACGTCCATGACGACGGCGAGCTTCGGGATGGAGTCGGGTGTCCGTGCGACGAGCTCGGTGAGGGTCGTGAGCATCTGCGGTGGCAGATTCTCCACGACGTACCAGCCGTGGTCCTCGAGTGCGTTGGCGGCCGTGCTGCGCCCGGCCCCGGACATGCCGGTCACCACGAGCAGTTCGGATTCGGGCGGTTTGACCGGAGTCAGGCTCGTGGCCTCAGTCATCGTGATGCATCCGTTCCGGCTCGGCGGGGCGCCCGGCGGTCCGGTCCGCCCCGATGTACAGGGTCTTGGCGGCCCGCCTGCAGCCGCCCGCCCAGCCTAGCTAATTCTCGATGATCTCGCCGGTGGCCATGTTGATCGCCGGGGCAGCCGTGGCGTCGGAGGCCGGTGTCAGCGAGGCACGGATGGTCTCGGCGAGGGCCGGGCCGACACCCGGTACATCCGCGAGGTCCTCCACCCTGGCTCCGCGGATCTTCTTCACGGAGCCGAAGTGTTTGAGGAGGGCCTTCCGTTTCGCCGGACCCAGACCAGGGATATCGTCAAGGGCCGAGGCCGTCATCGAGGCGCCGCGCTTCTGGCGGTGGAACGTGATGGCGAACCGGTGTGCCTCGTCGCGGATCCGCTGCAGCAGGAACAATCCCTCCGAGGCGCGCGGCAGGATCACGGGGAACTCGCTGTCCTGCACCCACACCTCCTCGAGTCGCTTCGCCAGACCGATCACGAAGACGTCGTCGACGCCCAGGTCCTCCAGGGCACGGGCCGCCGCTGCCACCTGGGGCGGACCGCCGTCGACGACGACGAGGTTGGGCGGGTAGGCGAACCTGTTGCGGGTGATGGCCGTCGTCGTGTCGCTGATCGGCTGCTCGCCCGGCTCATCGACCGGATCAGCAAGGTCGGGAAGGTCGACGACGTCCGGGTGCCCGATGAGCGACGCGTCGTCGTCGACCGTCCCGTCGTCGGGCGTCCCGTCGTCGGGCGCAGGACTCTGCTCCCCCGCCTTCCCCGCGAGGTAGTTCCTGAAGCGGCGGTGGACGACGTCGTACATGGAGGCGGTGTCGTCGCGGGCCGCGTCCCCCGTGATCGAGAACTTCCGGTACTCGGACTTGCGCGGCAGGCCATCCTCGACGACGACCATGGACGCGACCACATTGGTGCCCTGCACGTGGGAGATGTCGAAGCACTCGATGCGCATGAGCGGCTGGGGCAGGTCCAGCGCCTCCTGCAGTTCCTGCAGCGCCGCCGACCGCGTGGTGATGTCCCCGGCGCGCCTGCTCTTGTGGAGGCGCAGCGCATCGGCGGCGTTCTGCTCCACGGTGCCCATGAGGGTGGCTTTGTCGCCGCGCTGGGGTACCCGCACGTCGACGCGTGCCCCGCGCAGGCCGCGAAGCCACTCCAGCATCTGCTCCATGTTGCTGGGCAGCTCGGGCACGAGGACCTCGCGGGGGATCTGCTCGTTGCTGCTGCTGCCCTCGCCGTAGACCTGCTGGAGGAGGTGCTCCACGAGCTCCGGCGTCTCCATGTCCTCGACCTTCTCCACCATCCACCCGCGCTGGCCGCGGATCCGCCCGCCCCGGACATGGAAGACCTGCGCTGCGGCCTCCAGTTCGTCCTCCTTGAGCGCGAAGATGTCGGCGTCCGTGTCCTCGCTGAGAACCACGGTGTTGCGCTCGAAGACGCGGCGCAGGGCGGCGATGTCGTCGCGCAGTCGCGCGGCCGACTCGTAGTCGAGCTCCGCGACGGCGTCGGCCATCTTCTGCTCGAGACCCGAGATGAACTTCTTGGAGTCCCCCGCCATGAAGTCGCAAAAGTCGTGGGCGAGCTCGCGGTGGTCCTCGGGGCTGATCCGGCCCACGCAGGGGGCCGAGCACTTGTCGATGTAGCCGAGCAGGCAGGGACGTCCGGTCCGCTCGGCCCGCTTGAACACACCGGCGCTGCAGGTCCGTACAGGGAACACCCGGAGCATGGTGTCGACCGTCTCGCGGATCGCCTTGGCGGGGTAGAAGGGCCCGAAATAGCGCGTGTCCTTCTTCTTGTCGCCCCGCATGACCTGCACGCGCGGGTACTTCTCCCCCATGGTCACGGCGAGATACGGGTAGGACTTGTCGTCGCGGAACATGATGTTGAACCGGGGATCGAACTCCTTGATCCACGTGTACTCGAGCTGCAGCGCTTCGAGCTCGCTGCCCACGACCGTCCACTCCACGCTCGCTGCCGTGAACACCATGGAGCGCGTCCGCGGCATGAGTCCCTGCGGGTTGGCGAAGTAGGAGTTCAGGCGCGAGCGCAGATTCTTGGCCTTGCCCACGTAGATGACGCGGCCGTGCTCGTCGCGGAACCGGTAGACGCCCGGATCGAGGGGGATCTCACCTGTTTTCGGCCGGTAGGTCACTGGGTTCGCCACGATCCAATCCTAGGGCTGGAGGCCGACACCCCTCGACCTCGCGCCCTGCTGTCCGCTCAGCGCTGACCTCACCGGTAGGGCACGCCTGTCCCGCTACCGGGTGGCCGGGCCCTGGTTGTAGTGCGGTGCACGCTCCTGGCCGCTGAGGGCGGCGATGCTGTCCATGATGGTGTCCGTCGCGCTCCGCCGTGCAGGGAGGGCATGCCCGGGCCCGGTCCTCGCGAACACGAGCGGCTCGCCGACCCGCAGCGTGAAGTGCTGCGGCCGGATACCCTTCTTCCCCGCGGGTTGCAGGGCAGCGGTGCCGATGAGCCCGACCGGCACCACGGGCGCCCCGGTAGTCAGGGCGAGCCAGCCGACGCCCGTCCTCCCCCGGTACAGCCGTCCGTCCCGGGACCGCGTGCCCTCGGGGTAGATCCCCACGCCGTCGCCCTTCTCCAGCAGGTCGAGCAGTGTCCTCAACGCCTGCACGCTGGCGGCTTGCTGCCCGCGTTCCACGGGGATGGATCCGACGCCCTCGAAGAAGGATCTCAGGAGCGCTCCCTTCACCCCCGTTCCCGTGAAGTACTCCGCCTTGGCGAAGAACGCGACGGGGCGCGGCATGAGCGCCTGCACCAGGACGCTGTCGAGGAAGGAGAGATGATTCGCGGCGACGATGAACGGGCCGTCCTCCGGCACGTGGTGCAGTCCCTCGATGGTCGGTCGGCACAGACCTGCGATCAGGGCACGCGTGGTGCTGCGCGTCAGGTCATAGACCCCCACGGAGAACCTCCAGCAGCTCCTCGGCGGAGTGGACGACGGCGAGGGCACCCGCGTCCTCCAGCTCACCGGGCGCAGCGAAACCCCAGGCCACGCCGATGCAGGGCACCCCGTTGGCGTGCGCACCCTCGACGTCGTGCCGGCGGTCCCCGATCATCACGGCCTGACCCGCCAGGGGGTCGTACCGCTCGAGCGCGGCACGGATGATCGGCGTCTTCCCGCCGGTGGCGAGGCTCTCGTCCTGGGGCGAGCCGTGGACGGAGGCGAAGAGATCCCTCAGCCCCTGGGCCCTGAGGAGTTCCTCCGCGAGCCACTCGGGCTTCTGGGTGGCGACGGCGACCACCGCGCCGTCGTCGGCCAGCTCCTGCACACACCGCGCGATCCCGGGATAGGGGCGGCCCTCGTGGATGCCGGTGGTGACGTAGCCGGCGCGGTAGGTCGCGACGACGTCCTGCACGAGGAGCGGCGGCACCTCGGCGAGTGCCGTCAGGGAGTGGACGAGCGGTGGTCCGACCATCGCGTCCAGGACATCATCGTCGGGCACGGCGAGTCCGTACTGGCGCAACGCCGCAGTGATGCCGCCGGTGATGGCTCCCGCGGGGTCCACGAGCGTGCCGTCGAGGTCGAAGAGGATCAGCGAGTACTGGGAGGCCACCGGGCAAGCTTGCCACAGCGTGGGGAGGGCATCGATCACCGACGCCCTCCCCGCCGCTTGCCCTAGCCGGCCGCTTTGTCGAACACTTCCTTCAGGAAGAACCCCGTGTAGCTGCGCTCGTTCCTGGCGACCTGCTCGGGCGTCCCGGTGGCGATGATCTGCCCGCCGCCGGATCCGCCGTCGGGGCCGAGATCGATCACCCAGTCCGCGCTCTTGATCACATCGAGATTGTGCTCGATCGTGATGACGGTGTTGCCCTTGTCCACCAGGCCCTGTAGCACGAGCAGGAGCTTGCGGATGTCCTCGAAGTGCAGGCCCGTGGTCGGCTCGTCGAGGACGTAGACGCTGCGGCCGTTGGATCGCTTCTGCAGTTCGCTCGCGAGCTTCACGCGCTGTGCCTCACCGCCCGAGAGGGTCGTGGCAGGCTGCCCGAGCCGGACGTACCCGAGGCCCACCTCCACGAGCGTGTTGAGGTGGCGGGCGATCGGGCTGAAGGCCGCGAAGAACTCCGCGCCCTCCTCGATCGGCATGTCGAGGACGTCCGCGATGGTCTTGCCCTTGTAGTGCACCTCCAGCGTCTCGCGGTTGTACCGTGCGCCGTGACACACCTCGCAGGGCACGTAGACATCGGTTAGGAAGTTCATCTCGATCTTCAGCGTGCCGTCGCCGGAGCACGCCTCGCACCGCCCGCCCTTGACGTTGAAGGAGAACCGCCCGGGCAGGTAGCCGCGCACCTTCGCCTCGGTGGTCTCGGCGAACAGCTTGCGGATGTTGTCGAAGACACCGGTGTACGTCGCGGGATTGGAGCGCGGCGTCCGGCCGATGGGACTCTGGTCCACGTGGATGACCTTGTCCAGGTGTTCCAGCCCGTCGATCCGCTTGTGCCGTCCGGCCACCTGCTTGGCGCCGTTGAGCTTGTTGGCCAGCACCTTGTAGAGGATGTCGTTGACCAGGGTCGACTTGCCCGATCCGCTGACACCGGTGACGGCGGTCAGCACACCCAGCGGTATGGTCGCGTCGACGTTGGTCAGATTGTGCTCGCGGGCGCCGACGATCTTCAGCTGCCGCGACTTGTCGATCTTCCGGCGCTTCGCCGGGGTCTCGATGCGCCGCCGTCCCGAGAGGTAGTCACCGGTGAGCGATCTCTCGTTGGTGAGCAGGTCCTCGAGCAGGCCCGAGTGCACCACCTCGCCGCCGTGCTCGCCCGCACCGGGGCCGATGTCGACGATCCAGTCCGCCTCGGCGATGGTGTCCTCGTCGTGCTCGACGACGATCAGGGTGTTCCCGAGGTTCCGCAGGCGCATGAGCGTCTCGATCAGGCGGCGGTTGTCTCGCTGGTGGAGACCGATCGAGGGTTCGTCGAGCACATAGAGGACCCCGACGAGCCCCGAGCCGATCTGCGTGGCGAGCCGGATGCGCTGGGCCTCACCGCCCGAGAGCGTGCCGGAGGCCCGCTCGAGATTCAGGTACTCGAGGCCGACGTCGAGCAGGAAGGTCAGCCGTGCCTGGATCTCCTTGAGGACCTGGTTGGCGATCTGCGCCTCACGATCGGTGAGCACGAGAGTGTCGAGGAACTCGGCGCAGTCACGCATCGGCATGGCCGAGACCTCCGCGATGGAGCGGCCGTTGATGAGGACGGACAGCGATGCGGGGTTCAGCCGGGCGCCGCCGCACGTGGGGCACGGGATCTGCCGCATGTACTCCTCGTAGCGGTCCCGGGCATGCTCGGACTCCGTCTCCAGGTGCTTGCGCTGGATGTACTGGATGGCACCCTCGAACCCGGTGCTGTACTTGCGCTCGCGGCCGAAGCGGTTCCGGTACTGCACCACGACCTTGTGGTCCTTGCCATAGAGCGCGGCTTCCCGCGCCCGGTCCGGGAGCTTGCGCCAGGGCGTGTCGAGGTCGAACTTCAGCTCGGAGGCGAGTCCCTGCAGGAGCCGGGTCCAGTACTCGAGGGTCGCCGTGCCGAGCGCCCACGGAGCGATGGCGCCCTCGGCCAGGCTCAGATCGGGATTCGGGACGACGAGTTCCTCGTCGACCTCCAGCTTGGTACCGATGCCCGTGCAGGCGGGGCACGCGCCGAAGGGGTTGTTGAAGGAGAACGAGCGCGGCTCCACCTCGTCGATGGCCAGCGGGTGCTCGTTGGGGCACGCCAGATGCTCGGAGTAGGCCCGCTGGCGCTTCGCGTCGTCATCGGGGAGATCCACGAACTCCGCGAGCACGCGTCCCTCGGCGAGCTTCAGGGCGGTCTCGACGGAGTCGGTGAGCCGCTGCTGGATGCCGTCCTTGACCACGAGCCGGTCCACGATGACCTCGATGGAGTGCTTGTACTGCTTGCCCAGTTTCGGCGGATCGCTGAGCTGGATCAGCGTCCCGTCCACGCGGGCCCGCGAGTAGCCCTTCGCCGTGAGTTCGGAGAACAGATCGACGAACTCGCCCTTGCGCGCCCTGACCACGGGGGCGAGCACCTGGAAGCGGGTCCCCTCATCGAGCTCGAGCAGCTGGTCGACGATCTGCTGGGGTGTCTGCTTGGTGACGGGCTCCCCGCACACGGGGCAGTGCGGACGGCCCACGCGCGCCCACAGCAGGCGCATGTAGTCGTAGATCTCCGTGATCGTCCCCACGGTGGACCGCGGGTTCTTGCTCGTGGACTTCTGGTCGATCGACACGGCGGGCGAGAGCCCCTCGATGAAGTCGACGTCGGGCTTGTCCACCTGGCCGAGGAACTGGCGTGCGTAGGCGGAGAGGGACTCGACGTAGCGGCGCTGGCCCTCGGCGAAGATGGTGTCGAAGGCCAGGGACGACTTCCCCGATCCCGACAGACCGGTGAAGACGATCATGGCGTCGCGCGGCAGGTCGAGGTCGACGTTGCGCAGGTTGTGCTCGCGCGCGCCCTTGACGATCAGCCGGGAGAGGTCCTGCGGGGCCGGCTCCGGATCGTGGGCGTGCTGCTCGAGGGAATTTGCTATAGACACGCATCAACTGTAGGTGAAAGGGGCTTCGAAGACATCTTCTAATTGATGATGTTCCGCGCTGTTCTGGTGCGCGCTCAGGCGTCGTTCACGCTCGGCGCAATGCGGCCCTGGCGAGGTCGACGGCGTCGGCCTCGGACATACCCGCGGCGTGCACGACGACGGCGAACGCGTCGGCCGCCTCGGCCACCCTCCGGCGGGTCTCATCGCCCCCTGCCGCGATGAGGGTACCGGCCCTCCCCCGGGTCTGGACGACACCCGCCTGCTCGAGTTCGCGGTACGCACGGGCCACGGTGTTGGCGGCGATCCCGAGATGCGTGGCGAGGGT
>JARIBG010000019.1 GCA_029257465.1 Arthrobacter sp. | reverse complement strand
TGCGGTGTTCGGCATCGACGAGCGCGTCTCGGCGGAATGGGCGGCGTGGGCCAACGGCGTGGCCGTGCGTGAGCTCGACTACCACGACACCTTCCTGGCCGCCGAGTACTCGCACCCCGGCGACAACATCCCGCCCATCCTCGCGGTTGCACAGCACACGGGAGCCTCGGGCGCGGACCTGCTCCGCGCGATCGCCACGGGGTACGAGATCCAGGTGGATCTGGTCAAGGCCATCAGCCTGCACAGGCACAAGATCGACCACGTGGCACACCTCGGCCCGTCTGCCGCGGCCGGGATCGGCACCCTCCTCGGTCTCGAGCCGGAGGTGATCTTCCACGCCGTCGGGCAGGCCCTGCACACGACGACGGCAACCCGCCAGTCACGCAAGGGCGAGATCTCCACCTGGAAGGCCCACGCACCGGCCTTCGCCGGGAAGATGGCCGTCGAGGCCGTGGACCGCGCCATGCGGGGCCAGACCTCCCCCACCCCCATCTACGAGGGTGAGGACGGCGTGATCGCCTGGCTCCTCGACGGACCCGAGGCCGCCTACGAGGTGCCTCTCCCCGCCCCGGGCGAGCCCAAGCGCGCCATCCTCGACACGTACACCAAGGAGCACTCCGCCGAGTACCAGGCGCAGGCCTGGATAGATCTGGCCCGGCGCCTGCACAGGTCTCACCCCGAGGTGACGGATCCGGAGAAGGTGGCCTCCGTCGTGATCCACACCTCCCACCACACGCACTTCGTCATCGGGTCGGGGGCCAACGATCCGCAGAAGTACGATCCGAGCGCGTCCCGCGAGACCCTCGACCACTCCATCCCCTACATCTTCACCGTCGCCCTGCAGGACGGTCGCTGGCACCACGAGGACTCCTACGCACCCGAGCGTGCCGCGCGGGTGGACACCGTGGCCCTCTGGCAGAAGGTGACCACCCTCGAGGACCCGGAATGGACGCGGCGCTACCACTCCCTGGACATCGCCGAGAAGGCGTTCGGCGGCAGGGTGGAGATCACCCTCACCGACGGCACCGTCATCACCGACGAGATCGCGGTGGCGGACGCCCACCCCCTCGGGGCCCGGCCGTTCGTCCGCGCCGACTACATCGCCAAGCTGCGCATGCTGGCCGCAGGCGTCGTCGACGACGCCGAGCTGGAGCGCTTCCTGGCCGCCGTCGAGCAGCTGCCGGAGCTTCCCGCCGGCTCACTCGATCAGCTCAACGTCGTCGCCGGACCCGGCGTCATCGATGCGGCTGCCGCGCCGCAGGGACTGCTGTAGGAGGCCCCGCACATGCTGTACTCGACCATCACGCCCGAACAGAAGCGCCGGACATTCCGCGAGTCCCTGGCCTCGGGGCGCATCCAGCAGTTCCCCGGAGCATTCAACCCGCTCTCGGCCCGGCTCATCGGCGACAAGGGCTTCGCCGGGGTCTACATCTCGGGGGCGGTCATCGCCGCCGATCTCGGGCTGCCCGATATCGGCCTGACCACCCTCACCGAGGTGGCCCAGCGCGCCGGTCAGATGGCGCGGATGACCGATCTGCCGTGCCTCGTCGACGCCGACACCGGCTTCGGTGAGCCCATGAACGTGGCCCGCAGCATCCAGGAACTCGAGAACGCGGGCCTGGCCGGCTGCCACATCGAGGACCAGTTCAACCCCAAGCGCTGCGGTCACCTCGACGGCAAGAACGTCGTCGGACTTGATACGGCCGTGAAGCGGATCCGGGCGGCGGCCGATGCGCGCCGCGACCCGAACTTCCTCATCATGGCCCGCACCGACATCCGCGGGACGGACACCCTCGAGGCCACCCAGGAGCGCGCCCGTGCCCTGGTGGAGGCGGGAGCGGACGCGATCTTCCCCGAGGCGATGCGCAATCTGGACGAGTTCCGTGCCATCCGGGACGCCGTCGACGTGCCCATCCTGGCGAACATGACGGAGTTCGGCAAGAGCGAGCTGTTCACCGTCGACGAGCTGGAATCCGTCGGCGTGAACATGATCATCTACCCGGTCACGCTGCTGCGCAGTGCGATGGGCGCCGCCGAGCGTACGCTGGACTCGATCACGGCCCACGGCACGCAGGAACCAGCTGTGGACCAGATGCAGACACGCAGCCGCCTCTACGAGCTGGTGGACTACGAGGGGTACAACAGGTTCGACTCCTCCGTCTTCAACTTCGAGGTGCCCCAGGCACACTGGTCGGCTGCACCCGGTTCCACATCCGACAGCACAGCAGGCAGCACAGGACAGTCCACCCAGGAGGAGCAATCGTGACAGAACCAGAGATCCACAAGGGACTCGCGGGAGTCGTCGTCGACTACACCGCCGTCTCCAAGGTTAACTCCGACACCAATTCGCTGCTGTACCGGGGGTATCCGGTGCAGGAACTCGCCGGACACCGCGACATGGAGGACGTCGCCTATCTGCTGTGGAACGGGGAACTGCCGAGCGCCGAGCAGCGCACGGAGTTCGACGCGTTCGAGCGCGGGCACAGGGCACTGCCGAAGGAGGTCATCGCGGCCATCGATCTGCTGCCGCTGACCGCCCATCCCATGGATGTGGCGCGCACCGCCGTGTCCGTGATGGGTGCGAGCCATCCCCTGGCCGCCGACAACTCGGTCGAGGCGAACATGGAGAAGGCCGCGACGCTCTTCGCCGCGTTCCCCGCCGTCGTCGCCTACGACCAGCGGCGCCGCCGCGACCAGGCGATCGTGGAACCCCGCGACGACCTGGGCTACTCCGCGAACTTCCTGTGGATGACCTTCGGCGAGGAGGCTCCCCCCGAGGTGGTCCACGCCTTCGACGTGTCGATGGTGCTGTACGCGGAGCACTCCTTCAACGCCTCGACGTTCACCGCACGGGTGATCACCTCGACCCTGGCCGATCTCCACTCGGCCGTCACCGGGGCCATCGGTGCTCTCAAGGGGGCGCTGCACGGTGGCGCGAACGAGGCCGTGATGCACACGTTCGAGGAGATCGGCATCCGGAAGGACGAGTCCCACGAGGACGCCGCCGCGCGTGCGAAGACGTGGATGGAGGAGGCCCTCGCGTCCAAGAAGAAGGTCATGGGCTTCGGCCACCGTGTCTACAAGAACGGCGACTCCCGCGTCCCGACCATGAAGTCGGCGCTCGACGCCATGATCGAGTACTACGGCCGCGACGAGATCCTCGGTCTGTACTCGGGGCTCGAGACCGCCATGAGCGAGGCCAAGGACATCAAGCCGAATCTCGACTACCCGGCCGGTCCCGTCTACCACCTCATGGGCTTCGATACGGAGATGTTCACGCCGCTGTTCATCGCGGCCCGCATCACGGGCTGGACGGCGCACATCATGGAGCAGGCGGCGTCGAACTCCCTGATTCGCCCGCTGAGTCTCTACAACGGTCCCGACGAACGCCACGTGGACTGAGGCTCCCGGTACCCGCGCCCGCGCCTGCTCAGGCGTGGGCCCGCGCCTGCTCAGGCGTGGGCTCGCGGATGCGCTGCGGCATAGACCTCGCGCAGCGTGTCCGCGGTGACGAGCGTGTAGACCTGTGTGGTGGTCACCGACGCGTGGCCGAGCAGTTCCTGGACCACACGCACGTCCGCGCCGCCCTCGAGCAGATGCGTGGCGAAGGAGTGGCGCAGCGTGTGAGGTGAGACCTCCCGCTCCACCCCGGCCCGCTCGCTCGCCGTCCTCAGGATGCTCCAGGCGCTCTGCCTGCTCAGGCGCCCGCCGCGCATGTTCAGGAAGAGGGCAGGGCCACCGGTGCCCTTGACCGCCAGCGCGGGGCGGCCCCGGACGAGATAGGCGTCGACGGCGCGCGCCGCGTAGGAACCCACCGGGACGAGGCGCTGCTTCGAGCCCTTGCCGGTGAGGCGCACCACGGACGGTCCGTCCAGGGTCTCGTCCACCGAGACGTCGTCGACGTCGAGGCCCACGGCCTCGCTGATTCTCGCACCGGTGGAGTACAGGAACTCCAGGAGCGCCCGGTCGCGCTGTCCGGACGGCGTCGAGGTGTCCACGGTCTCGAGGATCCGTACCACCTCGGCCACGGGGATCGCCTTGGGCAGGCGCCTGCCGGTGGTGGGTGGGTGCACCTCGCGCGCCGGATCACCCGGCGTGATCCCCTCGAGCGTCCAGAAGCGGTGCAGACCGCGGACGGCGACGACGGTGCGGGCGGCGGACCGCGGGCTCAGCGCCGAGAGTCCGTCCTCCCCGGAGACGATGGCCCGGGCGAACGCCGAGACGTCCCGGTGCGTGATCGCTGCGGCCTCCGTGAGCCCGCGAGCGCTCAGGAACCCGATGTAGCGGCGCAGATCACGGCGGTAGGCCGCCAGGGTGTTGGCGGCAAGACCGCGTTCCACGGACATGTGCTGCAGGTAGTCCTGGACCAGGAGCCAGAGGGGCCCGTCGATATCGGGCCCTCCCGCGCCGTTCATGGTCCTCAGTCCTCAGTCCTCGATGACGGCGCCGTGGGACCACGACGCGTGCTGACTCGGGTGCTCGGGCCAGGGTGCCGTGGCAGGACGCAGATCGATGAAGTCCCGCTCGCGTGAGACCTTCAGGGCGAGGATCGCGGCAGCGGCGGAGGGGCTGTGGATGCGGCCCTCGAGGACGGCGGTCACCGCGGCGTCGAGATCCACCCATGCCAGCGAGATCTCGGCCTCCTCGTGGGTGCGCGTATGCAGGTCCGCTGCGGCGACCGCGCCGACCCCGCGGGCGAGATAGACGCGTAGTGCCTCGGAGGACGAGCCCGGCGAGAGGAAGAGATCGATCAGCACGTGCCACTGGGAGGCGGTGAGGTCGGCTTCCTCGGCGAGTTCGCGGGCCGCGGCGTCCACGAAATCCTCGCCCTCCTCGTCGAGCAGACCCGCCGGGATCTCCCACAGGGCCATGCGCACCGGATGACGGTACTGGCGCAGCAGGAGCACGCGGTCCTGGTCATCGAGGACCAGGACGGCGACGGCCCCGGGGTGCCTGATGAACTCGCGGGTGATGGCTTCGCCGTCGTCGGTCAGCGTGAAGCTCTCACTGACCACGTCCCAGATGTGCCCCTCGAAGACCGTGGTGGTCTCCAAGCGCCTCCGCGGGCTCTGCTCGTCCCGGATGCCTGCGGCGTCGGGCACGGGATCAGACCTTCGCGCCGCGGCGCTCGAGGGCCGCCTTCACGAGCCCCGCGAACAGGGGATGCGGGCGCGTGGGACGTGAGCTGAGCTCCGGATGGGCCTGGGTGGAGACGTAGTAGGGGTGGACGTCCTTCGGCAGTTCGGCGAACTCGACGAGGGCGCCGTCCGTCGTCGTTCCCGAGAAGACGAGACCGGCGGCCGAGATCTTGTCGCGGTACTCGTTGTTCACCTCGTAGCGGTGGCGGTGGCGCTCGAAGACCGTGGTCCTCCCGTAGGTCGCGGCCACGACGGAGCCCTCCTGGAGCGTGGCCTCCCACCGGCCCAGGCGCATGGTGCCGCCCATGTCGCCGTCACCGGCGACGATCTCGAGCTGCTCTGCCATGGTCGCGATGACCGGGTAGGCGGTGTCGGGTTCGAACTCGGTCGAGGATGCCCCCTCGAGCCCGACGACGTTCCGGGCGTACTCGATGACCATGCACTGCAGGCCCAGGCAGAGACCCAGGGTGGGCAGCCCGCTCTCGCGTGCGTAGGTGAGCGCCCCGAGCTTGCCCTCGATCCCGCGGATCCCGAAGCCCCCGGGGATGCAGATCGCGTCGACACCCGACAGTGCGCGCTGCGCGCCCTCGGGAGTGCTGCACTCGTCGGAGGGCACCCACTTGATGGTGACCTTCGCCTTGTTCGCGAAGCCTCCGGCACGCAGCGCCTCCGTGACCGAGAGATAGGCGTCGGGCAGGTCGATGTACTTGCCCACGAGCGCCACCTCGACCTGGTGCCGGGGATTGTGGACGACGTCGAGCAGCTTGTCCCACTTTGTCCAGTTGACGTCCTTGAACTTCAGGTCGAGCGCCTGGACGATGTACGCGTCGAGACCCTGCGCGTGGAGGGTCTTCGGGATGTCGTAGATGCTCGCGGCGTCGGCCGCATTGACCACGGCGTCGATGTCGACGTCGCACATGCGCCCGATCTTCTCGCGCATGCTCGCCGGCACCTCGCGGTCCGAGCGGATCACGATGGCGTCGGGCTGGATGCCGATGGAGCGCAGCATCGCCACGGAGTGCTGCGTGGGCTTGGTCTTGAGTTCCTGGGACGGACCGATGTAGGGCACGAGCGAGACGTGCAGGAAGAACACGTTGTTCCGGCCGACGTCCTGGCGGACCTGGCGGGCCGCTTCCAGGAAGGGCTGCGACTCGATGTCGCCGACCGTCCCGCCGATCTCGGTGATGATGACGTCCGGGGCCTTCTTGCCCGGTGAGCCCTCGGCGGGCAGGCGCATGCGGCGTTTGATCTCGTCGGTGATGTGCGGGATGACCTGCACGGTGTCGCCGAGGTACTCGCCGCGGCGTTCCTTCGCGATGACGGTCGAGTAGACCTGGCCCGTGGTCACGTTCGCGGATCCGTCGAGATTCTCGTCGAGGAAGCGCTCGTAGTGGCCGATGTCCAGATCCGTCTCGGCGCCGTCGTCGGTCACGAAGACCTCGCCGTGCTGGAACGGGTTCATGGTCCCGGGATCCACGTTCAGATAGGGATCGAGCTTCTGCATCGTCACGGACAGGCCGCGCGCCCTCAGCAGGTGACCCAGGCTCGAGGCCGTCAGTCCCTTGCCGAGGGAGGAGGCCACACCGCCCGTCACGAAGATGTGCTTGGTCGTCGCGGATTTCAGGAACCGGGAATTAATTTGCTGCGCCACGGAGTTCGAGCCTATCACCGAGCAGGCGGGCGGGCCGCATCAGCGAGGAGCTCCTCGGCGTGGGCACGCGCCGAGGCCGAGTCCTCCTGGCCCGCGAGCATCCGGGCGAGCTCGCGCACACGCTCGTCGTCGGGCAGGACCTCCACGTCGCTCGCCGTGACCCCGCCGCCCTCCCCGTCGCGGGACACGTTCTTCGTGACCCGGATGTGCCGCGCGGCGAAGGCCGCGACCTGCGGCAGGTGGGTCACCACGATCACCTGGACGTGCTCTGCGAGCATGGCGAGCCGCCTGCCGATCTCCACGGCGGCCTTGCCGCCCACACCGGCGTCGACCTCGTCGAAGACGAAGGTGGGTACCGGGTCGACGGCGGCGAGGACCACCTCGATGGCGAGCATCACGCGGGAGAGCTCACCGCCGGAGGCACCCTTGCCGAGGGGTCGCGGCGCCGACCCGGGATGGGGCTGCAGATTGAAGGCGATCTCGTCCGCCCCGTACACGGTCAGCGACCCGGTCGGGGTGACGGCGATCCACAGCTGCGCGTCCGGCATCGCCAGTGCCGTGAGCTCGTCGCTGACCTTCCCGGCCAGCGACTCGGCCGCCGTCGTCCGCAGGCGTGAGAGCTCCGCGGCGAGGTCGTGGACCCGATGGTCGAGATCAGCTATGACGTCGTCGAGCTCCTCCACCCGGTGCGAGTCCCCGCTGAGCTCGAGCAGTCGTTTCGCGGCGTCCTCCTGCCAGGCGAGGACCTCGTCGATGGTGGGCGCGTACTTGCGCACCAGGACGGACAGGGCAGCCCGCCGCGCCTCGACCGCCTCGAGCCGGCCCGCCGCCTCGCCGTCGAGGGCGGTACCGTAGCCGGCCAGCTCGGCGGAGATGTCGGCCAGCAGATAACCCACCTCGGCGAGCCGCTCCGAGAGCCTGCCCAGATCCGCATCGTGCTCGGCCACGGCTTCGAGCTGCCGCTTGGCCTCGTCGACGAGGGAGACGGCGTCGGCTCCTGCCCCGATCTCCTCGGAGACCAGTGCCTGATGCGCCACCACGGCGGCGGTCCTCAGCTCCTCGGCATTGCCCAGGCGCATCGACTCGGTCTTCAGTGCGGCGTCCTCCCCCGGCTGCGGGTCCAGCTCCCCGATCTCGGTCAGCGCCGCCTCGAGTCCCTCGGCCTCGCGGACACGTTCCCGCGCCTCGCTGGTGAGCCGGTCACGCTCGGCGAGGGCGTCACGCCACTGGCCGAACGCCTCCCCGTAGGCCAGCAGGGCTTCCTCGAGGGCCGGTCCGCCGAACCTGTCGAGCGCCTGCCGCTGGGCGGGGGCGCCCTTGAGCCGCAGCTGGTCGGACTGACCGTGCACGACGACGAGCTCGTCACCCAGCTCCGCCAGGACACCCACGGGAGCCGAACGGCCTCCCACGTAGGCCCGGCTGCGCCCCTCGCTCGTCACGGTGCGCGCGAGGATCAGTTCGGAGACGCCGTCGTCGTCGTCCAGCGCCGCCCCCGCCTCCGCGGCCCTGAGCGCCGCCGGGCTCTGCGGATCGAGGCGCAGGACGGCCTCGGCTGATGCCGACTTCGCTCCGAGCCGCACCGCACCGGCATCGGAGCGGGCGCCGCGCAGCAGACCCAGGGCGGTGATGACCATCGTCTTGCCCGCGCCGGTCTCACCGGTCACCACCGTCAGCCCCGGGCCGAGGCTGAGGGTGGCGTCGGTGATGACGCCGAGATCGCGGATGCGCATCTCCTCGATCATGACGCTGGTCCTTCCTGGGCTCTCACCGGACCGCGCCAGCCCTGGATGGGCAGTTCGAACTTGCGGACCAGCCGTTCGGAGAACGGTGTCTGCCGCGTGCGGGCCAGGCGCACGGGGTGATCGGACCTGCGCACCTCGATGCGTGCACCCGGTGGCAGGTCGATACTGCGCCTGCCGTCGCACCACAGGACGCCCGCGGCGTGCGTGCGGCTGAGGACCTCCACGGCGAGGACCGACGACGGCGCGACGACGAGGGGCTTGGCGAAAAGTGCATGGGCACTGATGGGGACCATGAGCAGGGCCTCGACCCCGGGCCACACGACGGGTCCGCCGGCCGAGAAGGCGTACGCCGTCGAGCCGGTGGGCGTGGCGAGGACTATACCGTCGCAGCCGAAGGAGCTCACCGGACGGCCATCCACCTCCGTGACGACCTCGATCATGCGCTCCCGGTTCGCCTTCTCGATGGCAACCTCGTTCAGCGCCCAGCTCCTGGCCAGTACGGTACCTCCGAGCAGCACCAGGACCTCGATGGTGGTCCGTTCCTCGACCGTGTAGCTGCGGTCGGCGACCCACCGCACGGTCTCCTCCAGGTCCGCCCGCTCACTCTCGGCGAGGAATCCGACATGACCCAGATTCACCCCGAGGAGGGGGATGTCCGCCTCACGGACCAGCTCGGCTGCGCGGAGGATCGTCCCGTCGCCACCGAGGACCATGACCAGTTCGACGTCGTGCAGGTCCACGCCGTCCCCGAGCCCCTCCGCCGAGGCGGCCTGGGCGCCGTACTCCCCCTGGATGTCCGCCAGCTCGTCGGGACGCATGACCGGCTGGAGCCCGAGCTCGATGAGGCGGGTGCAGGCTTCCTGCGCCGCGACGATCGCATTCGGGCGGCCGGTGTGCGCGAGCACGAGAATTCGTCTACTCATCAAGCTCCATCTGGTCGGTAGGGCCGGGTCGCACCGGGAAGAGAGCACTGCTCTCCAGCGACTGCTCCGTCGAACGGTCCAGTTCCCCCTCGATCCTAGGCATCAATCCGGTAGGCGGCACCTTCATCCACACGAAGTACTCGAGATTGCCGTCCTGGCCCGGCAGCTCGCTCTGCGCCGCCCCGCCGAACTCCAGACCGTACCCGAGCGCGCTGCGCAGGACACCGGCCACGGCTCGGCGGCGCGCTGCTGCGGAGGTGACGACGCCGAGGCGATTGAGACCGCCCCGGCCTACCTCGAACTGCGGCTTCACCATCAGGAGCAGATCGCCGTCGTCCTCGGTGGCACGCGCCAGAGCCTGCATCACCAGCCGCAGCGAGATGAAGGACAGATCCGCGACGGTGAGCTGGGCCTTTCCCCCGATGTGCGCGACGTCGAGATCGCGGACGTTCAGCCCCTCGAACACCAGCACCCGGGGATCGTCACGGAGCTGGGGCACCAGTTGTCCGTGCCCGACGTCGACGGCGACGACCTCGCGCGCCCCGCGCCGCAGCAGGACGTCCGTGAACCCGCCGGTGGACGCTCCGGCGTCGAGGCATCGTCTGCCCTCGGGGAGCACGAGGGGGAACGCACGGAGTGCCCCGGCGAGTTTGGTCCCCGCACGGCTGACGTACTCCTCGCCGCGCGTTTCCACCTCGAGGCTGTCCTCCGGCCGGATCGCCAGCGCAGGTTTGATCGCCACGACGCCGCCCGTGAGAACCCTGCCTGCAGCGATGAGCTGCGCGGCGTGGGACCGTGACCGGGCGAGACCGCGTGCCACGAGTTCCTGGTCAAGGCGCGCCATGCGCTCCTGCCCGCCGGTGCCCGGAGGAGCGACCTGGGGTCTGGTTCCGGTTCTGGTTTTGGTTTCGGTCAGGCTCGATTCCGGGGTTCAGTTCTGCGCTGAGGCGATCGTGGATCTCGAGGTAGATCTCGGTGTGGTGGGCCACTTCGACATCGTCGAGCCGGTCCAGGACAGTGAGGATCTCGTCGATCCGCGCGTCGGCCCGGCCGGACTGGTCCGGCTCGACGACGGCTGTTCCGTCCGCCGTCGTCGGCCCTGCGTCCCCTGGTGGATGTGCGTGGTGGTCAGTCATGGAAGCTGATCTCGGGTGCCGACTCCGGCGTGGGGCCGGGGTGCGCCGCCCACCACGCGGCGCAGGCTGCTCGCCAGCTGTCCACGGCGTCCTCCTGCCCGCGGACGCTGACCGCTGTCCCCTGTACGCGTGCTGTGGCTTCCCCGCAGGAGTACTCACCGGAAGCGGAGCCCTCCACCGGCGTGACGGCAGGGTACTCCTCGAAGAGATCGGCCAGAGAGTCGAGCAGATAGCTCGGACGCTGGTCGACGTCGGCGCCGAGGGCCGCGCGGGCGGTATCCACCCCCGTCAGGACCAGGGCGGTGGCCATCCCGGCTCGATTGCCACCGAGGATGTCCGTGTCCAGCCGATCGCCGACCACGAGGGCCCGCTCCAGGTCCAGGTGACGCGCTGCCGTTTCGAAGAGGGCGGCTTCGGGTTTCCCTGCGACCAGCGGGGTGCGGCCGGTCGCGGCCCGGACGGCTGCCACGAGGGTGCCGTTACCCGGGGCGGTTCCGCGCTCCTGCGGAATGGACAGGTCGGTGTTCGTGGCCACCCAGAGAGCCCCGGCCGCGACAGCGTAGGAGGCCTCGGCGAGATCCGCCCAGCCCAGGTGCGGCGAAAATCCCTGGATGACGGCGTCCGGCTTCTCGTCCGCGGACTCCACGACCACGAAGCCCTGGGATCTCACGGCATCGGCGAGGGTCCTGCTGCCGACCACGAGCACACGGGAGCCCTGCTCCACCCGACCGGCGAGCAGTTCGACGCCGGCGAGGGCCGACCCGAACACCTGATCCGCACTCGCGGGCGCACCCAGGGAGCGGAGGTGGTCGGCGACCTCGTCGGGCGAACGCGACGCGTTGTTCGTCACGTAGGCGAGGGCCTTCCCTTCGGCCTCGAGCTTCCCGAGTGCCTCCGTTGCTCCGGGAATGGCCTGCGGACCTGCGTAGACGACGCCGTCGAGGTCCGACAGCACGCCGTCGAAGCGGTCGATCAGCCGCTCAGTCATCGA
>JARIBG010000021.1 GCA_029257465.1 Arthrobacter sp. | reverse complement strand
CCGACCAGGGCGATGGCCGCGAAGCCCATGCCGATGTACAGGATCCAGAAACCGACGGCGATGCCGAGGAATCCGGTGGCCGCCGCGAGGCCCAGGGCCAGGGGCCACCAGCTCCAGGGGCTGAAGTGCCCCTGCTCACCGGATCCCTCATGGATCTCGGCGTCGAGCCGATCCTCGGGGCGGGCGCCGACGCGCCTACCGGTGAAGGCCAGGTAGAAACCGATCATGCCCGCCAGACCACCGCAGAGGTAGAGAGCCAGGAAACCGACCGGTTCCGTCCACTGGACGAGGAAGCCGTAGACGGTGCCGACGAGAAAGAAGAACGGCACCAGTAGGGAGAAGACCTTCGTCTCGATCTTCATGCGTTCGTGTCCTGTCGATCAGCCGCGCCCATGAAGCCGGCGGCACTCTCGTCCGGGGTGTGCGTCTGCTGCAGCTCCGGATGGTGAAGGTCGAGTGCCGGACGCTCCGAGCGGATGCGGGGCAGCGACGTGAAGTTGTGGCGGGGAGGGGGGCAGGATGTAGCCCACTCGAGGGAGGCACCGAAGCCCCAGGGATCGTCGACGTCGACCTTCTTGCCGGTGCGCCACGTGATGTAGACATTCCAGAAGAAGGGGATCATCGAAGCACCGAGGACGAACGATCCTACGGTGGAGAACTGGTTCATGGCAGTCCAGCCATCCTCCGGCAGGTAGTCGGCGTAGCGGCGGGGCATCCCGTCGACACCGAGCCAGTGCTGGATGAGGAATGTGGCGTGGAAACCCAGGAAGAGCATCCAGAAGTGGATCTTCCCGAGGCGCTCGTTCAGCATCTTGCCCGTGAACTTGGGCCACCAGAAGTAGAAGCCGGCGAACATCGCGAAGACGACGGTACCGAAGACCACGTAGTGGAAGTGAGCGACCACGAAGTAGGTGTCGGAGACGTGGAAGTCCAGGGGCGGTGAAGCGAGGATGATGCCCGTCAGACCGCCGAAGAGGAAGGTCACCAGGAAACCGATGCTCCACAGCATGGGCGTCTCGAAGGTGAGCGAGCCTCGCCACATGGTACCGATCCAGTTGAAGAACTTCACCCCGGTCGGTACCGCGATGAGCATGGTCATGAATGCGAAGAACGGAAGGAGCACCGCTCCGGTCACGTACATGTGGTGCGCCCACACGGTCATCGACAGAGCCGCGATCGCAATGGTCGCGAAGACGATGCCCTTGTAGCCGAAGATCGGCTTGCGGCTGAAGACCGGGAAGATCTCGGACACGATTCCGAAGAACGGAAGGGCGATGATGTAGACCTCGGGGTGACCGAAGAACCAGAACAGGTGCTGCCAGAGAATGGCGCCGCCGGCCTCCGGGTCGAAGATATGCGCTCCGAACCGGCGGTCAGCGCCGAGCGCGAACAGGGCGGCAGCGAGCGGCGGGAAGGCCATCAGCACCAGGATGCCGGTGATCAGGGTGTTCCAGGTGAAGATCGGCATGCGCCACATCGTCATGCCCGGTGCACGCATGCAGATGATCGTCGTGATGAAGTTGACCGAGCCGAGGATCGTTCCGAAACCGGACAGCGCGAGACCGAAGACCCACAGGTCACCGCCGATGCCGGGCGAGAACGTCGTGCTGGACAGCGGGGCATAGGCGAACCAGCCGAACGAGGCAGCACCCTGGGGCGTGATGAAGCCGGATACTGCGATGGTGCTGCCGAACAGGAAGAACCAGAACGCCAGTGCGTTGAGTCGCGGGAAGGCGACGTCGGGAGCACCGATCTGCAGCGGCATGATGACGTTGGCGAACCCTGCGAACAGCGGTGTGGCGAACATGAGGAGCATGATCGTGCCGTGCATGGTGAACAGCTGGTTGTACTGCTCCTTCGTCTGCAGGATCTGCATACCGGGCTCGAACAACTCGGCCCGGATGATCAGTGCCATCACACCGGCGAAGCAGAAGAAGATGAAGGAGGCTATCAGGTACATGTACCCGATCGTCTTGTGATCGGTCGACGTGATCCAGTTGACGACGATGCGTCCCTTGGACCTCGGAACAACTCGTGGAGCGGCTACGGTGCCGGCTTCCTCGAGGGTGTATTCGAACGTGGACATCAGCTGCTCCTGGGTGTGTCGAGATCGGGGTCATCATCCGGGTAGGAGTCGCGGTCGTACTCGTCACCGAGTTGGCCGTCCTCGAGTTGCGCCATCTGGGCGTCGAACTCGGCCTGTGAGACGACCTCGACGTTGAACAGCATCTCGGAGTGGTACTGACCGCAGAGTTCGGCACACTTGCCTGCGAAGGTGCCCTCCTTGGTCGGAGTCACGTTGATGAAGTTGGTGCGGCCCGGGTACAGATCGCGCTTCTGCAAGAACGCCGGCACGAAGAAGGAGTGCTGGACGTCGCGTGCGTTGAGCTGCAGCTCCACTGACCTGTTGACCGGCAGGTACAGGGTCGGCAGATTCTCCGGAACGCCCTCCTCGCCGTTCAGACTGGCCTGGACGCCGGTGGAGTACTTGTCTTCCTTGACGTAGTTGAAGTCCCAGGACCACTGCTTGCCGCGGACGTCCACGATCACGTCGGGGTCGTCCACGCGGGCGTCGATGGTCGCGATGTCGCGCTCGGTGAAGTAGAAGAAGACGAGCACCATGAAGATGGGGATGGTCAGGTAGAAGACCTCCAGAGGGAGGTTGTAGCTGAGCTGACGTGGGTACCCGGTGTCGTTCTTCCGACGGCGGTAGGCCACCATGCACCAGATGATCAGTCCCCAGGTGATGAGTCCGACGACCGTCGCGGCGATCCACGAGTTGACCCATAGATCGGTGACGAGACCGGTGTGGTTCGTGGTGTCGCGGTCTCCGGGGAGCCAACCCCTCTGGGCCTCCGCCGAACAGCCGCTCAGCAGGAGAGCGCCCACCAGCGATATGCCGGAGATTCCTGCGATCCTGCCGCGCTTGCTACTGGTTCGGTCCTGCGATGTCACAGACGGACCTTCCTTTTCTACGTGCGTTGCCACCCGCCCAGGAAGCTGTCCGGGGTGCACCTCCAGTTTTACTACTCGTTGTAGAGCTTACCCGTAATACCGACGATCTGGTGACATGCAAAAGGCCCGGAACATGCCGCTTCGGCATGCTCCGGGCCTCTTGGATACGTGCTAGTGGAACGAATCCCCGCAGGCACAGGAGCCGCCCGCATTGGGATTGTCGATCGTGAAGCCCTGCTTCGAGATGGTGTCCTCGAAGTCGATCGAGGCTCCGGAGAGATAGGGCACGCTCATCTTGTCGACGATGACCTCTACGCCGTCGAAGTCGCGCACGGCATCTCCCTCAAGCACACGCTCGTCGAAGTACAGCTGGTAGATCAGCCCTGAGCATCCGCCGGGCTGCACGGCGACGCGGAGCCGCAGATCGGTCCGACCCTCCTGTTCGAGCAGACTCCGGACCTTGCCGGCTGCTACGTCGGAAAGCTCCACCTCGTGTGGCGTGAGGTTGATGGAATCCGCCGCCGAGCCGGTGTCAGCGGATGCTGTGTCGGTGGTGGCGGTATCGGTGGAAGTACTCATGGTGTTTCTCCTAGCTCGGACCGTCGATGTGCCCGCTCTGAATGCCGCGGTCTGGCAGGTGCGGCTTTGGTCGATTCTATCGCGGACCTACCGACGAACATAACGACTGCGCGGGGCAGAACATTTCCACCCCACCGCGTGGTCAGGACGCTACTGCCTCGTCAGCCCTCCGTCGTCGATCCGCGCGAGCAGGATCGCCTCGGCGAGGATCGCCTTCCTGAACTCCTCGAGATGAAGGGATTCGTTTGCGCTGTGGGCCCGCGAATCCGGATCCTCCACGCCGGTGATGAGGATCTGCGCCGAAGGGAACACCTCCGTGAGATCGGCGATGAACGGAATCGATCCGCCCATTCCGGCCTCGACAGCCTTCACGCCCCACGCCTCCTCGAGTGCTTCGAGGGCCAGACGCGACGCGGGCTCGCTCGTGTCCGTCAGGAACGGGCTGCCCGTCTCCCCCGGCGTGAGGACAACTTCTGCACCGAACGGCGCGTGGGCCTCGACGTGCGCCCGGACGGCGTCCATGGCTGCCGCGGGGTCCTGGCCCGGGGCGAGCCGGAGACTGAACTTTGCGCGTGCCCGCGGCAGCAGGGTGTTGGAGGACAGGGCAACGCTCGGAATGTCCATCCCGATGATCGACAGCGCAGGCTTGTGCCAGAGGCGGGAGGCGATGGATCCGGTACCGGCCAGCCGCACGCCGTCGAGCACGGAGGCATCAGCACGATAGTCCTGCTCCCGGTAGTCGACGGAGGCGTGGTCGCCGCCGGCCAGCCCGGCGATGGCGACGTCGCCGGCGTCGTCGTGGAGTGTGGCGATGAGGCGCGCGAGGAGCGTCGGGGCGTCCAGGACGGGACCGCCGAACATGCCCGAGTGCACCGCGTGGTCGAGGACACGGACCTCGATGGTTCCGTCCACGAGACCGCGCAGGCTCGTGGTCAGGGCGGGAACCCCGACGCGCCAGTTGCTGGAGTCGGCGACCACGATGACGTCCGCCTCGAGATCGTCGCGGTAGGTGTCGAGGAACGAGCGGAACGTGGGAGAGCCTGCCTCCTCCTCCCCCTCGATGAAGAGCGTGACGCCGACTCCGAAGGAATCCCCGAGGACCTCACTGAGAGCACCGAACGCACCGATGTGCGCCATGATGCCCGCCTTGTCATCGGCGGCGCCGCGCCCGTAGAGCCTGCCGTCGCGCTCCGTGGCGAGGAACGGCGGTGTCTGCCAGAAGGCTTCGTCCCCCGGCGGCTGGACGTCGTGGTGTGCGTAGAGGAGCACGGTCGGCCTGCCCTCGGCTGCCGGACGGCGGGCGACGACGGCCGGCCCGCCCGGTGTGCCGTCATTATCGACGCGCAGAATACGGACGTCGTCGATCCCGACGGCGCGGATGAGCTCGACGACGGCAGCTGCGCTGCGATCGAGCTCCCGGGCGTCGAAGGCGTCCCAGGCGATGCCCGGGATGGCGACGAGCTGCGAGAGCTGCTCGACGATCTTCGGGAAGGCGGCGTCCACGCTGCTGCGCAGGCGTCCTGCGACGTCGCGGTCTGTCGGGTGCTCGGTAGGGGTATCAGTCATGCCAGCACCCTACACAGCAGAATCCGGTGGCTCACCGAGGACGGGACGAGCAGCGCCCCCGCGCGCCGTCGTACAGGTGCCGGGTCCTCGGCCGGCGCGGGCAGCCGGAGTACGGCGACCCGGTATCCTGAAGGGGTGTTCGGACGAAACAGGGAAGCCCCCTCTGCCCAGGAAACGGTCGACAGCGCTTCGCGTATCCCCGAGGCGCCGCGCTCGCAGGGCAAGGGCGCCCCGACGCCCAAGCGCAGTGTGCAGGAGGCGGCCCGCAAGCGGCCGCTCGTCCCGAACGATCGCAGGGCCGCACGGGAGCAGAGCCGGTCGACGGCGCGGGACGACAGGGCCAGGACCCGTCAGGCCCTTGATACCGACGACGAGCGCTATCTGCCTCTGCGCGACAAGGGACCGCAGCGTCGCTACGTGCGCCAGTTCGTCGACGCCCGCACCAACCTCGGCGAGTTCCTGATGATCGCGGCGCTCGTCTTCGTGGTGCTCAGTTTCTTCCAGTCGCTCGCCGTGCAGAGCGCCGTGCTCACGTCGTTCTGGGTTCTCATTCTCGCGGTCCTCCTCGACATCGTCCTGATGCGAAGGAAGCTGAAGAAGAGGCTGACGGAGAAGTTCGGTGCCCCGAACCAGGGAGATCTCTGGTACGCGACCACCCGCGCCCTGCAGATCCGGCGGCTCCGGCTGCCCAAGCCGCAGGTGCGGCGCGGCCAGTACCCCTCCTAGCACCGCTCAGTCGCTCAGGCGATCGCGCGCGACCTGCGGCGGGCCAGTCCCCTGTTGATGCGCCTCGCCCAGAAGGGACCCTCGTACAGGAAGCCCGTGTAGCCCTGGACGAGGGTGGCACCGGCATCGAGCCGTTCCATGACGTCCTCCGGGGTCTCGACGCCGCCCACGGAGATGATGGCAAGGTCAGCCCCTACGGCGGAGCGGAGCCGCTCGAGGACCTCCAGGGATCGTCTTTTCAGTGGGGCGCCGCTGAGTCCGCCGACCCCCAGCGCGATCACCGTGTCTGCGTCGGTGCGCAGGCGCTCGCGCGTGATGGTCGTATTGGTCGCCACGATCCCGTCGAGATCCAGCTCGAGCGCCAGGGCGCCGACGTCGTCGATGTCGCTGTCCATCAGATCCGGCGCGATCTTCACCAGGAGGGGGACACGGCGTCCTGCGGCGCCGTCGGCGCTGCGGCGTACCGCCTCCAGCAGTGGCCTGAGCTGATTGATGCCCTGCAGGAGCCTCAGACCCGGCGTGTTCGGCGAGGACACGTTGACCACGAGATAGTCGGCGACCGGGGCCAGTTCTCTGGCGCTCACGAGGTAGTCGGCGACGGCGTCGGCGATGCCCACCGTCTTGGTCTTGCCGATATTGGCGCCGACCACGGGACGCCGGTCCGTGCTGTAGCGGCGCTGCAGCCTCTTCCGGGCCACCCGGAGGCGCGGGGCCACCCTCGCGGCGCCGTCGTTGTTGAAGCCCATGCGGTTGATGACGGCCCTGTCGGCAACGAGTCGGAACAGGCGCGGCCGAGGATTGCCCGGCTGGGCCTGCCCGGTGATCGTTCCGATCTCCACGTGCCCGAAGCCGAGGGCGGTCAGGGACAGCACATTCGTGCCCGCCTTGTCGAAGCCTGCTGCGAGGCCGAAGGGTGAGGGGAACTCCAGCCCGAACGCCGTTGTGGTGAGGGACGGGTCCGGGGCGCAGAGACGGCGCAACACCCAGCCCAGCGGGGTGCGGTCCGCGACCCGGATAAGGGTGGAGCCGATCATGTGGGCCCGCTCGGCATCCATTCCGGAGAAGACGATCCGGAAGAACGTCGGGTAGAGGCGCATGGTGTCAGAATCCCACGGGCAGCGCCCACATCCAACTTCCCAGTACTGCATTCCTCCCAGCGCTGCATTCTCTGAACACTGCCCTACGCGGCAGGCGGCACGCGCTCAGGGCGGAGGTAGGGTCGAGGCATGCATGAGCAGTGGTCCCAGGACGTTCTCGGCGGCTCGTTCCATTCACTGACCCTGCCGCTGGAGCCCGACGACGAAGGGCCGCGCATCGCGACTCTCGTGGCTCACGAACCGGACGACGCACTGCCCGGTGATCATCAGGCTCCGGCCGATGTGAGCCTGCCTGGCGATGAACCATCACCCGCCGTCACTACCCCACTGGCCGGCGCGCCAGGTGGCACCGGGCGGGTGCGGGCGGTCCTTTATCTCCACGGGTTCAGTGACTATTTCCTCCACGCCGAGCTTGCCGGGGCACTGCACGCGCAGGGCTGGGCGTTCTTCGCCCTCGACCTGCACAAGTACGGGCGCAGTCTGCTCCCGGGGCAGACACCGGGCTTCGTGACCTCCCTCGAGGAGTACGACGCCGACCTCGAGGCCGGGATCCACGCGCTGGAAGGACGGCTGCGGGAGCGCGCAGGCGCTCCCGTCGTCGTCGATCTCGTGCTGATGGGGCACTCCATGGGCGGGCTGACCGCGGCCCTGTGGGCTGCCCGCAATCCCGGCAGGCTCACGGCCCTGGTCCTCAACAGCCCGTGGCTCGATCTACAGGGCAGTGCCCTGCTCCGCACCGCCGCCCTGGGGATCCTCGACACCGTCTCGCGCCGGCGCCCCAAGGCCCGTATCCCGCTGCCCGAGCTCGGGTTCTACTTCAGGAACATCAGCGATACCCGCGACGGCGAATGGAGCATCGACCCGGCATGGCGTCCGGAAGCGGGCTTCCCGATCAGGGTCGGCTGGCTCGGAGCCGTCCTCGCCGGACATGCCCGGCTCGCCCACGGCGTGTCGATCGAGGCGCCCATCCTCGTGGTCTGCTCGTCGGCGTCCACCATCAGTGCCACCTGGAGCGAGGAGATGCGCCACACGGACAGCATCCTCGATGTGACGTCCATGGTGCGCCGCGCGGCCGAACTCGGTGACAGCGTCACCATCCGCCGGTTGCCGGACGCCCTGCATGACGTCTTCCTCTCGAGGGCGGAGGTGAGGCAGGAGGCCACGGCCACGGTTCTGCGGTGGCTGGATCTCCAGGTGCCGGGCGAGCACCCGCAGCCCGGTCCGCGGGTGCGCGACGTCGGGGCGAGCAACGGATCGTCGACCTGTGGCTGACCGGCCTGCGCCGGGGACGTACGGCTAGCTGCCCGGGACAGCCCGGTCCACGGCGCCCCCGTAGCGGCGGTCGCGAGCCGCGTACTCCTCGATGGCCCGCCACAGGGTCCGGCGGTCGACGTCGGGCCAGAGCGTGTTCATGAAGACCATCTCCGCGTAGGCCGACTGCCACAGCATGAAGTTGGACAGCCGCTGCTCCCCGGAGGTCCGCAGGAACAGGTCGACGTCGGGCAGGTCCGGTTCGTCGAGATAGCGCTGGATGGTCTTCTCGCTCACCGAGGACGCCTTCAGCGCACCGGCGGCGACATCCTCCGCGATGGCCCGCGCCGCGTCCGCGATCTCGGCGCGTCCACCGTAGTTCACGCACATGGTCAGGGTGCAGACCGTGTTGTGGCGGGTGTGCCGCTCCGCGTCCTCGAGTTCGCGGATCACGGACTGCCACAGTCGGGGGCGTCGGCCTGACCAGCGGATCCGCACCCCCCAGGCATCGAGCTGGTCCCGCTGGCGCCGGAGCACGTCCTTGTTGAAGCCTATGAGGAACCGCACCTCCTCGGGCGACCGCTTCCAGTTCTCGGTGCTGAAGGCGTAGACGGACACGTGCCCGACGCCGATCTCGATGGCTCCGGCGACGACGTCGAGCAGAGCAGCCTCCCCTGCCCGGTGCCCTTCGGTCCGTGGCAGACCGCGCTCGTTCGCCCAGCGCCCGTTGCCGTCCATGATGATGGCCACGTGGTCCGGCACGAAGATCTGCGGTATGGCCGGAGCCCGCTCGCCGCTGGGATGGGCCCAGGGTCTCACGGGGCGGGATGCGGGCTCGGGCGTCGTCATACCCGCTCCACGTGCTTGAGGGAGGGCACGGCGCGTTCGAGGTGCCAGAGCAGATACGCGGCAACGAGACCCGCGCCCTCACGACGCGCCCCGTTGGCGGAGGAGTCCGCAGCACCCCAGTCCCCCGTGAGGAGCGCTGCGAGCAACTCCATGGTGTCCGCTGACGGCGAGGCCGCCCCCGGGGGGCGGCACGAGGCACATACCGCTCCGCCGAGGGGAGCGGAGAAGGCACTGTGGGGTCCAGACGCGCCGCAGCGGGCACAGTCGGTGAAGCTCGGAGCCCACCCGGCCGTCGCCAGGGCACGCAGGAGATAGGAGTCGAGGATGAGTTCGGCCGGGTGCAGGTTCCGGCCGAGTGCGGAGAACGCCCCGACGGCCAGTGCATACTGCGCTCCCCCTGCCTCGGAGCTGTCGGTCAGTCTCTCGGCCGTCTCGGCGATCGCCGTCGCAGCGGTGTAGCGCCCGTAATCGGAGGCGATGTCGTAACCGTAGGCACCCCTGGTCTCCACCTGGGTGATGATGTCGAGATTCCGACCGTGGGCGAGGAGCAGGTCGACCACCATGAACGGTTCGAGACGCGAGCCGAATTTGCTGCTGGTCCTCCGGACACCCTTCGCCACGGCACGAACCTGCCCGTGCTCCCGGGTCAGCAGGACGATGATGCGATCGGCTTCACCGAGCTTGTAGGTGCGCAGGACGACACCCCGGGCGCGGTAGGTGCGTGATGCTGAGGACGAGGGCACACTTCATTGTTCCATCCCGTGCCCTTAGGAACTGCGCCCGGCGCGGTAGTCCTGGATGGTGCGGATCACACGGCGTCGCGGATGGCGCGATTGGCCGCGGAGATCACGGCCTTCAGGGCGGACATCGTGGTGTTCGCGTCGATGCCCACCCCCCACAGCACGCGGTCGCCGACGGCGCACTCCACATACGCAGCAGCGCGGGCGTTCCCTCCCGAGGACAGGGCGTGCTCGGTGTAGTCGAGGACCCTCAGGTCGATGCCGTCCTGGCTGAGGATCGCCAGGAGAGCGTCGATCGGCCCGTTACCCTGCGCCGTCCTTCGCTGCTGCACGCCGTCGACCAGCAGGGTGGTGGTGAGCTTGAAGGACCCGTTCTCGGCGGTGTCCGTGTTGACGGAGGTCAGCGCATAATGACCCCAGGGTTTCCCACCGTCCCCCGTGCGGCTCGGCAGGTACTCGTCCTGGAACACGGACCACAGCTGGGCGCCGCTGACCTCGCCTCCGAGGGTCTCGGTGCGGCGCTGGATGACGCCCGAGAACTCGATCTGCGCGCGGCGCGGCAGATCGAGACTGTGTTCGTTCTTGAGCAGGTACGCCACACCGCCCTTGCCGGACTGCGAATTGACGCGGATGACCGCCTCGTAGGAGCGGCCGATGTCCTTGGGGTCGATCGGGAGATACGGGACGGCCCAGGGCAGGTCATCGACGCCGACGCCGGTTGCGGCGGCGTCGCGCTCCATCCTGTCGAAGCCCTTCTTGATGGCATCCTGGTGGGACCCGGAGAATGCGGTGAAGACCAGATCCCCGCCATAGGGTGAGCGCTCCGGAACACTGAGCTGGTTGCAGTACTCGGCGGTCCGGCGGATCGCGTCCATGTCGGAGAAGTCGATCTGCGGATCGATGCCCTGGCTGAAGAGATTCATGCCGAGCGTCACGAGATCGACATTGCCCGTGCGCTCGCCGTTACCGAAGAGGCACCCCTCGATCCGGTCCGCACCTGCGAGATAGCCGAGTTCGGCGGCTGCCACTCCTGTCCCCCGATCGTTGTGCGGGTGCAGGGACAGGATGATGCTGTCGCGGTCCGCGAGATGACGACTCATCCACTCGATCGAGTCGGCGTACACGTTCGGTGTGGCCATCTCCACCGTGGCCGGCAGATTGAGGATCATCCGACGATCGGACGAGGCCTCGAACACCGCCGAGACCTCGTTGCTGATCCGTGCCGCGAACTCCAGCTCCGTGCCGGTGAAGGATTCCGGTGAGTACTCGTAGGTGATCGAGGTGTCCCCCAGGGTCTCCTCGAACTTGCGGCACAGCCGCGCGCCCTGGAGGGCGATGTCGATGATGCCGTCCTGGTCCTGGTCGAACACGACGCGCCGCTGCAGCACCGACGTCGAGTTGTAGAGGTGGACGATCGCGCGGTCGGCTCCCTCGAGAGAGGCGTAGGTGCGCTCGATGAGGTGCTCACGGGACTGGGTGAGTACCTGGATGGTCACGTCGTCGGGGATGCGGTCGCCCTCGATGAGCTGCCGCACGAAGTCGAAGTCGGTCTGCGACGCCGACGGGAAACCCACCTCGATCTCCTTGTACCCCATGCCGACGAGCAGATCGAACATCCTGTGCTTGCGCTGCGGATCCATGGGGTCGATGAGCGCCTGGTTGCCGTCGCGGAGATCAACGGCGCACCAGCGCGGCGCCTTGGTGATCACCCGGTCCGGCCAGGAGCGATCCGGCAGCTCGACGTCGATGAGCTCCTGGAACGGACGGTACTTGCCGAACGGCATCCCGGAGTCCTGCTGTGCATTGAGCATGGTGGCCTTCTCTTCTCGCGGAGCTGGGATGCTGGCGGCCGGGCATGTCGCACACCGCGGCGAGGAATGGCCGGTAGCTCGATCGTCTAGCAGGCCTCGCCGCGGCAGCGAAGAAGAGTCATCCGTGCACGCACTTCGTCACCATAGCATGGCCCCTAGGATGGCCCTTCAGGGGCTTCGGCCCCCGAGGCACGATCAGCACACCAACGAGGAGACGAAGAGGCCCATGACGATCAGCACTCTCGACCCGGACGAGCTCGACACGAGTGTCCGCCCGCAGGACGATCTGTTCAGACACGCGAACGGTGTCTGGCTCCGCGACGCCGTCATCCCGGACGACCGGCCGCTCACGGGATCCTTCACGGCACTGCGCGACGCCTCCGAGATCGCGGTCCGCACCATCATCGAGGAAGCGGCCCAGCAGGACGGTCGTGGCGCGGCGGACGACGTCGACACCAGTAGCACGAAGCTCGGACTGCTGTACGCGGAGTTCATGGACACCTCCCGCATCGAAGCCGAGGGATCGGCGCCCATCACGGCCCTGCTCGAGCGCATCGCCGCCGTGACGACGATCGAGGAACTGATCGTCATGAGCGCCGGGCTCACCCGGTCCGGTGTGCAGGGGATCCTCGCCACCTACGTCAGCAACGATGCGGGAGATCCCGAACGGTATCTGCTCCACCTCCATCAGTCCGGCCTGGGACTGCCGGACGAGTCGTACTACCGGGAAGAGGGCTTCGAGCAGACGCGCCAGAAGTACGAGGAACTGCTCATGACCCTGTTCGGACTCGTGGACACGCCTGATGCCGCAGCTGCCGCAGGACGTGTCCTGGCCCTCGAGACCCGGCTCGCGGCCTCGTCCATGGGCAGTGTGGAGCGACGGGATCCGCAGAAGACCTACAACCTGCTGCAGCACGATGAGCTGATCGGTCTGTCGGGCCGGCTCGGGCCCTGGCTGCGCGTCGTCTCCGACTCGCCCGCGCAGATCGCCGAGGTGGTGCTCAATCAGCCCGACTTCGTTCGGGGCCTCGATTCCGCCCTGCGCGAGGAGGACCTCGCGACCTGGAAGGAGTGGGTGATCAGCCGTGTCCTCCTGCACGCCTGCGACTACCTCGACGAACGGTTCGTCGAGGCTGCCTTCGCCTTCTACGGCACGCATCTTGCGGGGACGCCCCAGCTGCGTGAACGCTGGAAACGCGGCGTCGCCCTCGTCGAGGGCGCGATGGGCGAGGCGATCGGCCAGCGCTATGTCGAGCGGCACTTCCCCGCGACGCACAAGGACGCCATGCTCGATCTCGTCGGCAATCTCATCGGGGCCTACGAGACGAGCATCGCCGCGCTGACCTGGATGACTGACGCGACGCGCGGCAGAGCGCTGGAGAAGCTCGCGCAGTTCACCACGAAGATCGGCTACCCCGAGGAGTGGATCGACTACGGTCCGCTCGAGGTGCGCGTGGGCGACCTGTACGGCAATGCCCTCCGCGCAGCGGAGTTCGAGCACCATCGGCAGCTCGACAAGCTGGGAGGACCCATCGATCGCGGTGCCTGGCTCATGACACCGCAGACCGTCAACGCCTACTACATGCCCACCATGAACGAGATCGTCTTCCCCGCTGCCATCCTGCAGCCACCGTTCTTCGACATCGATGCCGACGCTGCCGTGAACTACGGTGCCATCGGAGCGGTGATCGGCCACGAGATCGGCCACGGGTTCGACGACAAGGGATCCCAGTTCGACGGAACAGGGCGGCTGCTGAACTGGTGGAGCGAGGACGATCGAGAGGCTTTCGACGCCCTGACCGGTCGACTCGTGGCGCAGTACGCCGCGCTCGAGCCCTCCGAGGTAGCGGGCCAGACGGTGAACGGGGAGCTGACGCTCGGGGAGAACATCGGAGACCTGGGCGGCCTGGGGATCAGCTACCGCGCCTACCTCCGCAGTCTCGACGGCGGTCAGGCGCCGGTGATCGGCGGCCTGACCGGGACGCAGCGGTTCTTCCTCTCCTGGGCAACGTGCTGGCAGCAGAAGATCCGACCCGAGGAGGCCAGACGCCGACTCACCGTCGATCCCCACTCCCCGAACGAGTTCCGCTGCAACCAGGTGGTGCGCAACCTCGACGAGTTCCAGGAGGCCTTCGATCTGACGGGCGACGACGATCTGTGGCTCGATCCCGCCGATCGCGTCAGGATCTGGTAGCAAGACTCCGTGTGCGCGCTGCTGCTCCGGTTGCCCGATCATGCTGGAGCAGCAGCGCCGATGCTAGAACCCTGAGGTCGCCTGGCAGGTCTTCTGGTCCGCGGTCTGCCCGTCCAGCGCGCTGCTGAGCGGCGGACGGTCGACGCTGGTGCCGGTCGAGAGATCGCTGCCGACGACGAGTTCGAGCCCGTTCGCCGTCTCGCTGTAGAGGACCTGCGAGGCCTGGACCCCGAAGCGCTCCGCCAGTTCTGCTGCGGCGGCAGCGTAACCCGCACCGAAGAGGATCTGCGTCGTCTCCTGCTGCTCGGCCTGCAGCGGACTGGCCTGGGTGTACCCGGCGTCGAGGAGGAGCTGCTGCACGTCGGCGCCGCGATTCGGGTCGTTGGTCGCATTGAGGACCAGCAGCGGGACGATCGAGGGGTCGGGCGCCGGCGTCTGCTCCTGCGGCTGCTCCTGTGTCTGCTCCTTTCCGGGAGTCGCGGTGGCCCGCCCGGATCCGGACGTCGGTGCTGCGCTCGACTCGGAGAGCCCCCGGTCCTGCCGGAGCGCGTCGAAGAGCGGCGCCGCCCTGTCCTCGTCGAGGACCAGCCGGTTGGGGTCCTCGACCCAGGGCTGCGTGGGGACCGTGACGAAGGCGATATTGCCCAGATCGACGTTCCGCAGCCGGTCGGCGATCCTCAGCAGCTCGGTCGGCTGGGACAGCTCCTCGTCGACGGTGAGATTCCGGGTGACGACGTCGGCGATGGAGTAGAGCTTGGGCAGATTCGTCAGCGTCCCCTCTGCGCGGACCTTGCGCGCCATGGACGCCAGGAACGACTGCTGGGCGGCAATCCGTCCGGTGTCTCCCCCGTCCCCGAAGCTGTAGCGGGTGCGCAGGAAAGCAAGGGCCTGCTCACCCTCCACCTCGCTCGTGCCCGCCGGCAGTCGCAGACCCGAGTACTCGTCGTCCACCGCTTCCTCGACGCAGACCTCCACGCCGCCGAGGGTCGAGGAGAGTTCCTTGACGGCATTGAAATCGGCCATCATGAAGTGGTCGATGGACAGATCGGTGAGCTCGTTGATCGCAGCCACCGTGCATCCCGGACCGCCCTCCTTGAGGGCACCGTTCAGCTGGCCCAGGTCCACGGCGCGGGAGACCTCGTCGGTCTCGGGGTCGATGCACCGCGGCAGTGGTACGAGCAGGTCCCGGGGGAAGGAGACCACAGTGACGTTCTCGCGGTCCGCGGACAGCGCGACCAGCATCATGACGTCGGAGTTGCCCTGACCCGAGGAGAGCTCCTCGTCACCGAAGGCCCCGCCCGTGTTGCCCGTGCGGGTATCAGTACCGAGGACGAGGATCTGCAGCGGATCGGTGCTGGAGTCGACGGGGAGGGCGGAACTCTGGGCCTCGCCGAGATTCAGGGGAAGTGTGGACACGTTCGACTGCAACCGGATCACCTGGACGGCGACGAAGACCACCGCGGCGAGGAGCACGGATGCCAGCAGGATCGCGGTGAGCCTGAGCCTGCGGTGGGTTCCGCGGTGTCGTACGTGCCGCCCGGCGCGTACTGCCCCGGTCGGTCCTCCTGCCGGTCCGGCAGAGTCGCCGGCGACGCCGTCCGTACCTTCACGCGGCGGTTGGCCGGTCATGCACGTACTCCTTCGATGAATGATGGTGGCTCGTGTGAACGTTACCGTCGGCCGGCGCGATCAACGGCAGGGACACGGTCGTGAGCCATGTTGTATCCAGCCCGGCGGTGATCCCTCCTAGAAGCCGAGCTTGACGAGCTGCTTCGGGTCCCGTTGCCAGTCCTTCGCGACCTTCACGTGCAGATCGAGGAAGATCCGGGTTCCGAGCAGTGCCTCGATACCCCGGCGCGCGGTGGTTCCCACGTCCCTGAGGCGGGCTCCGCCCTTGCCGATGATGATCGCCTTCTGCGACGGCCTCTCGACATAGAGGTTGACATGGACGTCGAGCAGGGGGTTGTCCTCACTGCGCCCCTCCCGCGGGATCATCTCCTCGACGACGACGGCAAGGGAGTGCGGGAGTTCGTCGCGCACTCCCTCCAGTGCTGCCTCCCGTACGAGCTCGGCCACCATGACGGCTTCGGGCTCGTCCGTCAGTTCGCCGTCCGGGTAGAGCATGGGCGAAACGGGCATATGCCTGCTGAACACCTCGGCCACGGTGTCGACCTGCACCCCGGCGGTCGCGGAGACCGGCACGATGTCGGCCCAGCCGTCGCCGCCCGCCACGGTCACTCCCAGCTCGGCGACGGCGAGGAGCTGCTCGGTCAGGACCTTGCGGTCCACGAGGTCCGTCTTCGTGACGACGGCGATCACGGGTTTCCGGTTCAGGCGCGCGAGCTGCTCGGCGATGAACCTGTCGCCAGGACCGATCTTCTCGTTGGCGGGCAGACAGAATCCGACGGCGTCCACCTCGGCGAGCGTGTCCGCGACGAGATCGTTGAGCCGTTGCCCCAGCAGGGTACGGGGTCGGTGGAGACCCGGGGTGTCGACCAGGATGAGCTGGCAGTCCTCCCGGTTCACGATGCCGCGGATGGTGTGCCGCGTGGTCTGCGGTTTGGCCGACGTGATCGCGACCTTCTGTCCCACCAGCGCATTCGTCAGTGTGGACTTGCCCGCGTTGGGCCGTCCTACGAGCGAGACGAATCCGGCCCGGTACTCAGCGTCGCTCATTCTCTGCCTCTATCGTCTCTCGGTCGGCGTACTCGGATTCCTCGGGCGGCAGGCGGTAGGCGATGACATGGGAGACGCGGTTCCGTCGGCCCTCGACGCGTTCGGCACGCAGACCGATACCGTCGACTGTGACCTCCGATCCCACGATCGGCACCCGCCCGAGCGTCTTGGCCAGCAGCCCGCCCACGGTATCGACCTCCTCGTCGTCGAGATCGAGGCCGAACAGTTCACCCAGATCGTCGATCCCCATCCGCGCACTCACCCGGTAGCCGACCTCGTCGAGCTGCTCCTGCTCCGGCACCTCCGAGTCGTATTCGTCGACGATCTCACCCACGATCTCCTCGATGAGATCCTCGAGCGTGACCATACCGGCCGTGCCCCCGTACTCGTCGATCACGATGGCGACGTGGGTGGATTCGCGCTGAAGTTCCCGCAGGAGGTCCGCGACCGGCTTCGATTCCGGGACGTAGCGTGCGGGACGGGCCTCGGCGTCCACCGTCCGCGCCAGGTTCGAACCGGGACGACCGTGAAGATGCGCCACGACGTCCTTGAGGTACAGCAGGCCCTTGATGTCGTCGGAACTCTCCCCGATCACGGGAATCCTGGAGTACCCGGAGCGGAGGAAGAGTGGCATGGCCTCACTCAGGGTCGATCCCGAGTCGATCGTCAGCATGTCGGTGCGGGGCACCATGACCGAGCGGACCTTGGTGTCCCCGAGTTCGAACACGGAGTGGATCAGCTCGGCCTCGTTGTCCTCGATCATCTCCGCGTCCGAGGCACGCGAGAGCAGTTCGCGGAACTCCTCCTGCGTGAAGAAAGCTGCTTCGTCCTGCGCCGCGCCCGGTGTGATGGAACTGGCGATGCGCACGAGCCACCGCGGGATGGGTCCGAGGACCGCACGGAGGACGGCCACCGGTCCACCGGTCAGGCGGACGACGGCGGCGGCGTGTGCTCGCCCGAACTGGCGGGGCGAGACGCCCACGATCGCGAAGCCGACCAGGGCCATCACCGCGGTTGCCAGCAGACCGGCGAGCCAGACGTTGTCCAGGAGATCATGAAACAGGATGGCGACCGCGACCGCACCTGCCATCTCGAACCAGACGCGCCAGAAGCGCAGAGCATGCATATGGGCCACGGGGGCATCGAGGATGCGTCGCAGCGAGGATCTGCCGGAGTCCTGGACGAGGGCTTCACCCTCCTGCCGCGGCAGGTACACGAAGGCCGCCTCGGCCGCCGTGACGAGCGCCGCCGTGAGCGTGAAGAGCAGACCCAGGACGGCAAGGAGCCAGATGGTCACCTGCGGGTCTCCGCCGGTGCCTCGCCCTGGAGGAAATCAGCGAGAAGCCTGCCCTGGAGGTCGAACATCTCCTTCTCCTCGGCGGGCTCGGCGTGATCGTAGCCGAGCAGGTGGAGGACGCCATGAGTGGTGAGCAGCAGCAGCTCGTTCTTGGTGCCATGGCCCGCAGCAGCACCCTGTGCCTCGGCGATCTCCGGGCATAGCACGATGTCCCCGAGCAGACCGGCCGGGCCCACCTGCCCGGGCGTTCCCGGGCGCAGTTCGTCCATGGGGAACGACAGGACGTCGGTGGGTCCCGGCTCGTCCATCCACTCGACGTGCAGCTTCTCCATCGCGGCAGGATCGACCAGGACGATCGACAGTTCTGCCTCGGGGTGGATGAAGAGGGACTCGAAGAGGAAGTTCGAGAGCCGGACGAGTGCTACCTCGTCGACGTCGTACTCGGTCTCGTTGTTCACCTCGACGCTCATCGCGCCGCCGCCGAGCGGATGATCCGGTGCTGTCCGGCACGCTGTTCCTCGTCCCAGCGGCCGTAGGCGCTCACGATGTCCCCGACGAGGCGGTGACGAACGACGTCGGAGGGATCGAGCTCGCTGAAATGGACGTCGTCGACGTCACCGAGGATCTCCCGCACGACCCGGAGGCCCGAGCTGGTACCGCCGGGGAGGTCCACCTGCGTGACGTCACCGGTGACAACCATCTTCGAGCCGAAGCCGAGACGCGTCAGGAACATCTTCATCTGCTCCGGCGTGGTGTTCTGGGCCTCGTCGAGGATGATGAAGGCATCGTTGAGGGTCCGCCCACGCATGTAGGCCAGCGGTGCGACCTCGATGGTTCCCGCCGCCATGAGCCGCGGAATGGTGTCGGGATCCATCATGTCGTGGAGCGCGTCGTAGAGCGGGCGTAGATAGGGGTCGATCTTGTCGTTGAGTGTTCCGGGCAGGAAACCCAGCCGCTCCCCCGCTTCGACGGCCGGTCTGGTCAGGATGATCCGGTTGACTTCCTTGTGCTGCAGTGCCTGGACGGCCTTGGCCATGGCGAGGTAGGTCTTGCCGGTACCGGCCGGACCGATCCCGAACACGATCGTGTTGCGGTCGATGGCTTCCACGTAGGTGCCCTGGTTCTGCGTCTTCGGGCGGATGGTTCTGCCCCGCGAGGACAGGATGTTCACCGACAGGATGTCTGCGGGCCGCACGGCGCTCTGGGTCTTGAGCATGGTGACCAGCTGTCCGAGTACCTGGGGGGACACGGTGGCGTTGTTGCTGGCCATGGTCCGGATCTCGCCCACCAGGCGCTCGGTCCGCAGCACGTCCGCCGAGGGGCCGGTGATGGTCAGCTCGTTGCCCCTGGCCTGGAGCCCCACACCGGGGAACGAGTCCTCGATCAGTCGGAGGGCTTCGTCGTTGGACCCCAGCGCCTGCACCATCTGTTCCGTCGAATCGAAGACGAAGGTCCTGGTGTCGAGCCCTGCCGCGTTGATGCCTGTAGAAGATTCGTTCATAGTTCGGCCATCCGGCCTTTGATCGCCCCTCGTCCGAGTAGTCCCGCTGATCGCTGTTGGTAGCTGGTCCTGCGACTGCGCTCAGCGGACCGGACCCTCGACGACCGGGGCGGGAACGCAGCGCTGACATGCCAATGTTACGGCATCGGCCCGTGGCGGCAGGAGCGGGGTTGAGCTCCACGTCCATCGGTCTGCAGCCGCGGAACCGGCGATCGCCCGCAGGCTTTGTCGCGGTCGGGGCACGACTTCGTATCGATCCGGTCTCAGTCGCGCCCTCTCCCCGGGAAACCGGATCGGGACCCCTTCGTGCTGTGCCAAGCTGAACCGGATCCGATCGGATCCAAGGACTTCTCGCGCCCGAAGGAAGGGGCAGGCATGAACCAGCCCGACCCCCTGCGGAGCAAGAGACTGGGACTCGGTGGCATCCTGCTCGTCTCGGGCGGCGTCCTGCTGGCGGGCAGTGTCTTCGTCGCTCCCGCCATCAATCCACTCGCTGGCGGCGACGTGCTGACTGATCTGGCCAGTACGGCGTCGATGGGACCGCCCCGAACGCCCGCAGCGGAGCCCGGTGCGCCCCGGAGTACCCCGGTCGCGCCGCGGCCTGCAGACACCGGAACCTCCCTCGTCCCGGTGTACTGGATCGGCGACATCGGTGGCCACCAGGGCCTGTTCCGGGAGTTCCATGCCTCTCCCGCCAAGGGTTCGGGTGATCCGATCGTGGATGCGGTGCAGCTCATGACGGGCGGAACACCCCTGGATCCGGACTACGGCTCGCCCTGGGCTGCAGCGGGGAGTGTGAGCTCGTCGATCTCGACCCAGAACGTGATCACCCTCGACCTCTCCTCGGATGCCTTCTCTGACACGCTCGGCGAGGAGGAGGCACTCCTGGCCGTGCAGCAGCTGGTCTACACCGTCACGGCGGCGGCGGCCAGTGCCGGGCTCATCACCGGAGGTGAGGCCAGCTCGGTGGTCGTCCTCGTGGACGGCGCAGCCGGCTACCGTGCATTCGGCGCCGTCGATCTCGACGGCAAGTGGACGCGTGATCACACCGTGCTCGCCCCGGTGTGGATCATCGACCCGCAGGAAGGTGTCGTGGCGGGCACGGACGGTCTGATCGTCCATGGGCTGGCTCCCGCCGGAGAGGACGCGGTCAGGTGGCGGGTGGCCCGCTTGCCCCCAGGTCAGGTGTCCGACGCCGGTACATCCCTCAGGGAGGGCACCGCGGTCATCGAGGGCGGGAAGGGAACTTCGGGCACGTACTCCTTCCCGATCAGCCTCCCGCCGGGCGACTACGAGATCACCGTCTCTCTCGAGGGGGAGGCGATAGCGGACTCGACGTCCGTCGTCGTCCGCTAGCCGTTCTTCCCATCGAGGTCGTGTGCGGCACGCTGCAGTGCCGGTGTGGTCCTACCAGCGCTCCAGCAAGTGGTTCAGGAGGACGAGGGCAGCCGGACCTGCCGACGAGGACCGTAGGACGTTGGGTCCGAGTCGGGCCGGTCGCGCACCGGCGAGCCGCAGTATGTCGAGCTCCGCCGAGCTGATACCGCCCTCCGGCCCGACGATCAGCGCGGTGGAGGCCGGCTCCCCCGGCGTCCCGGCGTCATGGAGGGCCGAGACGGTCTGCACGAGGGAGTCGGGGGCGTCCTCGTGGAGCACGATCATACGGTCGACGGCCGCGGTCCAGCGGATCAGGCCCTGCGTGTCGAGAACGGCATGGACCTCCGGGACGAAGGAGCGGCGTGCCTGCTTGGACGCAGCGCCCACGAGGGACTCCCACTTCCGGTGCCCCTTCTGTGCCCTGTCGCCACGCCAGCGGACGATACTCCGTTCGGCATGCCAGGGCACGATGCCGTCGATGCCGAGCTCCGTCGCCGCCTCGACGGCCTGCTCGTCGCGCCCTCCCTTGGCCAGGGCCTGCACGAGCACCAGACGGTGGCTGGGCGCGACGTCCGCGGCGACGCTCATGACCTCGAGATCGAGCCTGCTCCCTGCCGCCGCGCGGACAATGCCGGTGATCCGGTGCCCTCTGCCGTCGGCGACGTCGATCTGCTCCCCGGCTCCCAGCCTGCGGACCGCCACGGCGTGGCGCCCCTCCTCGCCGTCGAGCACGAAGACGTCACCGGGCACGGCGGCGCGGACGGCCTCGGACGGGCCGAGGAAGAGGGGGCGCGTCATGGTCAGCGGTTCCCGAGTCGCTCCCGCAGCCGGGCGAAGACACCCGAGCCGTTGCTCGCGAGTTGACCGTCGGTGTACTCCTCCTGGCGGAGCCCGGCGAGCTGGCGCAGCAGGTCCTCCTGCTGGGCGTCCACGTTGCGGGGTGTCTCCACGTTGAGGTGGACCTTCAGATCGCCCCTGCCCTGGTTGCGCAGGTGCGTCACGCCGAGATTGCGCAGGGTCAGGATCTCCCCCGATTGCGTGCCCGCCTTGATGGAGAGCTCCTGGTCGCCGTCGAAGGTGTCCAGGTGGACGCTCGTGCCGAGTGCAGCAGCCGTCATCGGCACGCTCAGGGTCACGTGGAGGTCGTCGCCGTCCCGCAGGAAGGTGGAGTCGGTGTTCACCCGGATCTCCACGTACAGATCTCCCTGGGGTCCACCGGCGACGCCGGCCTCGCCCTGCCCGGCGAGCTGGATACGGGTGCCCGTGCCCACACCGGCGGGGACCTTGATGGTCAGGGTGCGCCGGGCCCGGATACGTCCTTCGCCGCTGCACTCGTGGCAGGGGTGGGGGATGACGGTGCCGTACCCCTGGCAGGTGCCGCACGGCGCGCTCGTCATGACCTGGCCGAGGATCGACCGCACAGCGCGCTGGACCTGCCCCGACCCACCGCAGATGTCGCAGGTCCGCAGTGTGGTGCCGGGCTGGCAGCAGGTGCCGTCGCAGGTGGGGCAGACCTCGGCCGTGTCCACCTCGATCTTCTTGTTGGCACCGAACACGGCGTCCTTGAGCTCGATCCGCACGTTGATGAGCGCATCCTGGCCCCTGCGCGTCCTCGACGGGGTACCGGCCTGTTGTCCACCACCACCGCCGCCGCCGAAGAACGTCTCGAAGATGTCCTGGAACGCGAAACCGGAACCGGAGTACCCTGCACCGTACCCGGTGTCGGTCCCGTTCTCGTTGCCCGTCGTGTCGTACACGCGCCGCTTCTGCGGATCGGACAGGACCTCGTAGGCCCGGGTCACGAGCTTGAACTCCTCGGCGGCGTCGTCGCCGGTGTTCACATCCGGATGGAGCTTCCGCGCGAGCTTGCGGTACGCCTTCTTGATTTCCTCCCCGGTTGCACCCTGCGCCACACCGAGAACCTCATAGTGATTACTCACTCGTGCACATCACTTCCTGTTGAGAACTGCTGTCTACTGAATGCCGTGGCCGTGCCTGCGGCCGACTGCCTGGCGGGCACTACTCCTCGAGGACCCTCGAGACGTACCGGGCGACGGCGCGCACCGCGGCCATCGTCGTCGGATAGTCCATCCGGGTCGGTCCGAGAACCCCGAGCCTCGCGCCTGCATCGGGGCCGTAGCCCGTTGCCACCACCGAGGCTTCCGAGAGTCCGCCGTAGGGATTCTCGCTTCCGATGCGCACGGAGATACCGCGGGCATCGAACTCCATCTCCGACAGCAGCCGCAGCATCACCACCTGCTCCTCGAGCGCCTCCAGGACCGGACCGATACTCAGCGGGAAGTCTCCGGTGAATCTGGCGAGATTCGCCGTGCCTGCAAGCAGGATCCGATCGTCCCGGCCCAGGTCGGCGAGCTGCTGGAGTGCTCCGACAATGGTACCCCCGTGTGCCTTCAGCGCCGGAGGCAGCTGCGGGAGGACGGCGTCCAGGGCGGCCGGTAGAGCGGCCAGACGTACGCCGGAGACAGACGACTGAAGACGCTGCTTGAGTTCGGAGAGCTCTGTCTCGCGGATCTCGGCGGGCATCCAGACGACGCGCTGCTGCACGCTGCCGTTGGTGCTGATGAGGACGAGCAGGACCTGTCGGGGTGCGACCAGCACGCACTCCACGTGGCGCACGGACGCCTGCCGGGCGAGGGGGAACTGGACGACAGCCACCTGGTTGGTGAGCTGAGCGAGCAACCGGACTGTCCTGGCCATGACGTCGTCCAGGTCCTCGGCTCCCTCCAGGAGCGACTCGATCGCCTTCTTCTCAGGAGCCGACAGCGGTTTTACCTCGGAGATCCGGTCCACGAAGAGTCGATAGCCCTTGTCGGTCGGTATACGGCCCGAGCTGGTGTGCGGTGCCGTGATCAGCCCCTCGTCCTCGAGGACGGCCATGTCGTTGCGGATGGTCGCCGAGGACACCCCGAGCTGGTGGCGGTCGACGAGTGCCTTGGAACCGACCGGCTCGCGTGAGTGGACATAGTCCTCGACGATGGCCCGGAGCACCTCCAGGCGGCGCGGTTCACTCATCCTCTTGTCACCTCCGGGTCTGTCGCTTGCGGCCCTCGCGGGTCTTCGTGGTCCTCGTGGACCTCGCGGGTCCGTGGCGCGGACGGCGCCGAGCGGTTAGCACTCGACACGCTCAAGTGCCAAGTCTAGTACGATCACGACGATTGTTAGCATTGGGCATCGGTCCCGGCGTTCGCCAGGAGCATCATCGGGAGGACACGTCGCACATGGACCATGGGTGGGGGGCACAGGACCTTTCCGCGCCGCAGCGCGAGGATCTCCCCGATGTCCCGGTCGAGCGGGATCTGGTTCTCGAGGACGTCGGGAGCGGCTTCGTGGGTGCCGTGGTGCGGGTCGAGAAGTCGGGTGGGCTGCACGTGATGGTCCTCGAGGATCGACGCGGGAAGCACCGGTCCTTCCGACTCGGCCACGGGTTCCTGCTCGAGGGCAGACCCGTGCGCATGGTCGCACCGGTTCCTCCGTCCAGGCAGGCGCCCTCGACACGGACGGCGTCGGGATCCGTCCGTGTCGAGGGCGCGAGGGCACGGACGGCTCGCGCCAGCAGGATCTGGGTGGAGGGACAGCACGACGCCGAGCTCGTCGAGAAGGTCTGGGGCGACGATCTGCGGCTCGAAGGGATCGTCGTCGAACCGTTGCACGGCGTCGACGACCTCGAGGGCGCCATCCGGTCCTTCGGCCCGGGACCCGAGCGCAGACTCGGCGTCGTCGTCGACCATCTGGTACCGGGTACCAAGGAGTTCCGGATCGCCCGGCAGGCCATGACCGCTCCGAACGCGCGGAACCATGTCCTGATCGTGGGTCATCCCTATGTCGATGTCTGGCAGGCCGTGAAACCCGGCGTGCTCGGACTCGAGGCCTGGCCCGTGGTCCCGCGTGGGCAGGACTGGAAGACAGGGATCCTCGCGGGGCTCGGCTGGCCCCATCAGAACCAGGCCGCCATTGCGCAGGGATGGAAACGCATCCTGGGCGCAGTCACCAGCTATGCCGATCTGGAACCGTCGCTGCTGGGTAGGATCGAGGAGGTCATCGACTTCCTCACGGTTCCGCACGTGGCGTGAGCTCTCATGGTCGGCCCGGGGTCGGCCCGGGGTCGCCCGCGCGGACCAGGACGTATTCTGGGAGCAGGAAGCGGAAGAGGCCCTGATCCGCCCGTCAGCAAAGGAAACCCGTTGTCGAATACCGCCGACCACCAGCACGGACGAGGAGCTACAGCGCCCGTCTTCGAGGGGAGCCCTGCACAGGCCCCTCCCCTGACGCCCTCGGAGGATCGCCAGTTCGCCACGCTCGCACACTTCGGCGGCATCCTCGGCTTCGTTCCGTCCCTGCTGATCTTCCTCATCTTCCGGACCAGGGGACCGTTCACGGCACAGGAGTCGAAGGAGGCCCTGAACTTCACGCTGCCACCCACGATCCTCGCCCTCGTCGCCTGGGTACTCTCCCTGATCCCGGGGGTCGGTGCCGTGTTCGCGGTCGTGAATGCGCTGATCTGGGTCGCGATCACCGTGCTGTCGGTCAACGCCGGTGTCCAGGTCAATCGGGGTAGACCCCACCGCTACGCGCTGAATCTACGACTGATCCGCTAGTGAACCCTCCCGGCCGGCACACCTGTCCAGCACGGGCCCTTGCTGGGCGGGGGCTCTCCGGCTAGTCGGGCAGAAGGCGCCGGACGACGGCATCGGCGAGCAGACGCCCGCGGAACGAGAGCACCACCTCGCCCGCGAAGGCGGCGGCCGGCTCGACGAGCCCGTCGGCGATGAGCCCCGCGACGGCCTTCCGGCCCTCCGGGGTCAGTCGGTCGGTCGGCAGGCCCTCACTCAGCCGGGCCCTCAGCATGACGTCCTCGACGTGACGGTCGGTGTCGGACAGGATCTCACGCCCCGCCGCCGGTGAACGCCCGGTCTCCAGGGCCTGCGCGTAGGCCCTGGGGTGCTTGACGTTCCACCAGCGGGTTCCGCCGAGATGCGAGTGCGCGCCGGGCCCTGCACCCCACCAGTCGTCACCACGCCAGTACGCCAGGTTGTGTCTGCACTGATCACTGGGCGTCCTGGCCCAGTTGCTCACCTCGTACCATTGGAGGCCGCCGTCGGAGAGCAACTGATCGGCCAGCGCGTACTTGTCGGCGTGATCGTCGTCGTCGATGGGTGGTACCTGACCGCGGCGGATCCGTGAGGCGAGCCGGGTGCCCTCCTCGATGATCAGCGCATAGGCGGAGATGTGATCGGGCTCGTAGGACAGCGCCGTCTCGACCGAGGTCCGCCAGTCCTCGAGGGACTCCCCCGGCGTGCCGTAGATCAGATCGAGGCTGACCTTCAGGCCCGCCTCCCTGGCCCATTTCACGGCCTGCGGTACGCGTGCCGGTGAGTGCGTGCGGTCGAGGACCGCGAGGACGTGGGGCACGGCCGACTGCATACCGAAGGAGACGCGCGTGAAACCGGCATCCCGCAGCACCCGCAGTGATTCGGGCGTGACCGAGTCGGGGTTCGCCTCCGTAGTCACCTCGGCGCCCGGGGTGAGCCCCCAGAGCGCGGTGGCCGTGCGGAGGATCGATGCGAGATCCGTCGCGGGGAGCAGCGTCGGGGTACCTCCTCCGAAGAACACCGTGGACAACGCCCTGGCCGGGAAGCCGGACGCGGTCAGGACACCGGCCCCGAGCGCGAGCTCGGACAGGACGGAACCCGCGTAGGCATCCTGGGACGCCCCTCCCCCGAGTTCGGTGGCCGTGTAGGTGTTGAAGTCGCAGTAACCGCAGCGGACGGCGCAGAACGGGATGTGCACGTAGAGACCGAAGTTCCTCGTACCGGCCCCCTCGAGCGCCGCCGGAGGCAGGGAGCCGTCCTCGGGTGCAGGCAGACCGAGCGGCAGCGTGCTAGGCACTGGTCCCTCCCGGAGGACCGAACCGAACTCTCACTTCCTGGCTTTGTCCTTCGACTCGTCGGAGGACAGGGCGGCGATGAAGGCCTCCTGGGGTACTTCGACCCGTCCCACCATCTTCATGCGCTTCTTGCCCTCCTTCTGCTTCTCGAGCAGCTTGCGCTTACGCGTGATGTCACCGCCGTAGCACTTGGCCAGCACGTCCTTCCGGATGGCCCTGATGCTCTCACGGGCGATGATCCGCGCGCCGATCGCCGCCTGGATCGGTACCTCGAACTGCTGGCGCGGGATCAGTTCGCGGAGCTTGCCGGTCATCATGACGCCGTAGGCGTAGGCCTTGTCCCGGTGCGTGATGGCGCTGAAGGCGTCCACCTGGTCACCCTGCAGGAGGATATCGACCTTCACGAGGTCCGAGACCTGGTCGCCGTCGGCCTTCCAGTCCAGGGAGCCGTAGCCGCGCGTCCTGGACTTCAGGAGGTCGAAGAAGTCGAAGACGATCTCGGCCAGCGGCAACCTGTACCTGATCTCCACCCGGTCCTCGGAGAGATAGTCCATGCCGCCGAGCACGCCGCGGCGCTGCTGGCAGAGTTCCATGATGGCGCCGACAAACTCCGAGGGCGCGAGGATGGTCGCGGAGACCATGGGTTCGCGGACCTCGGCAATCTTGCCCACCGGGTACTCGCTCGGATTGGTGACCAGCAGGACCGACTTGTCCTCGAGGGTCACCTCGTACTCGACATTCGGGGCCGTGGAGATCAGATCGAGGTTGTACTCGCGCTCGAGCCGCTCCCGGGTGATCTCCAGATGCAGCAGGCCGAGGAATCCCACACGGAAGCCGAAGCCCAGAGCAGCCGACGTCTCCGGTTCGTAGACGAGGGCGGCGTCGTTCAGGGTGAACTTCGCCAGGGCGTCGCGCAGCACCGGGTAGTCCGTGCCGTCGAGCGGGTAGAGACCGGAGAAGACCATGGGCTTGGGATCCTGGTAGCCCCCCAGCGATTCGGCCGCGGGCTTCACCAGTGTGGTGACGGTGTCACCGACCTTCGACTGGCGTACGTCTTTCACGCCGGTGATGAGATACCCCACCTCCCCCACACCGAGGCCTTGGGAGGGCTTGGGCTCGGGTGAGCTCACGCCGATCTCGAGCAGTTCGTGAGTGGCCCGGGTGGACATCATCTGGATGCGCTCGCGCGGCCGCAGGTTCCCGTCGACGACGCGGACGTACGTGACCACACCGCGGTAGGTGTCGTAGACGGAATCGAAGATCATGGCGCGCGCCGGAGCATCGGGGTTCCCCATGGGTGCCGGGAGATCACGCACGATCTTGTCGAGGAGGGCCTCGACGCCGACACCGGTCTTGCCCGAGACCTGCAGGACGTCCTCGGGATCCCCGCCGATCAGACCGGCCAGCTCCGCCGCGTACTTCTCTGGCTGCGCGGCGGGCAGGTCGATCTTGTTGAGCACGGGAATGATGGTGAGGTTGTTCTCCATCGCCAGATACAGGTTCGCCAGGGTCTGTGCCTCGATACCCTGTGCTGCGTCGACCAGCAGGACCGCGCCCTCGCAGGCCGCGAGCGAACGGGAGACCTCGTAGGTGAAGTCCACGTGACCCGGTGTGTCGATCATGTTCAGGGCGTAGGAGGTGCCCTCGAGCTCCCACGGCAGCCGGACGGCCTGGGACTTGATGGTGATCCCGCGTTCCCGCTCGATGTCCATGCGGTCCAGGTACTGCGCCTTCATGTCGCGCTGCTCGACGGCTCCGGTCAGCTGGAGCATGCGGTCGGCCAGGGTGGACTTCCCGTGATCGATGTGGGCGATGATGCAGAAGTTCCTGATGATCGCCGGATCGGTGGCGGCGGGCACCGGCGCGGTGCGGGCCATGGGTGACACGTACGTTCCTCACGTTGACGGGATGCGGATTCGGCAGGGACCGTGCCGGTTGCTCGTCTCGCTCGACCGGCCCGGTTCCTCCCGGTTCTTCTCCCAGTGTCCCACGCTGTATCCAACGCTGCGGCAAGCACCACGGCCCCGCACCCGACTCCCGGGACACCGCAGGATGCGCTGCGACTTCCCGCACGCCGCAGGGTGCGCTGCCGGGTGCGCTGCAGGGCACACCATCAGGCGCGCTGCCGGGTGCGCTGCCGGGTGCGATCATCGAGCGCACTGCCGGGTGCACTGCCGGGTGCGAGCCCGGTCGGTTCGATAGGATCCGTCCATGTCACGTGCCGGCTCCTTCCTGTCCATCGCACGTCGCCTCGTCCGCGTCGTCGGATCCGTCGCCCGGACACAGGCGCAGGAACGCGAACGATCTCGCGGACGCGCAGAGCGCCGCCGCCTGCCGCTGCGCACCGTGCCCGGCGCACCACGTCCGGGGGCCGGTCGCTACCACGACCCTGCGGACACGGCGTCGCGCGACATCCGGGACCGGATGGTGCTCTCGTACTCGCCCTCCGATGACGGGCAGCCGGATCCCGGCGAGATCGTGTGGACCCGGGTCGCCTACGAGGACGACCCCTCCCGGGGCAAGGACCGACCGGTTCTGCTCATCGGGCGTGACGGCGGCGCTCTGCTGGGACTCATGCTGACCAGTCGCGACCGGAACAACGGCGACGACCACGATCGACGCTACGTCGATATCGGAACCGGCAGCTGGGACCGGCAGGGCCGACCCAGCGAGGTGAAGGTGGACCGGCTCCTCCGCGTTGCACCGGGCGAGATCAGGCGGGAGGGGGCCGTGCTGCCCCTCGAGCGCTTCCGGACGGTCATCGAGGCGGCTCCGGAGCAGGTGCTTCGTCAGGGCGAGGCACACTACCGGCCCTAGCCGTCAGGTGCCGTGGCGGAACGGCTCGGGTGCTGTGAGGGACTCTGCTTCTGGTAACCTGTATAGCTGTGTGTCCGCGAAGGTCTTTCGGGCACTTTGGCCGATCTCCACACGGTATCCCCACGCCGCTCAGTCGTCGGTTGGCCGAACTACCCTCACGACCAGTCCGCACTACCCAGAAAGTTCTCATACGTGGCAAATATCAAGTCCCAGAAGAAGCGCATCCTCACCAACGAGAAGGCGAGGCAGCGCAACAGCTCGATCAACTCGGAGCTGAAGACGGCAATCCGCGCCGTGAACACGGCGATCGCCGGTGCGGACAAGGAAGGCGCGACGACGGCCCTGCACAGCGCCAGCCGCAAGCTCGACAAGGCTGTCAGCAAGGGTGTCCTCCACCGTAACAACGCTGCCAACCGCAAGTCGGCGATCTCGAAGAAGGTCAACGCGCTCTGAGCTGCGGAACCTCTGCAGAGGGGCCTACTCCTGTGGGAGTAGGCCCCTCTGTGTTTAACCGGTAGGGATTTTGTCCAGCGGTGTTCTGTCAGGTTCGACCGGTCGGACCGGTCGGACCGGACAGGCTGCCACTCGGGCCGAACTGCTGATCGGAGCGTCTGCCCGGGTGCAGCCGGCGCGTCACCTCGTGCCTGGTGACCGGACGGACACCAGGTACGGCTCAGTCGTCCCCGAGTGCTATGACAGTGACGGCACGCTCGACGGCGTACACGGGATCGCGAGCCTCGCCCTTCACCTGGGCATCGGCGTCCGCCAGCGCCCGGACGCTGCGGGCCAGGGCCGCGGAACTGAAGCGCCGGGCCTCGTTGCGCGCCTGATCGACCTGCCACGGTGCCATGCCCAGCTCCTTGGCGAGCTGCAGTGAGGAACCCCTGGCCCCGTGGACCTTCGCCACGGCACGAACCTTCAGTGCGAGGGCTGCGACGATCGGGACCGGATCGGCGCCCGTCGCGAGCGCGTGGCGGAGCATCGACAGTGCCTGGGCCGTGCGCCCGGCGAGCGCGGCGTCGGCCACCTTGAAGCCGGTGGCTTCGATCCGACCGCCGTAGTACTTCTCGACCAGCTCCACGGTCACCTCGCCCGAGGTGTCAGCCATGAGCTGCTGGCAGGCGGCCGCGAGCTCGGAAAGTTTCGAGCCGACGGCTGCGACCAGCGCGCGGACGGCGTCGGGTTCGATACGGCGACGCGCGAGGCGGAACTCCGTGGTGACGAAGTCGGCCTTCTCGGCGTCCTTCTTCAGGGGCTGGCACTCGACGATCGTCGCCTGCATCGCCTTCACGGTGTCGAGCAGCTTCTTGCCCCGATTACCTCCTGCATGGCTCAGCACGAGCACGACGTCGGGTGCCGGATCGGCGAGATAGGCAAGGGTGTCGACGAGGAAGTCGTCGCTCATCTGGGCCAGGTTCGAGGCTTCGATGATCTTCCAGTCCCCGAACAGGGACGGGCTGGTCTGCAGGGCGAGAGCACCCGCCTCGTAGACGACCGCGTCGATCCTGACGAGTTGGGCGTCGGGCTGGACCGCGCGGACCTGGGTGCGGATCGATTCGGCAGCCCTCGAGGCAACATACTCCTCGGGGCCCGAGAGCAGGACGACGGCGGACGGCTTCACCTCACGCCAGGAACTGGACGTCCCTGAACCAGGGCTGCGGTCGGCCTTCGACGGTGCCATGGGGAGGTCCCTTCTGTCGGGTCAGCTCCTACTGTTGCACGGCGCCGCCGCGCCGCAAAGCCGAGCATCGGGTGCGCGGGGATGGTTCCGGGACCTGGCAGAGGCCCCTGTACGAACCCTTCTGGCGTTGCTCAGCCGATGCGCTGTACCTCGAGCGCCGTATCGACGACGTCGAGCGTGAAGGACCCGAGTTCGTCGGTCCTGGCGACGGGGATCCCGGACGCATCGAGAGCAGCGAGAGTGATCGGGTGGGGGTGTCCGTAGTCGTTGTCGCTGCCGACCGAGATGAGGGCAAGACCCGGCCGGAGTGACTCGATGAGTGCTGTTCCGCTGTTGCGGGCTCCGTGGTGGGCGATCTTCAGCACGTCCACCGTACCTGCGGCCAGGCCGGGTTGTTCGGTCAGCAGGACGCGGGCAGCCTGTTCCTCGAGATCGCCCATCAGCAGCACGCTGACGGGCCGCTCCGCCGTGGGAACGATGATCTCGAGTACCGCGCTGGCGTCGTTCTCCTCCGCACCCGCCGCACGACCGCCCGCCCAGAGCACGTCGACGCTCAGCGGAGGGAGATCGAGGCTCGTCGTTCCCGTGAGTCTGGTGGCGTCCACGTCTGCCGTAGCGGCAGCCTGCGTCATGATGCCCGGTAGCTCGTCCTCGCCTGTGGAGTAGTACAGGGCCGCTACTGTTCTGCCGCGGATCGCCCCCTCGATCCCACCGTAGTGGTCCTCGTGCAGATGGGAGATGACCAGTGCGTCGATCGCCTCGATGCCCAGGAGATCCAGACAGTGATCCATCGCCTCGGGATCGGGGCCGACGTCGACGACCAGTGCGTGTCGGTCGGTCGTCCTGATGACGATCCCGTCACCCTGACCGACATCGCACATGGTCATGATCCAGGCCCTGGGAGGTGGCGCGTGCCGTCCGAACAGGACGAACCCTGCGACGAGGCACACTGCGACGCAGAGCGCGATGAGCAGGGCCGGGCGTCGTGGTCGTCCTCCGCCGGACTGCCCCACGACAAACTGCTGAGGCTCCGGCTCAGGCTGCATCGACCGTCGAAGCCGCCCCTGCCGTGGGGTGCGCGCACTTCCCTGCTCCTTCGCGTGGCACCTCTCCCCGGGGGCGCTGCGCCGCAGAGCCAGGGTCTCGTACCGGCTGAGGAGAAGCAGGAGAAGCAGGAAGAGCACTGACCCGAGGACCGCCGCGGCAGTTCCTGCCGGCCCGGACAGCCACGGGAGTGAGGCCGCCGGAGCCGCAGCGAACACCTCGGAGACGCAGGCCACCCAGCGCGTACCCCACTGGGCTGCAACGATGAGGGGGTGCGCCAGGAACGGTACGGCGACCAATGCCAGGACAGCGAGCATGCCGAGCAGTGTGATTCCCGGGACGACAGGTGCGGTCAGGACATTCGCTGGAAGCGAATAGAGCGGCAGGGACGGCTGGATCAGGACGATCACCGGTGTGCAGAACAGCTGGGCGGTGAGCGGTATGGCGAGCAACTGCGCCATGAACCGCGGCATCGTCCGCTCCAGGACATGTACGACCATCGGACCGGCCGTGATGAGTCCCAAATTCGCGAGCACCGACAGGATGAAGGCGAACGACAGGCACAGCCAGGGGTCGGCGGCCAGAAGAACCATGATCGAGACCAGTAACAGTGACAGGGAGACCTTACCCCGACCGGACAGCACTGCCGCGACGCCGATGGTTCCCATGAGGGCGGCGCGGAGGACGCTGGGCTCGGGTCTGACCAGCAGGACGAAGCCGAGCAGCGCGACGACGGCGCCCAGGCCGGCGGGCAGGCGCGGCAGGCGGACGGCCCGCAGTCCCAGATAGGCGAAGCCGATGACATACGAGCAGTTCGCGCCACTGACGGCCGTCAAGTGCGTCAGACCCGTGGTCTTCATGGCCTCGGCGAGCGCCGGGTCCAGTCCCGTACGATCACCGAGCGCCATTCCCGGAAGCAACCCGCCGTCGCGATCCTCGCCCAGCGAGAGGTCGCGGAACTCGCCTCTGAGCTCGGCCGTGTACCCCAGCAAGCCGTCGGCCTTCTCGATCGTCGGCTTGCTCGCAGGCACGAAGACGGCAGTAGCCCGGCCGATCCGGTCGGATGCTTTGGCCGTACCCGGTACGCGCACGGTGTCCCCCGTACCGAGTCCGCCCCACTGCTCGGAGCCCATGACCACCACCGGGGTCGCTGCTGCGAACACGGTGCCGCCCAGGACGCCCCCGGTCACCACGGCGTCGACCACGAATCGTTCTCCGCCGCCGAAGGCGCCCTGCCCGAGCGCTACGGGTTCACCGGAGATGCGGAGCAGGGCCGTGAATGCCGTGGCATGGTCGACCGCTTCGGACACCGGCCCCTCCTCGGCCCGGGCGAGAGTGCCGCCGGTCGCGAGCAGGACCAGTGCCAGGGCCGCCGCAGGAGCCATCCCCTGCACGATCAGCATGGCCCAGCGCCGCCTGCTGTTGGGAACGAGAAGTGCCAGGACGACGAGAAATGCGGCGCCTGCTGTGGCGAGTAGACCGGCCGCCGTCGCCGTCGTTGCGCTGGTCTGTACGCCGAGGGCAGCGCCCAGCCATGCTGCGGCAGCAGCGGGGACGAGGCGCAGGTCACCGCTCCAGCGTGGTCGACGAGCAGGCTCGCTCCTCGCCTCCGGCGCCGGGTCCCCGATTCTGGAGGGACCATGAGGGTGCGATCTGCGGTGCCCGGCCCGGGATTTCACCGTGCGCAAGAATTCACCGCGCCACGATGAGGGGCAGGATGGCCTCGAGCATCGCCGGGCCGATACCGGGCACGGCATCGATGTCCGCCGGCTGCAGGAAGGGCCCGTTGTCCTCGCGGTAGTCGATGATCCGCTGTCCGAGGACCGGACCGACGCGCGGCAGCGACTCGAGGTCGGCCAGTGTGGCGGTGTTGATGTCCATGATGCCTGCCGCAGCGCCGCCGGACCCGCTCGCGATGCCATCGGTCCCGGTGGGACTGCCTGTGTGCGAACCGCCGGTCGACTCCCTCGGCACAGGCCCCTGTTCCATGAGCTCCGGGCGCGGCTCCTCCCCTACGGCGAGCACGTGGACGTGCTGCCCGTCGACGGGCGCCGACGCGAGATTGATACTCTCCAGATCGGCGTCCGGCAGTGCGCCTCCCGCATCCTCGAGAACCTCGCCCAGGCGCGTCCCGGACCGGGTCGTCACCACACCGGGGGTGGAGACTGCTCCGGTGACATACACCACGATGGTGCCTGCTCCGTCCTCCCCGGGCGGCCCACCGGCTGCTTCGACACCCGTCGTCCCGGGGCCCGGGCCGAGGGCTGAGCCGCTGTCCGACGTCGTCGGGCCTGATACGGCTGCGTCGGACGCCTCTCCAGGCGCACCGTCGGCGGCGACAGGGAAACTCTGGCCGGCCTTCGAGCCGGAGCCGGAGCCGGCGGACTCCTGGCCCGGGGAACGATCGGCGTCGAGCTCGACCGAGATGGCAGCCGCCGAGGGTTCGGAGCTACGGACGAGGAACAGCGCAGCTCCCACCATCAGGGCCACACCGAGAAGGATGAGGGCGGCGGACCGGCCGACACGCCACTGGAGACCGCGACCATCGACGGGCTGGCCCTCGACGTCGGACACGCGCCCGACCGGCGCCGCGAAGCGTACCGGCGACCCCGCATCCCCCGTACCGGAGTCCTGCCCCGGCGGCGAGGAACTCTGGGCGTCCACACCCGCCTGGAGTTCGCCCCCGGCCGTCTGCACATCCTCGTCCGGACCCGCCGTCCCACGAGCCTGCTGATGCGCCGCGAGCGGAACGACGCCAGGACGGGTGTGTGGCTCCCGCGCGTCCCCCGCCGTCGGCCATCGGTGCTTTCCCATACCGCCACGCTAGAAGGACGCGTCGGTACAGCCGGCGGGAGCACCTGCTATGTGGACATCCTTGCGGTTCGACCGGCCCGACAGCGGCTCAGCGCGCCCGAGGCGTGGACGAGCTGACCGTGACGGCGACAACCCCGAGACCCGCATGCGCTGCAAGGACGGCCGGACACGGCGCCGTGGAGACGGACGCGGCTCCGGTGACCGTTTCCAGTCGTCGGGCGAGGGCCAGGCCTTCGTCCTCGTTGCCGAAGTGGTGCACCGTCAGGTCGACCCCGCCGCTGCGGCCTGCTGCATCGGCGACGACGAGTTCCTCGAGCCGCTGCAGGCCACGCTCCGCCGAGCGCATGCGCTCCAAGGGCACCAGCGCACCGCTGCGGACATGCAGGATCACCCGGACGGACAAGAGGGTCCCGAGCCACCCGACCGCCGCCGTGATGCGTCCCCCGCGCCGCAGCTGTTCCATGCTCGGGACATAGAAGTAGAGCGAGGACGCCCGGGCCGTCATCGCGGCGGCGGCGGCGGCCGACTGCAGCTCGGCCCCGGATTTCACCGCGTCCAGTGCTGCAAGGGCGGCTCGGCCCTGTGCCATCCCGGCAGTACGGGTGTCGATGACCTCGACGGGCAGTGCTGCACGGGCAGCAGCCATGCGCGCGGCATCCACCGTCCCGGAGAGCAGCCCCGAGAGATGGACGGAGACGACGCCGTCGAACCCCTGGTCGGCGAGTTCCCCGTACGTCCGGTCGAACTGGCCCGGCGACGGACGTGAGGTGCGGACGTCGGAGCCCGCGGCGAGCGCGAGCATCAGGGGAGCTGCGACGTCGTCGTGTTCCCCGGTGAGGATGTCGGTGCCCACCAGCACCGGCAGTCCAAGCACCCGGATCGCCTGCGCGGCGCCGCCGGGTTCCAGCCACGCCGGCGGGAAGCCGGCCGCCGAATCGGTGACGACGGCGATGCGCGCCTCTGTCTCCCCTCGGTGGGGGGTGTCCTGCCCATGCATCAGGCCGGGACGATATTGACCAGCTTGGGCGCCCGCACGATCACGGTGCGGATATCCCGGCCGTCGAGCACACGCTGGACCTGCTCACTCGCCAGCGCGAGCTCCCGCAGCTCGTCCTCGCCGATGTCGGGCGAGACCGTGAGGCGCTCGCGCACCTTGCCCTGGACCTGCACCACGGCCACCACACTCTCCTGCCGCAGGAGGGTCGGGTCGACGGCGGGCCAGCCCGCTGTCGCCACCGTCGCCTCGTGACCCAGTCGGTTCCACAGATCCTCGGCCGTGTACGGGGCGAACAGGCTCAGCATGATCGCCACCGCCTCGGAGGCCTCCCGCACCGCAGGGTCGGCGCCACCGGCCCCGGTGTCGATCGCCTTGCGCGTGGCATTGACCAGTTCCATGAGCTTCGCGACGGCCACGTTGAACTTGTCGGCCTCCATCAGCTCGGCGGCCTCGGCCACGGTGCGGTGCGTCACCGAGCGCAGCGCCCCGTCACCGGTCGAGGGATCGGTGCCGACGGGGCTGGTCACGTCGGCACCCAGGCGCCAGGCGCGCGCGAGGAACTTCGCGGAGCCCGACGGCGAGACGTCGGCCCAGTCGACGTCGTCCTCCGGTGGGGACGCGAACACCATGGTGAGGCGGACGGCGTCCACCCCGTAGCGGTCCAGCTGCTCACCGAGATCCACGCCGTTGCCGAGCGACTTGCTCATGGCCTTGCCGCCGTTGAGCACCTGGCCCTGGTTCAGCAGCGCGCTGAAGGGCTCGGTGAAGTCGACCATCCCGAGATCGAACAGGACCTTCGTGAAGAACCGGCTGTAGAGCAGGTGCAGGATGGCGTGTTCCACGCCGCCCACGTACTGGCCCACGGGCAGCCACCGGTTCACCGCGTCGGTCTCGAACGGAGCGGTGTCGAGCTGCGGGTCGACGAACCGCAGGTAGTACCAGGAGGAGTCCACGAACGTGTCCATGGTGTCAGTGTCCCGCTTCGCAGCCTCGCCGCACGAGGGACAGGAGACATTGACCCAGTCCTCGACGGCGGCCAGTGGCGACGTCCCCTTGGGCGCCAGGGCCTCACCGCGCAGACCCTCGGGCAGTGTCACCGGGAGCTGATCGTCCGGTACCGGTACGTCGCCGCAGGACGGGCAGTGGATGATCGGGATGGGAGTTCCCCAGAAACGCTGGCGTGAGAGCAGCCAGTCCCGCAGGCGGTAGTTCGTCGTCTGCTCGCCCGTCCCCTGTTCCTCGATGAGCTCGATGGCACGACGGATGGCCGTCGCCCGGTCCAGTCCGTCGAGTTCCCCGGAGTTGACGAGGGTGCCCTCGCCGATCGTCGCGATCCCCGTGGCCATGGCGTCCTCGGCACCGGTGTCGACGACGGTGCGTACCGGAAGGTCGAAGGTCCGGGCGAAGTCGAGGTCCCGCTGATCGTGGGCCGGGACCGCCATGATGGCACCGGTGCCGTAGTCGGCCAGGACGTAGTCGGCGGCCCACACGGGCAGCTTCTCGCCATTGAGCGGATTGATTGCGTAGCGCCCGGTGAAGACGCCGGTCTTCTCCCGCTCGGAGGCCTGCCGTTCGATCTCCGACAGGTTCTTCACCTGCTCGCGGTAGGCGTCCAGCTCGGTCCGACGGTCAGGGGTGACCAGGTCCAGCGCCAGCGCGGCGTCCGCGGCCACGACGAAGAAGGTTGCCCCGTACAGCGTGTCGGGGCGCGTGGTGAAGACGGCGACGTCGTTCTCCGGCTGATCGCCGTCGGCCTCGATGCGGAAGTGCACGTGTGCCCCCTCCGAGCGCCCGATCCAGTTGCGCTGCATGGCCAGCACGCGCTCGGGCCAGTGACCCTTCAGCTGCTCCATGTCGTCCAGCAGCCGGTCGGCGTAGTCGGTGATCCTGAAGTACCACTGGTTCAGGTTCTTCTTGGTCACCGGTGTCCCGCAGCGATCGCATGCCCCGTTGATCACCTGCTCGTTGGCGAGCACCGTCTGGTCCTTCGGGCACCAGTTCACCGGGGAGTTCTTGCGGTACGCCAGGCCCCGCTGGAAGAACCGGACGAACAGCCACTGGGTCCAGCGGTAGTACTCGGGATCCGAGGTGTGGACGCGCCTGCTCCAGTCCGCACTGATGGCGTAGCGCCTGAAGGACGTCGCCTGGGTCTCGATGTT
>JARIBG010000013.1 GCA_029257465.1 Arthrobacter sp. | reverse complement strand
GCGACCAGTCCCCCGCCCGGGTGACGACGTGCCCACGCCGTTCGAGGTCGGCGATGACGTCCTCGCCCAGCCGGTCCTCGACGACGGCGCCACCCGGCTCCCACGTCCGCGGCCAGAACGATCCGGGCACGGAGGTGGTATGCAGGGCGGGGGCGTCGATGGCCTCTTGCGGGGTGTACCCGCCGACGATGGTCCGCAGGAGGTAGAGCAGTTGCCACTGGTCCTGTTGGTCGCCGCCGGGTGAGCCCAGCGCGGCCACGGGCTCCCCGTCCTTCAGGACGAGTGTGGGCGTGAGCGTGGTGCGGGGTCGCTTCCCCGGCTGCAGGGTGGAGGGCGCACCCTCCTCGAGCCAGGTCATCTGCAGGCGGGAGCCGAGGCAGAAACCCAGCTCCGGGATGGTCGGCGAGGACTGCAACCAGCCGCCGCTCGGAGTCGCCGAGACCATGTTGCCGGCGGAGTCGACGACGTCGAGGTGACACGTGTCCCCGCGCGTCTCGCCGGTGCGGGAGACCGTCGGTTCGCCCACACCGGCGAAGCCACTGCCGTCCGCGAGCGCGGGAGGCGTGTACCCGGTGCGCAGGGGAGGAATGAAGGGCTCATGCCCGGGCACGGTCCCCGGGCGGAACTCCAGCGACGCCATTTCCCCGATCAGGGCGCGGCGTTCGGCTGCATACTCCGGCGACAGGAGGTACTTCAGGGGGACGTCGTCGTCCCCGTAGTAGGCCTCGCGGTCGGCGAGGGCGAGCTTCTGCGCTTCGAGGATGGTGTGCGCCCCGCGTGCCGTGGACGGATCGAGGTGGTCGTCGTCGAAGCCGTCGAGGATGGCCAGGGTCTGCAGCAGCGCCGGTCCCTGGCCCCACGATCCGGTCTTGGCTATGGTGTGCCCGCGGAACTCGAGAGTGGTCGCCTCCTCGTAGCCCGCCTCGAAGTCAGCGAAGTCCTGCACTGTCATGACCCCTGCGTGATCGAGTCCGGAGGAGTGTCGGTGGGGTGTCCTGATGAACTCCGCGGTGGCCGTCGCGACGAGCCCGGTGCGCCATTCGAGCCGCGCGGCGTCGATGCGCTCGCGGCGCGTGCCGCCGTCCGTCGCAGCGCTCACGAGGGAGTCGAGCACGCGCGCGTACGCTTCGTTACGGACGATGTCGCCCTCGCGCGGAGGGGCACCATCGGGCATCCAGAGCGCAGCCGAGGTGGGCCAGTGCTCCGTGAACAGCTCGGCGACCGTGGCGATGGTCGCCCCGACGCGGCCGAGGACGGGATGCCCGTCGCGGGCGTAGCGACAAGCGAACGCCAGGACATCGCCGAGCTCCCAGGTGCCGTGATCGCGGAGCAGGAGCAGCCAGGCGTCGACGGCGGCGGGCACCGCAGCGGCGAGGGCACCGGCACCGGGGACGAGCTCGAGGCCCTCCTCGAGATAGTGCTCGCGGGTGGCTGCGGCCGGCGCCGGACCCTGGCCCATGAGGACCATCGGCCGCCCCGGCTCCTCGGCGGTGGCGAAGACGCCGGTCATGTCGCCGCCGGGGCCGTTGAGGTGGGGTTCGACGACGTGCAGCACGAACGCACCGGCGACTGCGGCGTCGAACGCGTTGCCGCCACGTTCCAGTACGGCCTGTGCGGAGGCGGTCGCGAGCCAGTGGGTGGAGGCACTCATGCCGAAGGTGCCCCGCAGCGTGGGTCTGGTGGTGAAGGGCTCGGGGGGTGTGTACGTCATCGGGTCACTTCCGGGTGGTGTTCGTCGGGTCGAAGGCGTCGCGCAGGGCGTCACCGAACAGATTGAAGGCCAGGCAGATCGCGGCGATCGCCAGGCCCGGGAAGATCGCCGCGCTGGGGGCGCGGAAGATGTATTGCTGCGCGTCGGAGAGCATGATGCCCAAACTCGGTGTGGGCGGCTGGATGCCGAGCCCGAGGAAGGACAGGAGCGCTTCGCCGATGACCGCGACAGGCATGATGACCGTCGCCTGCACAATGATGGCCGACGTCGCGTTCGGCAGGACATGCCGCAGCATGATCCAGGCGGGCGAGGCGTCCATGGTGCGGGCGCCGAGCACGAAGTCGCTCTCCTTGATCCGCAGCGTCTCTCCCCGGACCACGCGGATCATGGTGGGGATCTGCGCGATACCGAGGGCAATTGCGGCATTGCTCAGGCTGGGACCGCTGATTGCTGCCAGGCCGACGGCGATGATGAGGAACGGGAAGGCCAGGGTTACATCGGTGAGCCGGGAGATCACGGCGTCGAAGCCTCGGGAATAGCCGGCCAGGAGACCGAGCGGGGTACCGATGACCACGGCCAGGAGCACCGAGAGCACCCCGACCTGCAGCGAGGTCTGGATGCCGAACAGCAGCCGCGAGAGGACATCGCGCCCCAGGTCGTCCGTGCCGAGCGGGAAGCCCTCGGTGAGCGGCCGCTGGAACGGGGTGTCGAAGTGCACCTCCGTGGGCGGGTAGGGCGCCAGGATCGGGGCCAGGAGTGCGGCCAGCACGACGACGACGAGCATGATGCCGCCGGCGATGCCCAGTGGATTGTGCCGCAGGGAGGACAGGATGCGGCCACGACCGGAGCCGAGTCCGGCGCCGCCGTCCACCGGGGTCAGTGTTTCGACGGCCATCAGGCAGCTCCTCCGACGCGGATCTTCGGGTTGATCACCGAGTACAGGATGTCCACGGCGAGGTTGATCAGGATGTAGCTGACGGTGATGATCAGCACCACCGCCTGGATGACCGGATAGTCACGCGTGAAGACGGCGTCGAGCGTGAGCTTGCCGAATCCCGGGAGCGCGAAGATCCGCTCCGTGACCACCGCACCGGAGATGAGGCCGCCGAGCTGGAGGCCGACGATCGTCACCACCACGATGAGCGAGTTCCGCAGGCCGTAGCGCACGAGGACGCGTCCCCGCCCGAGGCCCTTCGCCCGGGCAGTGCGGACATAGTCGGTGGTCATGGTCTCGATCATCGAGGCCCGGGTCTGGCGCATGATCACGGCGGCGAGACCGGTCCCCAGGATCAGGGCCGGCAGGGTCAGGTAGTAGAGACCGCGGAGTGGATCCGAGAGCACGTCCACGTAGCCCGAGGCCGGGAACCACCCCAGCGTCACCGCGAGGTAGAGGATCGCAAGGATGCCCAGCCAGAAGTTCGGCACCGACAAGCCGATCAGGGCCATACCGTTGGCCACCCACTCGGGCCAGCGTCCCCGGAAGCGTTCGGCGACGACGCCCAGCAGGATCCCGACGACGATGGCCACGACGATCGCGTAGGCCGAGAGCCAGAGTGTCACCGGCAGCGTCGTCGCGATGAGCTCCGTGACGGGCGTGCCGGTCCGGGTCGATTCGCCGAAGTCTCCCTGGAACATGTTGCGGACGAAGGAGAAGTACTGCGTCACCAGCGGCTGATCCAGTCCGAGATCGGCACGGACGGCGGCGAGCTGCTCGGGGCTGGCCTCCTCCCCCGCCATCGCGAGCGCCGGATCACCGGGGAGTTGACGCACGCCGATGAAGACCACGAGGGAGGCGAGGACCAGTGTGAGCACCGACTGCCACAGCCGGGTGATGACGTAGCGGCCCATGTCAGTTCTCCTTCTCGACGAAGGCGGCACCGCTCAGGTGCACCACGCCGTCCGTGAAGGTCTCCACACCCGTGACGTCGGTGCTGTAGGCCGTCAGATTGCGTTGCCGGTAGAGGTAGATGATCGGATTGTCCTTCTGGAGGAGGGCGACGGCCTCACCGTAGATCTTCGCGCGCTCGTCGACGTCGTTGATCCGTGCTGCGCCGGCGAGGAGTTCGTCCATGACGGAACTGCTGTAGCCGGAGTAGTTGTTACCCCCGCCGGTCGAGAGGAAGTTCGACATGTTGCCGTGCGGGTCCACGCGCCCGGACCAGCCGAGCTGCAGTGCCTCGAAATCGCCGCGGGACTGCACATCCAGCAGTGTGGAGTACTCCACCGGCACCACGCTCAGCTCGAAGCCGCCGTCGCTCACCGCCGCCTGCAGGGCCTGTGCGTAGCGCAGCGTGTCCGGAGTGTTGGTGACCTGCATCTGGATGGGATACGGAACCTGGACCCCGGCGTCCTCGAGCAGTTGCTTCGCGCCCTCGGGATCGTAAGGCGGGCAGGCGGCACTGAGTTCAGTGGCGAAGGGACTATTCGGGGAGATGGGCGAGCACGCCGACTCGAACCAGCTGTTGAAGACCGTGTTCACGAGGGCATCGCGGTCCACCGACATGGACAGGGCCATGCGGACCGCCTTGTCCTGGGCGAGCGGCGTGTCGATGGTGCCGGGGGGTTCTCCGACGCCCTCTGTATTGCCGACATTCACGGTGAGTGCCTGGTACCCCAGGGATCCCACCTGGAGCACACCGACGCCGTCCTCCTTCAGGAGCGCGTCGACGTCCTGCGGCGAGATGGTGTCCGCGACCTGCACGTCCCCGGAGCGTAGATTGGCAGCCCTGATGTTGGCGTCCGTGATGATCCGGTACGTGATGGTGTCGAGGTGCACGGTGTCGGCGTCGTAGTAAAGCGGGTCCTTCTCCACCGAGATGGAGGTCTGCGGGACCCGGTCGACGAACTTGAACGGGCCCACACAGACGGGGCTGTCGCCGAAGTCCGCGCCCTTCTCCTCGATGGCCTCGGGCGAGAGCATCATGCCGGCGCGATCCGCCAGTGC
>JARIBG010000142.1 GCA_029257465.1 Arthrobacter sp. | reverse complement strand
TCGATGTGCTGGAGTCGAGCGGCAGTCAGTACCCATGGCCGGTGGTGGCCGTCCTGGTCTTCGTGGCCGTCGCCATGATCTGCATCGCCGAGCAGACCGATCCGAGACTGGTCATCCCGACGGCCCTCGTAGCAGTAGCTGGGTATTTCGCGTTCGTCGGTGTCACAGCTGCGGGAGCGGGCTACCGGCTCGCGCCTGCACTGGCTGCCGTCGTCATCGGCGCATTCGCTCGCGTCGTCGCACTCCGGATGCGCGCGACGCAGCTGGTTGTCGCCGTCCCCGCACTGCTGTTCCTGTACCCCGGGCTGGCGATCTTCCGGGCGATGTACGATCTCACGATCGAGGCGGAGGTGGTCTCGAGCGGGGTCGTGGGACTGTTCAATGCCTCGACCGTGGTGCTCGGTATCGCTGCCGGCGTGGTGCTGGGCGATTTCCTGGTGCGACCGTTGACGAGGAGATTCAGCTCCGACGAGCGGCAGCGGAACCGGCGGCGCTAGGGCCTGGCGCCCCAATCCCGGCACCGGGCTCCAGGTCCGGCTGCCGGGGCTCGTCGAATCAGGTGATGGGGGCGGTTCGCGCCCAGTCGATGGGCGCAGCGCCCTGCTGGACGAGCAGCTCGTGGACGCGGCTGAACGGGCGCGAGCCGAAGAATCCGCGGGCGGCCGAAAGTGGACTGGGGTGCGCGGACTCGACCGTGGGCGTGGTGCCGAGGAGTGGTTTCAGCCGCAGCGCGTCCTTGCCCCAAAGGATGCCCACGAGTGGACCGCCCCGGGCCACGAGAGTTCTGATGGCGGCGTCCGTCACGCGTTCCCAGCCGAGCCCGCGATGCGATGCGGCGACACCGGCGCGTACCGTCAGGACCCGATTCAGCAGGAGCACGCCCTGCTCCGCCCACCCCGAGAGATCGCCCGTTGCCGGCGGTTCCGCGTCGAGGTCCGCGGCCATTTCCCGGTAGATGTTCTCCAGGCTTCGGGGCACAGGACGGGTCGACGGGTCGACCGCGAAGCTCAGACCCACGGCATGGCCGATGGTCGGGTAGGGGTCCTGCCCGATGATCACGACACGGATCCGCTCGAGTGGCGTCTCGAAGGCGCGGAGGATATGCCTGGCCTCGGGCAGGATCGTGGCACCGGCGTCGAGATCCGCCGCGAGTTCCGCGGCGAGGCGATGGAGCACGGGCTCCACCGGTTTGAGCCCGGCGGCCCAGTCCGCCGGGACGAGGTCCTCGACAGCGGTGGGCGCCGCGAACGGGAAAGCGGCTTCATTGGGTGAGGGCGTTCCCTCCCGACCGGGCGGGAACAGGTCGAAGAGTGCGTCGTCGTGACTCATGGTCCCATTCTCACCTGCGGTCCTGTCAGGAGAGGTGAATGACACCTGTGTTGTTCGGTCCTAGACTAGGAACCTGTGCCAGCTGGAAGGAAGGTGGTGGGCATGGCCGAATCATCACGCGGTGCGGACGACGCTCCCGAGGGTCAGCATGTGCGACCGGCGCTCGATGACCGTGAGCAGCGCATGCTCGCCCTGGAGCGCGAGTGGTGGAAATACTCCGGCGCCAAGGAACAGGCCATCCGCGATCTGTTCACCATGTCCGCGACGCACTACTACCAGGTGCTCAACGCACTCATCGACACCGAGGCCGCCCTCGCCCACGATCCCATGCTCGTGAAACGGCTTAGGCGCCTGAGATCCACGCGGCAGAAGGCCCGCTCCGCCCGCCGCCTCGGCGCCGACATCTAGTCGGCAGACACCCCCGAACAGGTTGCACTCGGGAGGTGGGAGTGCTAATTATTGAGTTAGCACTCGTATGCGCAGACTGCTAAAGCTGTGCGTACCGGGTGAAGCAGGCGAGCCTCTGTGGTGGGGGTGGAGACGGACGTGAAAGAGATCGTCCATCCGCTGCCCAGCCGTCGCGGGCACCACAGGCAGGCAAGCGAACAGACGCGCAACCGTCCCCGAAAGGACCTACGCCATCATGGCCAAGATCATTTCTTTTGATGAAGAAGCCCGCCGCGGCCTCGAGCGAGGCCTCAACATCCTCGCCGACGCCGTCAAGGTAACGCTCGGCCCCCGTGGCCGGAACGTGGTGCTCGAGAAGAAGTGGGGCGCTCCCACCATCACGAACGACGGAGTGTCGATCGCCAAGGAGATCGAGCTCGACGATCCGTTCGAGAAGATCGGCGCCGAACTCGTCAAGGAGGTCGCCAAGAAGACCGATGACGTCGCAGGCGACGGAACCACGACGGCGACCGTGCTCGCCCAGGCACTCGTCAAGGAAGGCCTGCGCAACGTCGCGGCCGGAGCTGATCCCCTGAGCCTCAAGCGCGGCATCGAGAAGGCCGTCACGGCCGTCACGGAGGAGCTGCTCTCCTCCGCCAAGGAGATCGAGACCAAGGAGCAGATCGCTGCGACAGCCTCCATCTCCGCCGGTGACACGCAGATCGGTGATCTGATCGCCGAGGCTCTCGACAAGGTCGGCAAGGAAGGCGTCATCACCGTCGAGGAGTCGAATACCTTCGGCCTCGAGCTCGAACTCACCGAGGGCATGCGCTTCGACAAGGGCTACATCTCGGGCTACTTCGTCACGGACGCGGAGCGTCAGGAAACGGTCCTCGAGGATCCCTACATCCTGATCGTCAATTCGAAGATCAGCAACGTCAAGGATCTCGTCGCCGTCCTCGAGAAGGTCATGCAGTCCGGCAAGTCGCTGTTGATCATCGCCGAGGACATCGAGGGCGAAGCACTTGCGACCCTCGTGGTCAACAAGATCCGCGGCACCTTCAAGTCCGTCGCCGTGAAGGCACCGGGCTTCGGTGACCGACGCAAGGCCCAGCTCGCCGATATCGCCATCCTCACCGGTGGCCAGGTCATCGCCGAAGAGGTCGGGCTGAAGCTCGAGACCGCCACGCTCGATCTGCTCGGCACCGCCCGCAAGGTCGTTGTGACGAAGGACGAGACGACCATCGTCGAGGGTGCCGGCGAGGCCGACGCCATCGCGGGTCGTGTGGCCCAGATCCGTGCCGAGATCGACAATTCCGATTCGGATTACGACCGCGAGAAGCTGCAGGAGCGCCTCGCCAAGCTGGCCGGCGGTGTTGCGGTCATCAAGGCCGGCGCCGCAACGGAGGTCGAGCTCAAGGAGCGCAAGCACCGCATCGAGGACGCCGTCCGCAACGCGAAGGCTGCTGTCGAGGAAGGCATCGTCGCAGGCGGTGGCGTTGCCCTGATTCAGGCCGGCGCCAAGGCCTTCGCGAATCTTGAGCTCACAGGCGACGAGGCAACGGGCGCGAACATCGTCCGGGTCGCCATCGACGCCCCGCTGAAGCAGATCGCCTTCAATGCCGGCCTCGAGCCCGGTGTGGTCGTCGACAAGGTCCGCGGGCTGCCCGCCGGTCACGGTCTGAACGCCGCCACCGGTGAGTACGAGGACCTGCTCGCTGCAGGCGTCAACGACCCCGTGAAGGTGACCCGTTCGGCCCTCCAGAACGCAGCGTCGATCGCAGGGCTCTTCCTCACCACGGAGGCCGTCGTGGCCGACAAGCCGGAGAAGGCTGTTGCCGGCGGCGGAGGCGGCGACGACATGGGTGGTATGGGCGGCATGGGCGGCTTCTAGTCCCAGGCGCTCGTCGAACCATCTCGGGCTCTCGCAGCACGAGCTGACGTCGCAGCATGACAGGGCGGCACTCCCATGAAGGGGGTGCCGCCCTGTCGTTCATGAACGGGGAGCGCCCGCCGCCGTGGTCCCCGGTCAGCTCATGAACATCCGCGCGTTGCTCTGCTCGGCGTCGGCGTACTGCTGTGTGGCCACATTGAGGGCCTCGTTGATGCCGGTGAGGGACTCCTCGACCTGCTGCTGCGTGGCACGCCACTGCAGGATCAGCTGCTGGAAGTTGGTCGCTGCCTGACCCGTCCAGAGGCCCTCCAGCTCCCGCAGCCCGGCCTGCATGGAGTTCACCTCCGCCTGCAGCCGCGAGATGGTTCCCTGTACCTGGCTGCTCTTGGCGGCCAGGCTGTCGGTGTCTACGTTGAAGAATGCCATGCTGAGCTCCCGTGGGTTAGCGCTTCGTTGACACTCTCGACGCTAGGTCACCCGCCGATCCACCTCAGTGGTCGTCGGGGCGTTTGTGGACAACCGGCTGCCCGGCGGGCGGGTGTGGAGGAGTACTGGACGGCGCCGACTCGTCGCGGCGATCCTCGTCCAGCGGGCCGGGTCCCTCCTCCAGCGGCGCATACGGCAGGCGGATAGACAGGCACGCCCCACCGCCGGGCGTGTCCTCCAGCCTGACCGTGCCATGGTTCTGCTCGACGAGAGCCGCGACGATCGCGAGACCCAGCCCTGTTCCTCCGGTCTCACGGTCACGCGAGGAGTCAGCCCGGTAGAAGCGTTCGAAGACCCGTCCGGCGTCCTCGGCGGAGATGCCGGGTCCATGGTCACGGACCTGGAGGACGGAGTGACCGGGACCGTGCGGGTCTTCCTCCACACCGACCGCGATCTCGATCGGAGAACCCTCCGGTGTGTACCGCAGGGCATTCGTGATGAGATTGGCCACAACCTGGCGAAGGCGTGCCTCGTCACCGGTGGTCGGTGCGGGCTGAGGCGCATCACCGGTGAGACCGATCACCGTGATGGAGCGGTCCTGGGCGGTCGCGCGCGCGTCGAAGGCCGCGTCGTAGCCGAGCACCCTCAGATCCACGGGTTCGACCTCCAGGGGTCGCTGTTCGTCGATCCGGGCGAGCGTCAGCAGATCCTCGACCAGCCGGCCCATCCGGATGGCCTCGCTCTCGATCCTGCCCATCGCGGCGGCGACGTCCTCGTCCTCCTGCAGGGCCCCGTGGCGGTACAGCTCCGAGTATCCCCGGATGGTGACCAGCGGGGTGCGGAGTTCGTGTGATGCATCTGCCACGAAGCGACGCATCTTCGTCTCCGAGGCCGTCCGTGCGGCGAAGGCGCGCTCGATATGGGCCAGCATCGCATTGAGGGATCGCGAGAGCCGGCCGATCTCCGTGGTGGGGCGTTCGACGGCGACGCGGCGGGTGAGGTCTCCGCCGGCGATGGCCGCGGCCGTACGCTCGACCCTGGCCAGCGGGGCGAACTGGCGGGTCACGGCGACGTAGGCGATCAGCGAGGCCAGCGCGGTGGTGATGAGCCCTGCCGTGAAGATGATCTCCGCGGCTTCCTGCACCGACTCGTTCACGGTGTTCAGCCGTGTGGCGATCAGCAGATAGCCCTCCCCGTTGGTGAACGTAAGAGTCCTCGCGCGCCACTCCTGTGCGTCGGGCCCCTCACCGGGCAGGGTGAACCCGGCTCCGCCCAGTTCGGTGATGCGCTCGATCGTGAGCCCGGAGAGATCGGGGACGTCGGTGGTGTCGGCGGATTGATTGGCCACGTACGGTTCCCCGTCGGCGTCGAGCACTGCAGCGTAGTACCGCAGCGCCACGCCCTCCGCCGGTTCCTGCTGGGAGATGATACTCCGGGCAACGCCCGGGGCACTGCTCTGCAGGTCGGCGTCCACCCTGTCCACCAGGCCGTTGCGCAGCAGCGACACCGTTGCCAGGCCGGTGATGCCGACCGTGACGATCATGAGCAGCATCGTGATGGCGACGAGCTGTGAACGGAGGGATGCCGTGTTCCAGCGTGTGGTCACGACAGCCGTACTACCGCTTGTCGGCGGTGCGGAGCAGGTATCCCACGCCGCGTTTGGTCTGGATCAGGGCCACGGCGTCGGTGGTCCTGTCGATCTTCCGGCGGAGGTAGGAGATGTAGGACTCGACGATGGAGGCGTCCCCGTTGAAGTCGTACTCCCAGACGTGGTCCAGGATCTGGGCCTTGGACAGGACGCGGTTCGGGTTCAGCATGAGGTAGCGCAGCAGCTTGAACTCCGTGGGGGACAGATCGATGGTCTCGCCACCGCGTCGCACCTCGTGCGCGTCGTCGTCGAGTTCGAGATCGTCCACCCGGATCACCGAATCGTCGTCCTCGAGTGGATGCGTGCGGCGGAGTACCGCGCGGATGCGGGCGACGACCTCGTCGAGGCTGAAGGGCTTGGTGACGTAGTCGTCACCACCGACCGTCAACCCGGTCACCTTGTCCTCCGTGTCGTCCCGGGCCGTCAGGAACACCACCGGGAAGTGCCGGCCGGCGGCCCTCAGCCGCCGCGTGACGGTGAAGCCGTCCATGTCCGGCAGCATGACGTCGAGCACCGCGAGATCCGGATTGTGGGTCTCCGCGGCAGCGAGGGCGTCACGGCCGTTGCCGGCGGCGACGACGTCGAACCCGGCGAAGCGCAGAGAGGTCGAGAGGAGTTCCCGGATGTTCGGCTCGTCGTCGACGACGAGCAGCTTCGCTTCGGGGGCTATTTTCTTCACAGCACCAGTATCCGCGCTTGCGCTGGGAGTTCGCTGTTCTGTTCCTGGGAGTTCACTGGTCATTGACTGGGTTTGATGTCCTCGACCCCTCCTGCGTCGAGGATCCGGTAGGCGTAGCCCTGCTCCGCCAGGAACCGCTGGCGTCGGGCCGCGTACTCCTGGTCCAAAGTGTCCCGGGCGACGACGGTGTAGAACCGGGCGGCCCGACCGTCGGCCTTGGGCCGCAGGAGCCGGCCGAGGCGCTGGGCCTCCTCCTGGCGGGAACCGAACGAGCCGGAGACCTGGATCGCGACGGCGGCCTCGGGGAGATCGACCGAGAAGTTCGCGACCTTGGACACCACGAGGACGTGGATCTCGCCGGTACGGAACGCATCGAAGAGCCGCTGCCGCTCGCGGATCGTCGTCTCGCCCTTGATCACGGGTGCCTCGAGTCTGCGGGCGAGATCGTCCAGCTGATCGATGTACTGGCCGATCACGAGCAGTTGTTCGCCGCGGTGCACGCCGACGAGCTGCTCCACCACGTCGGACTTCGTGTCGGACGTCGAGCACAGGCGGTACTTGTCGGCGTCGTCGGCCATGGCGTACGCGACGCGCTCGTCCCGCGGCAGGTCCACCCGGACCTCCACGCAGTCGGCCGGAGCGATATAGCCCTGCGCCTCGATGTCCTTCCACGGTGCGTCGTAGCGTTTCGGCCCGATCAGGGAGAACACCTCACCCTCCCGGCCGTCCTCGCGGACGAGCGTGGCGGTGAGCCCCAGCCGGCGTCTGGCCTGGAGCTCAGCCGTCATCTTGAAGATCGGGGCGGGCAGCAGATGCACCTCGTCGTACACGATCAGCCCCCAGTCGTTGGCGTCCAGCAGCTCCAGATGCGGGTACAGGCCGCCACGCCTGGTCGTGAGCACCTGGTAGGTGGCGATCGTGACGGGTCGCACCTCCTTGACGGCACCGGAGTACTCGCCGATCTCGTCCTCCGTGAGCGAGGTGCGTTTGAGCAGTTCCTGCTTCCACTGCCGGGCCGAGACCGTATTGGTGACCAGGATCAGCGTGGTGGTCTGGCTCGTGGCCATCGCCGCGGCTCCCACGAGTGTCTTGCCCGCCCCGCACGGCAGGACGACGACGCCCGAGCCGCCCGACCAGAAGTTCTCGACGGCGAGCTGCTGGTACGGGCGCAGACCCCACCCGTCCTCCGTCAACGCGATCGGGTGGGGGCGTCCGTCCACGTAGCCGGCGAGATCCTCGGCGGGCCAGCCGAGTTTGAGCAGGAGTTGCTTGAGCGCCCCGCGCTGCGAGGAGTGCACCACCACGGTCTCCCCGTCGATCCTCGGCCCGAGCAGGGGCTGGATCTTCTTCGCGTGCAGCACCTCCTCGAGGACGGGGTGGTCGGTGGTGCGCAGCACGAGTCCATGCTGGGGGTCCTTCTCCAGCCGCAGCCGGCCGTACCGGGACATCGTGTCCTCGATGTCGATCAGCAGTGTGTGCGGCACGGGGAACCGCGAGTACGTCAGGAGAGTGTCCAGGACGTGCTCGGCGTCCAGCCCTGCGGCACGGGCGTTCCACAGCCCGAGAGGCGTGAGACGGTAGCTGTGCACGTGCTCGGGTGCGCGCTCGAGCTCGGCGAAGGCCGCGATCGCATGGCGTGCTGGTACGGCCTGCTCATGGTCCACCTCGAGCAGGATGGTCTTGTCGCTCTGGACGATCAGCGGCCCGTCAACCATCAGCGGGGCCCCCTTCGAGGATCTCGACGTCCATGATGCGATGCACGGATACCACCTTCTCCACCTGGCGCTGCGGATCGAACACTCTCAGGCGGCCGCCCGAGACCGAGAGGGGAACGAGGACCTGGCGCTCGTGATTGCCCCCGCTGTCAGCCGTTCCCAGACTGATCCGGCTCCGGGAACGGATGGCGGAGTGCAGCGTCTCGAGTTCCATGAGCGTCTCACCGGCGGATCCCGCGAGTACGCGGGACGGATTCTGCCGAGCCGATCGCAGCACGGTCACCTGGTCCGCGATCTCCTCCTCCGTGACGGTCCAGGTGGCTTGGTGCGACCTGAGGTGACCGATCGCACCGCCGACGGGGGCGGCGGGAGTTCCGCGTGGAGCCGACGTCCTGGACTGCGCCGTGCCCGCCACGGCATCGGGGGCCGGGGTGAGACCGAGGTCCTTCAGGAGCGCTGTCAGCTCCTGCGGGGAGGCGGGCGAGACGAGGACCGTCGGGGCCACCTGCACGACGCCGAGAACGCCCGAGCGCGGATCCGCGAGCACCGCGGCCACGACGGCGTCATCCTCGGTGCGGAGATAGCTGCCGGCTCGGCCCACGCGCAGGCTGCGGTACCGGGCCGCCGTGTCCTCGACGAGATAGGTCAGTGCCTGCGGGATCTCCGTGACGGAGTGGGTGGACAGAAAGGCGAGGATGGTCGTCGCGTCCTCGCCGGCGTCCAGCGCCGCCCGGACCGAGTCGGCGGAGAACCGGTAGGTGGTGGCCGGTCCCTGACCCTCGGGCGAGGACATGCGCAGAAGACCCCGGGCGACGTCGGGCTGCAGATAGCCGGGTGCGACGGCGGTGAGATCGGCCTGCAGGACCACGTACGCCACGGGGGCGGGCAGGGCGTCGCGGACACGGCGCATCGCCTCGTCGAGGCGGCCCTCAGCCACGAGCATCCCCGCGTCCGTGAGCGCACCGCCCCCGACGAGGCCGAGAGATGCAGCTTCGGCCAGCATGCCCGGCAGCAGGCGGGCGAACCGCCGGTGCAGGCGTGGTTGGTGCCACGTGGCGAGGTCCACGACGGACTGTTCGGTGAGGATCGGCAGCGACCCGTTCGCAGCAGCACCGTCCGGTCCTTCCACTCCGGAGAGTTCCGTCGCGACGCCGAGGAACCGCCGGCGTACCATCGGGGCGTCAGGCCGCGACGCCTCGGCAGCGAGAGCGTTGACCGCTGCGCCGTCGGGCAGCCTGGACCCCACGAGCGCCGGCGCGCGATCGAGCGCCAGCCACCCCTCGACGAGGGCCAGCCACTGGGCGTCGCGATCGATTGCCTCCCAGGCCTCGAGACCGGAGGTCTTCCACCGGGAGTCGTCCGGGTCCAGGACGATGAGCCCGACGGCGGCCGCGAGTTCCAGCAACCAGACGGCTTCTGCGTCGTCGGCGCGCAGGATCTCGCGGACGCGTCGGAGCTCCCGGACTCCGACGCCGCCGGAACGCAGGGTCGCGACAGGGGTTGCGGCGACGACGCCGAGGAGTGCCGTGACCCGCCGGAGCGTCTCGGCGATGGCACTGTGCGCGGCATTGTCCCGTAGGCCGGCCCGCGTGGTGCGGTCGACGATGAGGGGACGTGTGGTCTCCAGCTTCCCGACGATCGCCTGACCGCGGAGGGCCATCCCGACGTCGCGCGGGAGTTCGACGTGCAGGGCATCGAGCGGGGCGAGCAGACCGCGGTCCAGGAGCCACTGGACCGCGGGGAAGATGGCATCGCCAGCTTCCGAGCCGGTCGAGCCCACCGGGCTGTCCTGCAACCGCCTGAGCAGCGCCACGGCTGCATCGGGTGCCTCCTCGATGAGATGCGCCCAGGCCTGCGGATCGCTCGTCACCGACTCCAGGACGCCGACCGCGGCGGCGGACGTCATGGCCTCGTGGGCCCGCATCGGTTCGAGCAGCCGAACCGCGCCGACCAGTGCCGGGCCGAAGCGTGGAACGGTCCGGGCGAGGGTACGGACGGTTCTGCCGAGGCCGGCGGGATACGGGCCGAGTGCCTCGGCCATGGCGCCCGCGGGCAGGATGCCCTCCGCGGCCGATCCCGTGCAGAGCGCTCTGTCCACGAGCTCGTCCAGGATCTCCTCGAGGACTCCTGCGGCATGCCCGGGGACCGCGGTCCCGAGCCGAGCCAGTGGTACGGGGCCGCCGTCGTGCAGGACTGTGACCGCTTCGAGTACCTGGAGTTGTGGTCGCGTGATGTTCTCGAGCGCCCGCTGCAGACTCACGCGGGTCGAGGCGCGGGCGGCGAGCGCGGCGAGATCGGGTACCGGGGGAAGGACGAGATCGGGTCGGACGGTGAGGAGGCGTCGCAGATCGTCATCGCTCCGGCGGCCCAGTTCTTCGGCCAGTGCTCGGATTGCGGACATCGCCTCTAGGATACCCGCCGCCCCCGACATCCCGGCCGCCGGTCCGGGCCCTTCGGCGGGTCTGCCGCTACGATTCGACGAGTCCCCCTGTACGCCCGTGCAGCAGCGTGACATGACGGTCCGGTGCGTGACCGACCTCGGTCCGGGACGCCGCAGGACTGTCGGGCTCCCGCCCGTTGACCCCGCCCTGCTCGCCCAGCCAGGTCTCGAGCTCCGCCGCGGGAACCGGCCGCGACATGAAGTAGCCCTGGGCCAGGTCGCACCCGTAGCCCTCGAGAGCGCTGTACGTCTCGGTGTCCTCCACTCCCTCGGCCGTCATCTCCAGCCCCAGGCTGTGCGCCAGATCGATGGTGGAGACGACCAGCGCCGTGGCACGGGCGTCGTTCATCATCGAGAGGATGAACGACTTGTCCAGTTTCAGCTCGTCGATGGGCAGCTCCCGCAAGTACGACAGCGAGCTGTAGCCTTTCCCGAAATCGTCGACGGCGATCCGCACGCCCATGGTCCGCAGCGTCCGGAGATTCGCCGCCGCGCGGCTACGATCCGAGATCAGGACGTCCTCGGTGATCTCGATGACCAGGAGACCGGGGTGGAGTCCCCGATTCGAGGTCATCGTCATGATCTGGGCGGGCAGGCCGGCGTCCATGATGGAGCTGGCGGGCAGATTGACGGCCACCGAGAGCGGTCTGCTCCGTGCGGACCACGCGGCGGCCTGGTCGAGGGCCTGCGTGAGGACCACGTCGGTGAGCGCCGGCAGGAGTCCGGCCTCGTCGGAGCGACCCAGGAACGCGTCGGGGGCAAGGAGTCCCAGCACCGGATGGTTCCAGCGGACCAGCGCTTCCACGCCCCGCACCCCGCCGTCCGCGAGATCGATCTTCGGCTGGAAGTGAAGGACCAGCTGGTCGTGGGTCAGGGCTTCGTTCAGGGCCTGGACGGTGTGGAACTCGTCCCGCGAGGTACCGGCCGCACCGTTCGCGTACACGGCATGGCCGGTGTGCTCCGTCTTCGCGGCATACATCGCGATGTCTGCCTTACGCAGCAGGGAGCCCAGGTCCTGCCCGTGATCGGGGTAGCAGGAGATCCCGATGCTGGCGCTGATGTGCACGGTGATTCCGCCCAGGTTGTAGGGCGCGGCGAGTGCGGTCCGGATCCGGAGGGCGACGGTCTCGGCCCTCTCACCCGCGCAGGTGTCGAGGTGGATGACGAATTCGTCGCCGCCCATGCGGGTCAGCAGATCGAGGGGCTCCAGCTGAGCCGCCAGGCGTGCTGCGACCTGTTGCAGGAGGTGGTCTCCCATGTCGTGTCCCAGACCGTCGTTGATCTCCTTGAACTTGTCGAGATCGAGGAGGAGCACTGCACTCGGCAGGTCGTTGTTCGCCGCGAGCCTGCGCGGGAAGTCCGTGTAGAGGGCACGGCGATTCGGGATGCCGGTCAGTTCGTCGGTTCTCGCGTGGCGCTGGACCTGCGAGAGCAGGATGCGCTGGAGGAACGCCAGCGGCAGCGCGGCGAGGGCGACGGTGAAGCCGGCCAGGACGATCGCCGTGGTCACGACCGGTCGCTGGGAGGCCACGACGAGGACGATCAGACCGGCCGCGGTGGCCACCAGTGGTACAGCCTGCGCGGGCAAGGCCGTGCTGATGTTCCTGTGGTGTGCCACCGGCTTCCGCTGGGTCACCGTCCATGCGCTGATGAGTGCCAACGCGACCGCCCAGGCCGCATCGAGGGGCGAGTCCACGGCGTACAGGTCCCCGACCGACAGGAATGCGAACGCGATATCGGCGCCGGTCAGGGCGAG
>JARIBG010000128.1 GCA_029257465.1 Arthrobacter sp. | reverse complement strand
CTCGCCGGCACGTCCGACAGCTCGACCGGTGCCGGTCCGGCAGGTGGCCGGTGCGCCTCCAGGACGGAGCCGAGACCCGCCCCCTCCGGCAGCGACACCAGCGCGCGTGCATTGAGAATCGTCGCCTCGATCTTCCGGCGGTTGCGGACGATACCCGGATCGGTCATGAGCCGTTCGACGTCCTCGGCGTCGAACTCCGCCACGACGACCGGGTCGAAGTCGGCGAAGGCACGGCGGAAGGCAGGCCGCTTCCGCAGGATGGTGATCCAGCTCAGGCCCGACTGGAACGCCTCGAGGCTCAATCGTTCATAGAGGCCCTGCTCGCTGCGGACGGGCTCGCCCCACTCCTCGTCGTGATAGCGCTCGTACTCGGCGCTCGCCACGGCCCACCCGCAGCGCAACCGGCCGTCCGAACCGGGCACCGCCGGGCTCACCGGACGGTGTCCTGTTCCGCCAGCTGCAGGTGCAGCCTTGCGATCTCGGCGTCGCGCTCGGCGATCACGCCGGCGAGCCTGTCCAGCACCTCGTCCACCTGGTCCATGCGGTAGCCCCGTAGACCGAGACCGAAGCGGACGGCGTCGACGTCGTGCGCCGAGACCGTCTCCGGCAGCAGGACCGGCGGCAGGGAGGCCACGGGCTGCACCAGGCCGAGATCCTCCCGGATGATCGCTGCCCAGCCGCCTGGCTTCACCGCGGTGGAGCCGGCCTGCTTCCGGTGCCCCAGGCGCGGCAGCGAACGCCCGGAGGCGAGCACGGCGGTTCCCCCGACCAGCAGGATGGCGAGGATCACCAGGAAGATAGTCACTCGATCATGGTGCCAGAAGGCGCTGCGCTCTCGTTCGCACTCCTCCGTCAGGCGTCATCGGGGACGCCCGCGGACTCGGCCATGATGCGGACCGCTTCCTCCGCCGTGTCGACGAGCTGCAGCAGCGACAGGTCCTTCTCGGCGATGGTGCCCTCGGCGAGCAGTGTGCCCTCGATCCACGCGATGAGCGGCTTCCAGTAGGCGATGCCGACGAGGACGATCGGGAAGCGCGTCACCTTGCGTGTCTGCACCAGGGTCATGGCCTCGAACAGTTCATCGAGCGTCCCGAAGCCGCCCGGTAGCACCACGAAGCCGCTCGCGTACTTGACGAACATGGTCTTGCGCGCGAAGAAGTACCGGAAGTTGACGCCGAGATCCACCCACTCGTTCATCCCGGCCTCGAAGGGCAGCTCGATCCCGAGTCCCACGGAGAGGCCACCTTCCTCACAGGCGCCCTTGTTCGCGGCCTCCATGGTTCCCGGGCCGCCTCCGGTGATCACCGCGAACCCGGCCCGGACGAGGCGGCGCCCCACCTCCTCCCCCAGGGCGTAGTACGGCGACTGCTTGGCCGTCCGTGCGGATCCGAAGACACTGATCGCCGGTCCGAGCTCCGCCAGCGCCCCGAAGCCCTCGACGAACTCGCTCTGGATGCGCAGGACACGCCACGGGTCGGTGTGGGTAAAGCCGTTCGAACTGTCCGAGTCCAGCAGGATGTTGTCGGACTGCGGGGCTGCGGCCTGACCGCGACGCAGGACGACGGAGCCCTTGCGCCTGATCGGCGGAGCCGTCGTCGACGGGGCCGCCGTCGAAGGCTCGTCGGCTGCGGCTTCCGGAGCCGTGCCCCGGGCGGCGGGCTCCGAGGTGGCACGGCCGTCGTCGGCCGAGGGTCGCTGGTAGGAGGACATCCCCATAGGCTAACCAACCGGGGGCGCCGAGCCCTACGCGCCCCACGGCTTCCGTTGGTTGCTCTTCAATCACGATTACCTGCTTTCTGCTCTCGTATAGTGCTGCCGGGGAATAGTTCGCTACATTTCTCCCATGACACCTCAAGCTCAGCCGACCGGATCCTCTCCTGCGGGAGGTCCCCTGGTCCGGTTGAAGAACGTCAACAAGCACTTCGGGGAGCTGCACGTGCTCCGTGACATCGATCTGGAGGTCTCCCGCGGGGAGGTCGTGGTCGTCATCGGACCCTCTGGATCGGGCAAGTCCACGCTCTGCCGGGCGATCAACCGCCTCGAGACCATCGACGACGGCGAGATCACCATCGACGGCAAGGTGCTGCCCGCGGAAGGCAAGGGTCTGGCCACACTGCGCGCCGACGTGGGCATGGTCTTCCAGTCGTTCAATCTCTTCGCCCACAAGTCGATCCTGGAGAACGTGACCCTCGGCCCCATCAAGGTCAAGGGCATGAAGAGCGCCGCAGCCAAGGAGCTCGCCATGTCCCTGCTCCGACGGGTCGGCGTCGACAACCAGGCACAGAAGCTCCCCGCGCAGCTCTCCGGTGGCCAGCAGCAGCGCGTGGCCATCGCCCGGGCGCTGGCGATGCAGCCCAAGGTCATGCTGTTCGACGAACCCACCTCCGCCCTCGACCCCGAGATGATCACCGAGGTCCTCGACGCGATGGTCGATCTCGCCAAGGAGGGCATGACGATGATCGTGGTCACCCACGAGATGGGCTTCGCGCGGAAAGCCGCCGACCGCGTGATCTTCATGGCGGACGGCGAGATCATGGAGCAGGCCACGCCCGAGGAGTTCTTCACCGATCCGCAGTGCGATCGGGCCAAGGACTTCCTCGGCAAGATCCTCGCGCACTGACGCATATTCGCACCATTCGAGGGCTCATGAGGGCCACAACGCAAGGAGATCCGATGCGCAAGACCCGTTATGCAGCAGCAGCGATGGCTGCCGTGGCCGCACTGACCCTGTCCGCCTGTGGGGGCGGCGATGAGGACGCCACCGGTTCCGCCCCGGAGAGCGGCGAGGCCGGTGGCGAGACGATCCGCGTGGGCATCAAGTTCGACCAGCCGGGCCTGGGCTACGACGAGGGCGGCTCCTACTCCGGGTTCGACGTCGACGTCGCCAAGTACGTCGCGAACGAGCTCGGCTACACCGATGAGCAGATCGAATTCGTCGAATCCCCGTCGGCGAACCGCGAGAACATGCTGCAGAACGACCAGGTGGACATGATCTTCGCGACCTACTCCATCACCGACACCCGCAAGGAGACCGTGGCCTTCGCCGGACCGTACTTCATCGCCGGACAGGATCTGCTCGTTCCCACGGACAGCGACATCACCGGGCCCGAGGATCTCGAGGGCAAGAACCTGTGCTCCGTCACCGGTTCCACCTCCGCGCAGAAGATCAAGGACCAGTACCCGGGCGTGCAGCTCGTGGAGCAGCCCGGTTACGCCGAGTGCGTCACGGCCATGGGCGGGGGCCAGATCGACGCCGTGACCACCGATGACATCATCCTGGCCGGCCTCGCGGCCCAGGACGCCAACGCCGGCCAGTACAGGGTCGTCGGCAACACGTTCTCCGAGGAGAAGTACGGCGTCGGCCTGCCCCAGGGCAGCGACCGGTGCGAGGACATCAACGCGGCCATCACCAAGATGATCGACGAGGGTGCCTGGAAAGAGGCCATCGCCGCGAACACGGAGGGCGCGGACTACAGCTACAACGAGGAACTGAACCCCCCGACGCCCGAGCCCTGCGCGTAGTCGGCCATCCGGTGGTGGGGTCCTCCAGTCGGGCGGCCCCGCCACTGCCGTGCTCCGCACACTGCCATGCTCCTCACACCGCAAAGGGGTGATCCGTGGAGAACTATCTGTCCCTCTTCGAGACGTACGACGTGCCCGCCGCCTTCTGGGTGAACATCCAGCTCTCCTTCTGGGCCGCGATCTGGGCCCTGGTCCTCGGTACGGTCCTGGCGCTCTTCCGCATCTCCCCCATCCGGAGTCTGCAGTGGTTCGGGGCCGCGTACGTCAATATCTTCCGGAACACGCCCCTGACGATCATCCTCGCGTTCGGTTTCCTCGGACTCTTCTCCGTGATGCAGGTCAGCCTCGCGGAGGATCTGAATCTGAGCCTGTTCAGGATCGCGATCGTGGGGCTCTCGCTCTACCATGCTGCGTTCGTCTGCGAGGCGATCCGCAGTGGCGTCAACACCGTCCCCCTCGGTCAGGCGGAAGCGGCCCGAGCCATCGGCCTGGGCTTCCTCCCGGCCGCGCGGCTCATCATCCTCCCGCAGGCGTTCCGCGGTGCCATCGCGCCGCTGGGCAATGTGCTGATCGCGCTGATCAAGAACTCGACCGTCGCAGCCGCCGGCTCCGTGGCCACGGAATCCTCGTCCCTCATGAAGACCATGATCGAGTTCCGCTCCGATCTCGTCATCCCGATCTTCTTCACCTTCGCCCTCGGCTTCGTGATCCTGATCATCCCCATCGGGCTCCTGACCACCTGGGCCTCACGGAAACTGGCGGTGGCACGGTGAGCGCCCAGCAGGTCCTGTTCGATGCACCCGGGCCCCGTGCGCGCCGGACCATCCTGATCTTCAATGTCGTCGGCGTCCTGGTGGCGCTCGGCCTCCTCGCCTGGATCGTCTCCGCGCTGGCGGACAAGGGCCAGCTCACCGCGAGCATGTGGTCGCCCTTCCTGCAGGGACGGACCTGGGAGTTCTTCATCCTCCCCGGCCTGCTCAACACGCTCAAGGCCGCCGGCATCGCGATCGTCACCTCGGTGGCCTTCGGTCTGGTGTTCGGCATCGGCAGGCTCTCGCACCTCGCGCCGATCCGCTGGGTCGCCGGCGTCGTCGTCGAGTTCCTCCGCGCCGTACCGGTGCTGCTCATGATGATCTTCTTCTGGCTGGCGCTCGGACGCTCGGGAGCGGTGCAGCCGCAGGACGCACCACTGATCGCCGTCATCCTCGCGCTTACGCTCTACAACGGTTCGGTGATCGCCGAGCTCGTCCGCTCCGGTGTGTACGGACTGCCGAAGGGCCAGCGGGAAGCGGGTATGGCCATCGGTCTGACCCGGAACCAGTCACTGCGCAACATCGAGGTACCGCAGGCCCTGATCGCCATGCTGCCGGCCCTCATCAGCCAGTTCGTGGTGATCCTCAAGGACTCCGCGCTCGGCTACATCATCACCTACCCCGAGCTGCTGCAGTACACGAGGCGACTCGGGGTCGGCGAGGGCAACGTGATCCCGTCCCTGCTCGTCGCAGCGACCATCTTCATCCTGATCAATTTTGCCCTGTCTACACTGGCCACGCGGATGTCATCGCTCCTGAGCTTCAGGACCCGGTCCCGCAGACCTGCAGCCGAGGACGTCGTCGTGATGGACGCGGCGTCCACCTGAGTCCTCTCCTCCACACCGACACCGGCGGCGCCGCCGTCGTCGCCGGCACCACCGCGTTCAGGACAGCCAGGTCACCAGGGCCGCGAGGCAGGCACGGATCGCCTCGGCGTGGACGTGCTCGTCGTCGGTGTGCGCCAGGAGTGCGTCTCCCGGGCCGAAGTTCACCGCCGGGATGCCGAGAGCGCTGAACCGCGCGACGTCGGTCCAGCCGTACTTGGGCTTGGGCTCCTCCCCGACGGCGGCCACGAAGGCCGCAGCGGCGGGGTGCTGCAGCCCGGGCCGGGCACCTGCGGCGGCGTCGGTGCGCTCGACCTCGAACCCCTCCAGCAGCGTCCGCACGTACTCCTCGGCCTGATCAGGGCTCTTGTCCGGCGCGAAGCGGTAGTTGACCTCGACGACCGTGCTGTCGGGGATGACGTTGCCGGCCGTTCCGCCGCTGATCTTCACCGCGTTCAGGCTCTCGCGGTAGTCGAGACCGTCCACTGTCACCGTCGCGGGCTGATGATCGCGCAGCCGCACCAGGATCTCGGCTGCTCCGTGGATCGCATTGA
>JARIBG010000124.1 GCA_029257465.1 Arthrobacter sp. | reverse complement strand
GTGGGCAGGCTGCCGCTGGAGAACTTCCTGGTCAGACCTGCCCGGAGATGGGTGGAGAAGTTCACGGAGGAATCGACGTGGAAGTCCCTGGGCAGCGAGGACTTCGACGCGCTCGAGACCGACATTGCGCGGCTGGCATCCATCGGCGCCCTGCCGGACACGGAGGAGGCCAAGCGCTTCGACCATCTTGTGTTGCGGACGGAACTGGCGGCACTCCAGGGGAGCCCCATGGGTCCATTGCGGATGAAGGTACAAGCAGTAGCTGCCGCGCTGCAGGACCAGCCGGATGTTCCCGCCATCGCTGCGCAACTGCCGCTGATCGAGGCGTTACTCGACGACGCCGAGTGGGAGTCCGTGTCAGCTCAATGGTTGGAGGACATCAGGCTCCGGCTCCGCGAACTTGTCCACCTGATCGAGAAACGCAAGCGGAACGTCGTCTTCACGAACTTCCTGGACGAACTCGGCGAGCTCGAGGAAATCGACCTCGTCGGGGCATCGAACGGCCACATGGACCTTGCCCGCTACCGCGAGAAGATCCGGCTGTACCTTGCCGGTCGCCAGGACCACGCCGCCATCCAGCGCCTGCGCCGGAACAGACAGCTCACAGCGTTGGACCTCTCCGAGCTGGAATGCATCCTGCTGGAGAGCGGCCTCGGCTCGCGGGAAGATCTGGACAGGGCCGCGGCTGAGGGGCTCGGACTGTACGTGCGGTCACTGGTGGGCCTGGACCGCGACGCCGTAGAGGAGGCGCTGGCCGAGTTCGTGGCGAACACCACGCTGACAGCCCAGCAGCTCGACTTCCTGCAGGTCCTCACGAACCACCTCGTCGATAACGGAACCGTTTCCCCGGGCGCGTTGTTCGACTCGCCCTACAATGAACTGGCTCCGGCAGGTCCCGATGAACTTTTCGGCAAGGAGGGCGTGGTCAAGCTCTTCGGTGTCCTGCGAACCATCGAGAGCCACGCACGCGTGAGCTGAGCCGAAGTGCAGAGGCAAACCGATCAGTTTGCCGGTACCCATCAGCTGCGCCGGCACCGTCTGTCAGCGACCGCGCGCAACGCCCCCGCGCCGCACAGAGCCCTAACGCGACCAGGGAAGCCTGAAGCGCTTCTTCGCCTTCGGCTGGGTGAGCTGGAAGTAGTCGCTGCTCTGCGGTAGCCACATAAGCAGCACCGCGACGAGCATGGCGCCTGCGATCAGGGACAGGCCCGGGGTCCCGCGGACCAGGATCGGCACGCCCAGCAGGATGCCGACGGTACTCAGGACCTCACGGGCGCTCCTCCTGCCCCGCCGCAGCGGGAGCAGGAGGAGCAGCTGCAGGACGGCGAGCGCGCCGAAGAGCGCACCGAGTCCGATGAATCCGGCCCGCTCCAGATCCTGTGCCGCAGCGGACCCGATGAAGGTCCCGGCTGCGATGAGCAGGAGCACCGCGATCACGAGCCACAGGGTGAGTGCCGCACGCAGCGTGAAGGGCCGGGGCGGCAGGACACGTGCCAAGGGAGGCTACTGACCTCGCGGAGCGACGGTGCTGCTGCCGCTCGCCGTGTCGTAGGAGTAGACCTCCGTACCGCCGATCCATACCTGCAGGGCCCGCTGCATGACGTCGAGTGGATCCCCGCTCCACAGCACCAGATCCGCGTCCTTGCCGACGGCGAGGGAGCCGAGGCGATCAGCGAGTCCGAGGACCCTCGCCGGGTTGATGGTGATGGAGCGCAGGGCGGTCTCGCGGTCCAGGCCCTCCTTGACGGCCAACGTGGCCTGGTGCACGAGGAAGTTGATGGGGATGACGGGATGATCGGTGATGATCGAGATCTCGACGCCCACCCTCGCGAGCTTGCCCGGGTTGGCGATCGACCGGCCGCGCAGTTCCACCTTCGACTTCGTGGTGAACAGCGGTCCGATCAGCACCGGCGTCCCGCGCTCGGCCAGGACGTCGCCGAGCAGATGCGCCTCTGTGCCGTGGTCGAGGACGAGGTCGTAGCCGAACTCGTCGGCCAGCCGGAGCGCTGTGGCGATGTCGTCGGCGCGGTGGGCGTGCTGACGCCAGGGGATCTCACGGCGCAGCACCATGGCCAGGGCCTCGAGATGCGGGTCGCGGGCGTTCTCGTCGGCCTTGCCCATGTAGTTCTGGGCCTTCATGAACGCCTCGCGGATGACCAGGGCCGTGCCCAGGCGGGTCGAGGGCGTCTTGCCCTTGTCCCCGTACACGCGCTTGGGATTCTCGCCGAGTGCCGACTTCAGGCCGCTGGGGGAGCGCAGCACCATCTCCTCGAGATAGCGCCCGTGGGTGTGGAGGGCCACGGCCTGCCCGCCGATGGGGTTGCCCGAGCCGGGATTGACGTTCACCGTGGTCACGCCGCCGGCCAGGGCGTCGTCGAAGCCCGGATCGTAGGGGTTGACGGCGTCGATGGCGCGCACGCCGGCCATGTTCGGGTCGGTCATCTCGTTGGTGTCGTCGCCGGCGGTGCCCTCGCCCTCCTCATGCGTTCCGAGGTGCACATGGGCGTCGACGAAGCCGGGCAGCAACCACTTGCCGCCGGCATCGACGACGGTGGCGCCGTCGGGCACGGTGACCGAGGCCCCGAGCGCCGAGATGCGGCCGTCCTCGACCAGGACGGTGCCGTCGAAGGGTTCGCCGTCGATCGGTACCACATGGGCGTTCGTGATAGCGGT
>JARIBG010000110.1 GCA_029257465.1 Arthrobacter sp. | reverse complement strand
ATCGCCTCGGTCCTCGCGGGGCGACCGCGCGGTCTTCACGGACTCAAGCTGCCGGTCAGCGTCACCTGACCCGTTGACGCCCTGTACCTAGGTGGCCTCGCGGTCGTAGGGGGCGGCCTGCCCCGGTTCCAGCTGGGCCTTCAACGGCACCGACGGGCCCGGGCGGCCGACCCGCACATTGCTGGTCGCCGGGACCGCTGCCGGTGCCGGGGTCGGACCGTTCTTGCTGACAGGTTTGAAGACGTCCTCGATGTCGTCGAGGAGCGCTTCCTTGATGATGCGCCGCGGATCGTACTGGCGTGGATCCAGCTTCCGCCAGTCGACCTCGTCGAGTTCCGGGCCGACCTCCTCACGCAGTTGCTCCCGCGCGCCCGTGGCCATGCGGCGCAGACCCCGGACGAGCCGCGCCAGCTGTGCGGCGTACTCCGGGAGACGTTCCGGGCCGAGTACCACTACGGCGATGATCGCTAGAGCCACAAGCTCGAAACCGTTGATTCCAACCACGGCAGAAGCCTACCTTCCCGGCCCTCGCCTGCCACATTCGTCGTCGTGCCGTCGGTGTCGGTGCACCTGGTCAGGCTGATCCCCGGTCAGTCGTCCGGCGGGTCGGCGATGATCGACAGTCCGCGGACGATGCGCTCCATGACGGAGTCGTCCTGTGGCTGCTGCGGTGACAGCTGCGCGTACTCCGCGGTGACCAGCTGCTGGAGGGTCTGCGGCATGTCCGCCGGCGGGAGCTCGGAGACCACGGTGTAGGTGAGGTACGGGGCGTCGAGGACGACCAGCCAGGGAGCACCTGATCGCACCCAGAGATCCTGCTCCACCCCACCGACGTGGTCGAACCCGTCCTGGACGACGGTCCTGCCGGTCGCCGCGTTGATCGGCGCGTCCGCCGGTCGACCGTCGATCTTCCGCTGCTCGTAGACGGTGACGAGGTCCCCGTGGTGGTCGAGGACGAGCTCGAGCGTGGGCACCCCTCCTACCAGCATGGCCTCGGCACTCCTGAGGGTGAAACCGAGGGACATGAGCTCTGGGCACGACCAACCCTGCGCCCTCAGCGACTCGACCTGGTCCGCGTCCAGGGCTGTGCGCGTCCCCGGGGCCATCGCGTCCCATCCGGCCCGCAACGTCGTCGGACCCGTCGCCGCCCCTGCCCGCACGGGCCCTGATCCTGAGCCCACGATGTAGGCGCCGGTCAGGATCGCTGTCGCAACGCCGACCGTCCCGCCCGCCACGAGGAGGGCACGACGCCGCCGGGCAGCGACGCGGGTGCGGCGCGGGGTGGCGCCCTTGATGCCGGTTAACCCGGTCACGCCGGTGACGCTCCTGATGCCGGTGGCGCCGGTGACGTCCCGCCGCTGATCAGGCCGAGCAACGCTGGAGCCGGAGGACAGGAGCCTGCGCTGGAAGTCGGGGTCAGGGGACGGGTTCTGCAGGCCCAGGAGCACGCTCTTGTGTCCGCGCAACCTGCTCAGGTCATCGGCACAGGAGGCGCAGTGCTGGAGGTGCTGCTCGATGGTGGCGCGCCGATGGTCGGACAGCTCACCGTCCGCGAGGTCCTGCAGCGAGCGGCGCGGGTGGAACACGGCCCCTATCCCAGTCCGACGACCCGGGGCGCACCGAGCGTGGTACCGCCGCCCCCGGAGGTCCTGGGATCCCGATGCGCGAGCTTGTCGCGGAGCATCGTGCGACCACGGTGGATCCGGGAGCGCACGGTGCCCAGCTTGACGCCGAGAGCGCGTGCCACTTCGTCGTACGCAAGGCCCTCGAGGTCGCAGAGGACGACGGCGGCACGGAAGTCGGGAGGCAGTTCCTCCAGCGCCTTCTGCACGTCGATGTCCAGATTGTTGAACTCGTAACTGCGTTCGGGGCCGGGATGGTTGCTGGCCAGCCGGGCCTCCGCCTCCTCGGTCAGTCCGTCGAAGCGGATGCGGGTCTTCCGTCGGGCCTGGTCCAGGAACAGATTCGTGGTGATGCGGTGCAACCACCCGTCGAGTGTGCCCGGTCTGAACTTCGCCAGCGACCTGAAGACCCGGACGAAGACCTCCTGCGTGAGGTCCTCGGCGTCGAACTTGTTGCCCGTGAGGCGGTAGGCCAGTCGATAGACCTTCGGTGAGTAGGTGGTGACCACCTCCTCCCAGGACGGTGCCACCCATGGATTGCCGTGCTCGTCCAGGACGGGTACGTTCTCGTCGTCGCTGCCGTCGACGTCCGGCTGTATCGTTTCAACGCTCGACATCCGTGCCCCTTCTTGCCTGACCTGCCGGATCGATCCTGATCGAGACCTCTGGTACTCGGTACTACAGGTGATTCGGCACTGCTGCGCTGCTGGATGCCCAGTACGAAAATACTTTCGTATCAAGCTGGGAACTGGCTGGCAGCTCCGGACGTACCCGGATCACCGCGCACGCTCCGGGCAGGCTCCGGGCGGGAGGGCAGCGGACGCCGAGGAGCTTCTCCCGAGCCTTCGCACAGTAGGGTTGAGGCGCAGGCTCCGGCCCGCCGCTACCCCCTGATCCGCCGTCAACCACCGATCTGCCGCGTCGTACGCGCGGATCAGATGCGAAGGAGAGTACATGGCCACCGACAAGCACAGCAGCTGGTCCTACACGGAAGGACTCCCCGATGAGGACGATGTCCTCCTCAGGGCACGGGACCGCTCCCGTGAGCTCGGCGTCACCGCTGTGACACCGGCCGTCGGTGCGGCGCTCACCGTGCTCGCCGCTGCGTCGAAGGCCTCCACCGCCGTCGAGGTCGGAGCCGGCGCCGGCGTCTCCGGTGTCTGTCTGCTCCGGGGGCTCGGCCACCAGGCCGTCCTCACCACCATCGACGCCGACGTCGACCACCTCCGCGCCGCGCGGGAAGCGTATGCCGAGGCAGGTATTCCCTCGAACCGGACACGGACGATCTCCGGCCGGGCATCCGACGTCCTCCCACGCCTCACGGACCGGGCGTACGACCTCGTCTTCATCGACGGGGACACCGCGGGCCTGCCCCTCTACGTGGAACAGGCCGTACGGCTCCTCAAGGACGGCGGCATGGTCATCATCAATGACGCCCTGGACCAGGACCGCGTTCCTGAGCCGGCAGTACGTGAATCATCGACGACGACGCTGCGCCAGATCGGCAGGTTGATTCGTGACGACGAGACCCTGGTGTCCGCGCTCCTGCCCACGGGCACAGGTCTGCTCCTCGCGGTCAAGCAGCGCAGCTGATCCGGCCGGCACGAGCGTGAGCATCGGGCACAGGGCATCGGGCAGCACGATCCGCCCGCCGGGACGAGCTAGGTGGTGACGGTGAGCAGGCAGTCCTTGAGCTTGCCGGCTTCCTCCGCGTTGAGCTCGACGACCAGTCGCCCGCCGCCGTCGATCGGGACCCGCATGATCAGACTGCGACCTTCCTTGGTGACTTCCATCGGTCCATCGCCGGTACGCGGTTTCATGGCAGCCATGGGGGAATCCCTCTCAACAGGGCGCAGCCGCCGGCAGCGGACAGCGCATCAGTAAACTGCGCCCCGCCCGGGCTCCCGCGATGGGTCCGACGGTGCACATCATCCCCTTCATTATTCAGCACAACCCGTGCACCTGCTAATTCAGGTGCGGTGTGCATCACATGCCATCACAGAACGGCTAGGGAGGATAGTCGCCGTCCGGCCCCGTCGGCGTCCAGCCCCAGAACCAGTCCACCCAGAGGAACTGGAGGACCACGAGAACGGGCAGGAGCACCCAGAGCTGGCGCGCAGTAATCCTGGTACCGACGGCGAGCGCCAGCGGGAACAGCGGCAGGAGAATGCGGAACGTGCTCGACTGCGGATCCCAGACCGCGGCGAGATAGAGCACGTAGGCCGCGCACCACGAGCACAGGACGAGGCCGAGGGACCGGACAGCCGGCACGAGCACCAGCCCCGCGAGCAACAGGACGAGGGCTGCGACCAGGAGCGCCCCGGCCACCGGGCCCAGGAGCCCGGCCGGTGTCTCGAACCAGGGCAGGAAAGGCGTCAGTGCCTCGCCGCGCCACGCAGTCTCCGTGGCCACGTAGGCATCCTGTTCCCCGGTCACGATCCAGGCGATCACGGGCCAGGCCACGGCGGCGAAGGCCGAGACCGCCCCGAGGAGGAACAGGGGAAGCACGCTCCGCCCGGCGTCGAGCCGCTCGGAGACGACCTGTCCGTTCCGGGACCGCCACAGTGCGTGCAGGAAGAGGATGCCGACGAAGAACGCGAACGGCACGCCTGTGGGGCGTGTCAGGCACATGAGCGCCACCACGGGCATCGCGGCGTAGTAGCGGTGCACGGAGACCAGCTGGAGCGCTGATGCCAGGAGCAGCAGGTGCAGGGACTCGGCGTACGGGATCTGCACGATCGCGGCGACGGGCGCGCAGGAGATCAGGGCGACGGCTGCCAGAGCGGGCCGATGAGCGGCGCGGAGCCGGAAGAGCCGGTAGATCACGACGGTCGCGCCGCCGGCGGCGGCGAGCGCGACGGCGGGCGCCAGGAAGCCCCAGCCCAGGCCTGTCGCGGCGTCGAGGACGCGGACCAGGCCCGGATAGAGCGGGTAGAAGGCCCACTGGTTGTGTTCGACGACGCCGGAGGCGGTCCGGGGCAGGTGCGCCGGGTAGCCCTCCCGGAAGATGCGTTCGTACCAGCCGCTGTCCCAGTAGTTGATGAAGACGCCGTAGCCCGGCGCGGGTCCGGACCACGGGCTGATGCCCTGGCGGGTGGCGGCGAGCAGGAGGAGCCCCGTGGAGACGAGGCGGCCGAGGACGAAGACGGCCAGGACCTGCAGGTACCAGAGCCTCGTCAGGGATGGGCCGCGGGCGACTTCCCGGTCCTCGCGGCGGCTCACCGGACGATTCATCCCACGGAGGCTTCCTTCGCAGGAGGATCGTCGGTCCCGTGCGCGGCGGCGTGACGGCGTACCCAGCAGTCTCTGAGGTGGTCGTTCACGTACCCCGTAGCCTGCAGCATGGCATAGGCCGTGATCGGCCCGACGAAGCGGAACCCCCGGTCCCGGAGCGCGCGGGCCAGCGCTGTACTCTCCGGCGTACTCGCCGGCACGTCCGACAGCTCGACCGGTGCCGGTCCGGCAGGTGGCCGGTGCGCCTCCAGGACGGAGCCGAGACCCGCCCCCTCCGGCAGCGACACCAGCGCGCGTGCATTGAGAATCGTCGCCT
>JARIBG010000108.1 GCA_029257465.1 Arthrobacter sp. | reverse complement strand
CGGCTTCGCATCGGCAATCCGGAGACCGGCTTGGGCATCCTTCCCGCAGCAGGCGCCACCTGGCGGCTGAAGGAGCTGGTGGGGGAGCCGCTCGCGAAGGAGATCCTCCTCGCCGGGCGCATCCTCTCGGCCGAGGAAGCCCTCGATGCCCGGCTCGTCAGCTCCCTCCATGAGCCGGAGGATCTCCTGACGGCGGCCCACGAGCTCGCGGACCGGATCGGCCGGCAGGATCCGCTGGCCACCCGCATCACCAAGAGCGTGTTCCATGCGCCGCGGGAGGCACACCCGGTGATCGACCAGCTCGCGCAGGCCGTCCTGTTCGAGTCCGAGGCGAAATTCGACCGCATGCAGCGGTTCCTGGACCGGAAGAAGAGCTCATGAGCCAGATCCCGGCACGGGGCGGCGTGCTCGGCGGAGGGCGCATGGGGGCCGGCATCGCCCACGCCTTCTGCCTCGCGGGTGCCGACGTCATCGTCGTCGAGCGCGACGACGCGGCTGCGGCTGCCGCCCTCCACCGGGTCTCCACCGCTCTTGCCCGCAGCGTGGAGCGCGGCACGACGTCGGAGGACCACGAGGCGCTGCTGAGCCGGGTCTCGGTGTCCACCGACTACGCCTCCTTCGCCTCCTGCGGGCTCGTGGTCGAGGCCGTGCCCGAGGACGTCTCCTTGAAGCGGGAGGCCCTGCAGGCGGTGGAGGTAGTGCTCGATGACGACGCCTGGCTCGCCACGAACACGTCCTCGCTCTCCGTCGACGCGCTCGCCGGTGCCCTGCAGCGGCCCGAGCGTTTCTGCGGCCTCCACTTCTTCAACCCGGTGCCCGCCTCCACGCTCATCGAGGTGGTCCTCGGGGCGCAGACGTCCGCCGACCTCGAGGCGGCCACGCGGTCCTGGGTCGCAGCGCTCGGCAAGACCGCCGTCGTCGTGCAGGACACCCCCGGGTTCGCGAGCTCGCGGCTCGGCGTCGCGATCGCCCTCGAGGCCATGCGCATGCTCGAGGAGGGTGTGGCGACGGCGGAGGACATCGACGCGGCGATGGTCCTCGGCTACAAGCATCCGGTAGGGCCGCTGCGCACCACCGACATCGTGGGTCTCGACGTCCGGCTGGGCATCGCGGAGTACCTCGAATCGACCCTCGGGCCCCGTTTCACCCCGCCGGCCATCCTGCGTCAGTTGGTGGCGCAGGGCCGGCTCGGGCGCAAGAGCGGCGGCGGCTTCTTCGACTGGAACGCCCCGCCGTCGCCCGCCTCCTGAGGAACGTCCCACCTACCTCGACACCCGCAGTCCGGACCCCGGACGCATCCCGACAGAACCAGTGAAAGGTGAGCGGATCATGACCACCGCCCCGGAGCGAGTACAGATCGACGTCGTCCCCAGCTTCCTCGAGGACGCCTGGTGGACGCCAGACCGGGCCGCTGCGGACGAGGACGGCACCGTGGTCCGCGATGCCAGCACCGGTGAGGAGCTCGCCGTCGTCAGCACCGCGGGCATCGACACCGCCGCCGCCGTCCGCTACGCCCGCACCACCGGGCAGGCCGAGCTCGGCCGCATGACCTTCCACGAGCGCGCCCTCAAGCTCAAGGAACTCGCGCAGTTCCTCAACGCCCAGCGCGAACCGCTGTACGAGCTGTCGGCGAAGACCGGTGCAACGAAGATCGACTCGATGGTCGACATCGACGGCGGCATCGGCGTGCTCTTCACGTTCGGGTCCAAGGGGCGCCGCGAACTGCCGAACTCGCACGTGATCGTCGATGGTCCTCCGGAGGTGCTCTCCAAGGACGGCTCGTTCCTCGGCACGCACATCTACACGCGGATCCCCGGCGTCGCCGTACAGATCAACGCCTTCAACTTCCCGGTGTGGGGCATGCTCGAGAAGTTCGCGCCCGCCTTCCTCGCCGGCGTCCCCACGATCGTCAAGCCCGCGACCCCCACCGGCTTCCTCACGGCGGCCGTGGTGAAGCTCATCATCGGCACGGCCATCCTGCCCGCCGGAGCGCTGCAACTCATCTCCGGCCCGGCCCGCGACATCCTCGATCATCTCGACTACCGCGATCTCGCGGCCTTCACCGGGTCCGCGTCGACCGCTGGCACGCTCAAGTCGCACCCGTCGGTCGAGCAGGGCGGTGTGCGCTTCACGTGCGAGACGGACTCCCTCAACGCGGCGATCCTCGGCCCCGACGCCGTTCCCGGCACGCCCGAGTTCGACGCCTTCGTGAAGTCCCTCGTCACGGAGGTCACGGTCAAGGCCGGCCAGAAGTGCACGGGCATCCGCCGGTCCATCGTGCCCGAGGCGCTGGTGGACGACGTCGTCCGCGCCGCCGGGGAACGCATCCGTTCGCGCGTCACGCTCGGAGATCCGCGTGCCGACGGCGTCACCATGGGTGCGCTCGCATCGCTGGACCAGCTCGAGGGTGTCCAGAACTCCGTGCGGGAACTCATCTCCGGCGGCGCGTCCGTGGCCTTCGGGTCACTCGATGCGCCCGACGTCGTCCTCGCGGACAACACGTCCGGCAAGGCGCCGGACGGTGCGTTCATGGAGCCGATGCTGCTCACCTGGGACGACGTCGAGGCCGGTGCGCTGCACTCGGTGGAGGCCTTCGGTCCCGTCGCGTCGGTGATCGGCTACGAGGATCTGCCGCACGCCATCCGGCTCGCGGCGCTCGGTTCGGGATCCCTCGTTGCGACGGTCTGCACGAACGATCCCGCCGTCGCGCAGGAACTCGTGCTGGGCATCGCCGCGCACCACGGTCGCGTGCTGATCCTCAACCGCGAGGACGCCCGCTCCTCCACCGGTCACGGCTCGCCCGTACCGCACCTGGTGCACGGCGGTCCCGGAAGGGCCGGCGGTGGTGAGGAACTCGGCGGTATGCGGTCGGTGGTGCACCACATGCAGCGCACCGCAGTGCAGGGCTCGCCGAACATGCTCACGAGCATCACGGGGGAGTGGCACACCGGGGCCGATCGCCGGTTCGACGACGGCCACCCGTTCCGTAAGGACCTCGCCGCGCTGCGGATCGGCGACGCCGTCCGGTCGGAGCTGCGCCAGGTGAGCCTCGAGGACATCAGCGCCTTCGCCGAGACCACCGGCGACACGTTCTACGCCCACACCAACGAGAAGGCCGCTGCGGCCAATCCGTTCTTCCCGGGCATCGTGGCGCACGGCTACCTGCTGCTGTCCTGGGGCGCCGGTCTGTTCGTTGACCCGGAGCCCGGGCCTGTGCTGGCGAACTACGGCCTGGAGAATCTGCGGTTCATCACGCCGGTCGCGGCCGGCGACTCC
>JARIBG010000028.1 GCA_029257465.1 Arthrobacter sp. | reverse complement strand
ACGATCACGAGCGTGGAGCCCTCCACCGCGACGAGGTCGATCTCACCCGCAGGGCACCGCCAGTTGCGGTCCACGATGAGCAGACCCTCGTCCTTGAGGAACTCAGCGGCCGTTGCTTCCCCACGACGTCCCAGTTGATCCTTCGCCAACATGGCCATCACCTCCACCCCCAGCGTCGGGTAGAGAGGGAAGGGGAGGTGGACCGGTAGGTGCTATGTGGACAACGTCCGCTCAGACTGCCTCACAGCTGTCCGCTACGGCCGAAGCACTGAGGCAAGCCGGACTCAGTGGCCCAGCGTGCCGTCCTTGGCCAGGGTGATGTCGTCCGACTTCGTGAGCTCCTCGACGTTGACGTCCTTGAACGTGATGACGCGGACATTCTTGACGAACCGCGCGGAACGGTACACGTCCCACACCCAGGCGTCCTGCAGCGTCAGATCGAAATAGACCTCGCCGTCCGCCGAGCGCGCCTGCAGATCCACCTGGTTCGCCAGGTAGAACCGGCGCTCGGTCTCCACGACATAGCTGAACAGTCCCACGACGTCGCGGTACTCGCGGTAGAGCTGGAGCTCCATGTCGGTTTCGTAGTTCTCGAGATCCTCGGCACTCATTCGTTCATCATCCTCTTTCCAGGATCGGTGCGGCTGGCCTGTCGAGACTCCCCAGGCGCCAGGTTCTGCGGTGGTACCCCGTGGGACCGGCTGCGTCGATGCCCGCACGGTGTCCTTGGGTGGCGTATCCCTTGTTGACGTCCCATCCGAATGAAGGATGGCTTGCGGCGAGCGAAACCATCAGGGCGTCGCGTTCCACCTTGGCGAGTACACTCGCTGCAGCCACGCTGAGGCACGTCAGGTCCGCCTTGATCCGCGTGTGGACGGGCGCAGCACACCCCGACCCACCCGAGGCACTCCCGCCGTCGTCGCCCGGAATGCCCCGCTCACGCGGTGACAGCCAGTCGTAGTTCCCGTCGAGCACGACGACGTCGGGAGTCACCGTGGCGCCTACGGCGGCCCAGGCACGGCTGCCGGCGGTCTGCAGGGCGCTCATCAGGCCCAGGGCGTCGATCTCCGCTGCTGAGGCGTGCCCGACGGCGGAGGCCACAGACCAGCGCCGGATGCGCGGCACGAGCGACTCCCGCTCGGCGGGCCTGAGCAGCTTGCTGTCGCGGACGCCGCGCAGACCCGCTACCGCTTCGAGATCGACGACGACGATGCCCACCGAGACGGGGCCTGCAAGGGCCCCCCGGCCCACCTCGTCGCATCCCGCCACGAACCGGTGGCCCTGCGCTGCGAGTGACTTCTCGACCCTGAGGGTGGGCGCAACGGATCGGGTGCGGCGTGGTGCGGTCATGATCCTGCCGGCTCCGGGACGCCCTCGAACACGTCCGAGTAGTTGTCGAGGAACCCGATGTGATTGAGGGGCCAGGCGATGACGGCGGCCCTGCCCTCGATGTCGTCGACGTCGACGAAGCCCTCGCCGGGCTTGTCCTGGTTGGCGCGGGAATCGGCTGAGGCGTTCCGGTGATCGCCCATGACCCAGAGGCTGTCCTCGGGAACGACGACGTCGAACGGCACGTCGGAGGGGTTCACGCCGGGGAACAGGTAGGGCTCCTCGAGCGGCTCACCATTGACGGTGATGCGGCCCTGATCGTCACAGCACACCACGGTGTCGCCGGGGAGCCCGATGACCCGCTTCACCAGGTGCTGCTGGGACTGATCGGGGGCGAGCCCGATGAAGATCAGCGCCTGCTTGAGCCAGCTGAGCTGGATCTCCTCCTGCGGCGGCAGCCAGCCGTCGGTGTCACGGAAGACCACGATGTCCCCGCGCTGGAGGTCGAAGGGCTGCGGTACGAGCTGATTGACGAAGATGCGGTCGTCGACCTCGAGGGTCTTCTCCATGGAGCCCGACGGGATGAAGAAGGCGCGGAAGAGGAACGTCTTGATGAGGAATGACAGCACGAGTGCGATCACCACGATGGTGGCGATCTCCTTGAGCCAGGCGCCGAACCCACGGTCGGCGCTCGTGCCGGTCTTCCGCTTGCCCCTGGGGCGAGTCGGCTCGGCGCTCCCCGCAGGATCGGCAGTGGAATCGGCGGCCGGATCCACGGCGGGCTCCACCGCGTGCGAGCCCGCGGCGTCGTTCTCCTGGTTCGACTTCCTGCGGAAGCTCCGTGCCATGTACTGATTCCTCTGTGGTCGTGATGATGCGTGGCTGCCGAGGTACTGCCCGGCTCAATCGCCCGATCGCTCGATCGGAGCGAACCGGTCCGGTGGCCAGACTAGCTGAAAGGCCCGGCCGATGATCCGATCCTCACTGATGAGTCCCCCGCCCGGGGCGCCGAACAGCGAGCGGGAATCCTGGGACGCGGAGCGGTGGTCCCCGAGCAGCCATACTCTTCCCTCGGGGACGACGACGTCGAAGTCACCATCGCTCGCCTCATCCCCCGGGTGGAGGTACGGCTCGTCGAGCACCGTCCCGTTCACGGTGAGGTCTCCCCCCGTGGAGCAACACCGGACGTGGTCCCCGCCGGTGCCGATCACGCGCTTGACGTAGACCGTGTCACTCCCGCTCACCCCGAGCCACTGGCCCGCGCCCGCCAGCAGCCGCTCGGGGAGACCGCGCGGGTCCGTGATGGGATCGAAGGAACCCCGGCCGTCGAAGACGACGACGTCGCCCCGCCGCACCTGCCCGGGCGTGTCCTGGAGCTTGTCCACGAGTACACGGTCCCCCTCGGTGAGGAGGGGTTCCATCGACGCCGACGGGATGAAGTAGACATCGACGAGGAACGCCCGTACGAGTCCGGTGATGAGGACGGCGACGATCACGGCCGAGAGCACGAAACGCCAGCCCACGGATCGGGACCGGCGTTTCGTGTGCTCTCCGGTCGCGGACCGGTCGGCGGGGGGTTCGTGCACCAGCTACTTGAGCGTCTTGGGGTCGCGCTTCTCCTTGATCTTCGCGGCCTTGCCGCGCAGATCACGCATGTAGTACAGCTTGGCGCGACGCACGTCGCCCCGGGAGACGACCTCGATGCGGTCGAGGACCGGGCTGTGGACGGGGAACGTCCGCTCCACGCCGACACCGAAGCTCACCTTGCGGACGGTGAAGGTCTCACGGATGCCGTCGCCCTGGCGCCCCAGGACGAAGCCCTTGAAGATCTGAACACGGGTGTTCTTGCCTTCGATGATGTTGACGTGGACGTTGACGGTGTCTCCGGCGCGGAACTCGGGGATGTTGTCGCGGAAGGATCCGGCGTCTACGGAATCGAGAATATGCATATCGGTGCTCCTGATGAACGCCACAGGTCATCCATGTGGGTCACGGCAGCAAGGACCGGACGCGAGGTCCGGGCAATACCGCCGGCAAGGGGATGGCCGGCCCATCCGGTGATTCGGCAGGCCGGTGTGCACCTGTTGGCCGGACGCCCCCTGTGGCAGGGCCCGGCCCAGTGGGCACAGGTAGTGATTATTCCATAGCGACAGCAGCAACGACTAATGATCCGTCCTCCTACGAGGAACTTTCGTTGTGGCCCCCGCAGGACGGGTGTGGTGCCGCCGAGACGTAGGCTTCGTACCCGGAGCACTCTGCACCTCCGGATGACCCGAACCGAGGTTCCACAGTGACGTCTCTCGCCCTTGTCGTAGGTGCCGGCTCAGGCCTGTCCGCTGCGATAGCTCGAGCGCTCGCGCAGCGCTCGTACCGTCCGGTCCTGGTAGCCCGCGACATCGAGAAACTGGAGGACCTGCGCGCCGAGGTCGACGGAACGGCGCTGCAGTGCGACGCCGGCGTGCCGGGCGCCGTGGCCGAACTCTTCCGGACGATCGACACCATGGATGGCTCCCTCGACGTCGCCGTCTACAAGGCGAGCCCATGGATGCGGGGTCCGATCACGGAACTCGATCCGGCCGATGTGCGCAACGTACTCGAGGTATCGGCGTTCGGGGCATTCCTCATGGCCCAGCAGGCAGCCAGGCGGATGCTGGACACGGGCGGCGGAACGATGCTGTTCACCGGTGCCTCCTCCGGGGTGAAGGGCTACGCGAACTCTGCACCGTACGCGATGGGAAAGTTCGCGCTGCGCGGTCTGTGCCAGTCCCTGGCCCGTGAACTGCATCCCCGGAACATCCATATCGGCCACGTGGTCATCGACGGCCGCATCGGCAGGACGGATCAGGATGCCACAGCTCAGGACGCCGGTTCAGTACGACCGGATGCCACCGACGATCCCACGTACAGCCCGATGGACCCGGACGAGATAGCCCGGAACTACATGCACCTGATCGAACAGCGCAGGTCCGCCTGGAGCTGGGAGATCGAACTGCGGCCCTGGGTGAGGGAGTTCTGGCGAGGGAGTTCTGGCGAGGGAGTCCAATGCAGTCTTCTAGTTCCCCTTGCCGTCCGGTGCCGATCCACCCGCGCGCAGCACCTCCCGCTCCGCATCGGACAGTGCCCCGGTGTCGAGGCGTGCCAGCAGATCCGGACGCCGCTCAGCGGTGCGTCGGAGCTGCTCGAGGCGCCGCCACTGTGCGATCCTCGCGTGATTGCCGCTCAGGAGCACCTCGGGGATGTCCCTGCCGCGCCAGGAGGACGGCTTGGTGTAGACGGGGTACTCCAGCAGTCCGTCGGCGTGGGACTCCTCCACCAGGGAGGCCGGATTCCCGACGACGCCGGGGATCAGCCGGCCGACGGCCTCGACCATGGCCAGGACGGCGACCTCCCCACCGTTGAGCACGTAGTCGCCGAGCGAGACGGGACGGACATCGAACTCCTCGCGCGCCCAGTCGATGGCCCGCTCGTCGATGCCCTCGTATCTGCCGCACGCGAAGACGAGGTGGTCCAGCTCCGCGAGCTCGTAGGCCATGGCCTGATCGAACACCGCCCCTGCCGGGGACGGCACCACGAGCATCGGCCTCGGCGCCGGCGCATCCGCCAGGACCGCCGAGAGCGCTTGCGCCCACGGCTCGGGCTTCATGACCATTCCTGCTCCGCCCCCGTAGGGGGTGTCATCCACCGTCCGGTGCCGGTCGGTCGTCGCCTCACGCAGGTCGTGGATGTGGATGTCGAGGACGCCGTCGCGCCGCGCCTTGCCGATGAGGGACAGATCGAGTGCGGCGAGGTACTCCGGGAAGATGGAGACGACGTCGATGCGCACTAGCCGCGCGCCTCACCTGAGGCACGCTCGGAGACAGGGTCAGGGCCAGGGCCAGGGTCGGAGCCAGGCTCGGCTGGGGCGACGGTCGTATCTGCCACGTCGGTCATGGTGTCGTCGCCGTCGTCGGGCGCCTGGTTGGAGCCTGGGGTGTTGAGTTCGAACAGACCCTCCGGCGGAGTGATGACGATGAAGCCCTCCTCCGGGTTCACCTCGGGAACGATATCGTCGACGAACGGCACGTAGGCCTCGTGCCCGTCGGCGAGTTCGACGATGAGGAGGTCCTGCACGGCCATGGTCCTCAGCGCCGTGATCTTCCCGATCGACGCCCCGTCCACACGGGCGTCCAGGCCGACGAGTTGGTGCTCGTACCAGGCGTCGTCGTCGTCGTCCTGCGCTGCGGAGGTATCGATGAACAGCTGCGCTCCGCGGAGGGTCTCTGCCTGGTTCCGGTCTGCGATCTGCTCGAAGCCGACGATCAGGATGTCCTTGTTCCAGCGGGCCTTGGTGACGGTCAGTTGCGTCGTGGCAGCTCCCTCTACACGGAAGACCTCACCGGCGTCGAAGCGGTCCTCGGGCGCGTCGGTGAAGAGCTGTACCGTCACCTCGCCCTTGATGCCGTGCGGCTTTCCGATCCTGGCGACGAGTACGTCCATGGTGGTGCTCCTGCTGAGGTCGAGGGGTCCTACATGAGTTCGGCCCCACCGCCAGGTCCTGGTGGTGGGGCCGATCAGCGGCGATGAAGCTCCGGGGTCAGCCCCGGCGGCGGTCGGTGTCGACGACGTCCACGCGCACCGCTGCGCCGTCCGCGAGGGCTGAGATGACGGTACGCAGTGCGCGGGCGGTACGACCCTGGCGGCCGATCACGCGACCCAGGTCCTCCTGGTGCACGCGGACCTCGAGCGTCTCGCCGCGGCGGTCGTTCTTCGCGGAGACCCGCACGTCGTCGGGATTGTCGACGATGCCGCGCACGAGGTGCCCTAGTGCTTCGGCCAGCACGTTACTCGGCCTCGGAGGCTTCCGCTGCGGCGTCGTCGCTCTTCTTCGCCTTCGGCGTGATGGCCTCGGGGACGATCACGGAGCCCTTGTCGGGTGCGACGAACTGCTCCTTCGAGGCCTTGGTCCTCAGGGTGCCTTCCTGGCCCTTGAGTCCCTTGAACTTCTGCCAGTCGCCCGTGATCTTCAGCAGGACGGAGACCTGCTCGGTCGGCTGCGCGCCGACGCCGAGCCAGTACTGTGCGCGCTCCGAGTTGATCTCGATGAACGAGGGCTCCTCGGTGGGGTTGTACTTGCCGATCTCTTCGAGGGCACGGCCGTCACGCTTGGAGCGTGCGTCCATGACGACGACACGGTAGAACGGTGCACGGATCTTGCCCATGCGCTTGAGGCGAATCTTTACGGCCACTGGTGTGGTCACTCCTTGTAAATGAAAAGGGGCGAACCCGTCATCCTGCTCCCGTGGGGCGGGCCATTCATGGGGGTTCTTCAGGACACGATGCACGCACAGAGAGAGGGGCCGTGCGGATCGGGTACGGATTCATTGTGCCAGACGGTGCCGCATTAGGCGACTCCGGTCTGACCGGAAGAGCGCAAAAAGGCCCTGATGACGGCGTCCCCCTCATCCGAATCGTGGGGGCGGTGTCCACCCGGCGCGTGGTGGTGGATGGCACCGGTACCGGCGAGGTAGTCGGCAACCTCCTCGTAGAGCGGCTCCCACCCCCCGGTGAGCACGAGGGTGGGGACGCCGGGGACGATCCCCAGCGGTGCCTCCCACGGCGGAGCCTGGAGCCGCAGTCTCCTGGCCGAGCGTCGGGCCTCGTCCGTGGTGGGTTCGCGTGCGTCCGCGGAGAAGACCAGGCGGACGAACTCGCGCTGGAACTCCTCGTCCGACATCCTCTCCCGCTCCGTGAACAGGGGCGCCATCAGGTCGATGTGCGCCCTCGTCACGGGTAGGTCCGCTGTGAGGGAGAAGCAGGCCGGTTCCACCAGGGTCAGCGTGTGCACGAGCTCGGGTCGCTCCACCGCCAGCAGCATGGCGGCCACTGCACCCTGTGAGTGGGCGACGACGTGGCCTCCGGCTCCGAGGGCATCGCCGATGATGATCCTGTCGCGCTCATGGTCGGTCGGCAGCGGATCCTCCGTCTCCGAGAATCCGTGGCGGCGCACGTACAGGCAGTCGAACTCGAGGGACAGACCGTGCTGGCGTGGCCACGCCGCGGCGCCGAAGGAACCGGCTCCGTGGACGAAGACCACCCGCTCGCCCCTCACCGGCGCCCCGATCGCTGATTCAGCATGGCTGATTCAGCATGGCTGATTCAGCATGACAGTCACTGTGACGAAGAGGCACACCGTCGGCGACCTACTTCCCGAGGAACTTCTCGAAGCCCTTGGGAAGATTCATCGCCGAGGGATCGAAGTCCTGCTGGCCCCCGAATGCCGCACCCGTGGGGGCGGCACTGCGGGCTGCCTCGCGCCGCTCCTCGGCCTCCCTGGCCTCCTGCGCCGCTTTCGCCGGGTTACCTGAGCGCGGCTTCTTCTTCCCCTTGGCCGCGACGGCCTTGGTCTTGCGGGCTCCCCCGAAACCACCGGGCCCTGCCATGCCCGGCATCCCGGGGACGCCGCCGCCGGACGCCATCTTCTTCATCATCTTCTGCGCCTGCGCGAAACGCTCGAGCAGACCGTTGACCTCGGACACGTGCACACCCGAACCGCGGGCGATCCTTGCCCGCCGCGACCCGTTGAGGATCTTCGGGGCCACACGCTCGTGCGGGGTCATGGAGCGCACGATCGCCTCCACGCGGTCGATCTCACGCTCGTCGAAGTTCTCGAGTGCCTCCCGCATGTTCGCAGCACCGGGCATCATCATGAGCATCTTCTTCATGGAGCCCATGTTGCGGATCTGCTGCATCTGCGC
>JARIBG010000017.1 GCA_029257465.1 Arthrobacter sp. | reverse complement strand
GGTTGCTCAGCGAACGCAGTTCCCGGTCTGTCATAGTGGAGAGATCCCGCGGTACAACGGGAGCGGACAGGCCGGGGCGGCCCGGTCTGGTAACGGTCTCCTGGACGACGAGGCCGTCATCTGCGGTCCAAAGGCTGAGGTGGCTGTCGTCGTGGGAGGCGTACGGCGAGGGAAGGGACGTGACAGTCATGGCTACCTCCATGGAACCTAAAGTGTTCAGCCGCGGCTTGACCGTACCTCTATGCTAACGAACCCGTAGCAGCCGGTAAAGCTAGGCGGGCCTATCGCGCACCTCCGCCAGCTGCTTGCGGAGACCACCGATCATGGCCTCGAGGCCTGCCCGGAAGGCCGTGTCCGCAGCGCTGGCAAGGTGATCCGCTTCCTGTGCCGAGCGTACGGCGGAGGTGAAGAAGGGGAACTGCGGACCCAGGGAGCCCGAGTCGAAGATGTCGCTCGGCGCGGCGACGTCGAGCGCGGATCCGAAGATGAAGGACTCGAGCGCCACGATCGAGGGCACGATGCAGGCCTCGGGCCAGCCTGCAGCAAGGAAGCCGCGGGTGACCTCCTCGTACATGCGCAGCGTATCCGCTGCGTCGGTCACGGGCATGACGGCGATGACCGGGACGAGCGGGCCGTGCTGGGCCAGCACTTCGCGGTAGGACAGCGCCCAGCGCCTGACGGCCTCGTCCCACGGCTCGTGGGCGAAGGCGCTGAAATCGACCATGGTCATCACGTGGTCCTGGACCCAGGTGAGCACTTCCCGCTTCGAGGCTGCGTGGTTGTAGAGCGCGGACGGGGCGACGCGGAGTCCGCGGGCCAGTGCCGACATCGTCAGGCCCTCGTAGCCCTCCACCTCGATGAGCTCCAGGGCGGCCGAGGTGATGCTCTCCCTGGAGAGCACGCTTCGCGGTGGTCGTCCTGCGCGGCGGGGTTCGGCCGGTACTGCGCTCATGGGTCGGCTCCTGGTCGGGTCATGGATCCGGAAGGCTCAACTCTTCCCTCGAGCCGCGCCCACAGCTATAGTAGGGCGAAATAATGAACGCCGTTCATTTTGTGGTCCGCGTCATGCGGCCGGGAGGATCAGATGAAGAATCTAGAGCGCGACGTCGTCATCATCGGAGCGGGCCCCTCCGGCCTGACCGCCGCACGCGAACTGAGGAAGGCCGGGCACTCGGTGGCGGTCGTCGAAGCCAGGGATCGCGTAGGCGGGCGTACCCACACCGATGTCATCGAGGGAGCGGTCTTCGAGGTCGGCGGCCAGTGGGTCTCCCCGGACCAGACCGAACTCATCGGCCTCCTCGACGAACTGGGCATGGGCACCTTCTCCCGCTACCGCGAGGGAGAGTCCGTCTACATCGGTCCCGACGGCGAGCCCGCGCGTTACACGGGGGAGATGTTCCCCGTGAACGATCGCACGCGCGTGGAGATGGAGCGGCTCATCGCCCTCCTTGACCGGCTCGTGGCCGAAGCCGGTCCCGAGGCACCCTGGGACCACCCCGACGCCCGTGCGCTGGACACGATCTCCTTCCACCACTGGCTGCGTCAGCAGTCCGGCGACGAGGAAGCGTGCAACAACATCGGGCTCTTCATCGCCGGGGGCATGCTGACGAAGCCTGCCCACGCCTTCTCGGCCCTGCAGGCCATCCTCATGGCCGCGACCGCAGGGTCCTTCTCCAACCTCGTGGACGAGGACTTCATCCTCGACAAGCGCGTGATCGGGGGTATGCAGTCCGTCTCCGAGCGCATGGCCGAGGACCTCGGTGAGGACGTGGTCCTCTCAAGTCCGGTCCGGACCCTGCGATGGAATGGGATCGACGGAGGTGACGGAGGTGATGGCGGTGACGGCGTCACGGTCATCTCCGACACGACGACGGTCCGCGCCCGCTACGCGGTTGTCGCCGTGCCCCCGAATCTCTATTCACGCATCAGCTACGACCCACCGCTGCCGAGACGTCAGCACCAGATGCACCAGCACCAGTCGCTGGGTCTGGTCATCAAAGTCCATGCCGTCTACGCCACGCCCTTCTGGCGGGAGGACGGACTCTCCGGTACGGGCTTCAGCGCCGGATCGATCGTCCAGGAGATCTACGACAACTCGAACCACGAGGATCCGCGCGGTACCCTCGTCGGTTTCGTCTCCGACGAGAAGGCCGATGCCATGTTCGAGCTCTCCGGGCAGGAGCGGCGTGAGCGCATCCTGGCCTCGATCGCGGACTTCCTCGGACCGCAGGCGCTCGAACCGGAGGTGTACTACGAGTCGGACTGGGCCTCGGAGGAGTGGACCAGGGGCGCCTACGCCTCGAGCTACGACCTCGGTGGACTGCACCGGTACGGGCGTTACCAGCGCACACCGGTGGGCCCCATCTTCTGGTCGTGCTCCGACATCGCCGCCGAGGGCTACCAGCACGTGGACGGTGCCATCCGGATGGGCAAGCGCACCGCGGCAGCCATTCATGCCGCGCTGGTGTCCGGCCTGCAGCCCACCGGGTCCGTGAAGGAGAGCTGAGCATGCGCTACATCGTCGGCTACACCGCAGACGGACGAGGGCGCGACGCCGTCTGCCTCGCCGTCGCTCTCGCCCGCCGCCAGGACGCCGGCCTCGACGTCGTCCTCGTCACCCCGGAGCACTCGCTGTACGCGGGAACGTATCCGCCGGCCAGGAACTACGACGGCATCCTGTCGGACCAGCTCCGCGAGTGGATGGACGAAGCCCTGGCCCTCGTTCCCGACGACGTCCCGGCTCGCGGCGTCGTGATCCGGGCCGATTCCAACGCCGGAGGACTGATCAGGGCGGCCGAGGACCCGGACGTCACGCTGATCGTCATCGGGGCCAGCTCACGCGGACTGGCGGCACGCTTCAGTATCGGCAACGTGGCGCGCAGCCTGCTCCACGCGGCCCAGGTACCCGTGGCGCTCGCTCCCAAGGGATACGACCGCACCGACCCGGTGACCCGGCTGACCTGCGCCGTCGGACGCCGTGCGGGGGCCGACGACGTCGTGGACGTCGCGGTTTCCTCGGCCCGTCGCCGCAGCCTGCCGCTACGGCTGGTGTCCCTCGTTCCGCTCGACGCCGGTCAGCCGGATCCTGACAGGGCCGAGGACGCGGCCGCGAACCTCCGGCTCCAGAAGGCTGCGTCGTCGCTCGCCGACGGTGGGCGGGTGAGCGTCGAGACAGCCCACGGCGCGTCCATCGAGGAGGCCGTCGACGCCCTGGACTGGGACGAGGGGGAGATCCTGCTGGTGGGATCCAGCAGGCTTGCCCAGCATCTGCGCCTCTTCCTCGGCTCCACCGCCAACAAGATCCTGCGGACGCTGACCATCCCCATGGTCGTGGTGCCGCGCACGTATTCGACGCCCGACACGATGCCGGGCACGGGCGATCCAGCGACGGAGGCGAACGCATGAGCATCGAGGAGACCACGACGACGGAGACCGAGGGCGGTCTGAGCAGGAAGGGCCTCGCCTCCGGGAAAGTGGGGCTGCTCGGCGCCGTCGTGATCGGGGTGTCCTGTGTGGCCCCGGCCTACACGCTCACGGCCGCCCTCGGACCGACCGTGGCCGAGGTGGGCGTTCAGCTGCCCGCGATCTTCCTCGTGGGCTTCATCCCCATGCTGCTCGTGGCATTGGGCTACCGCGAACTCAACAGCTCGATGCCGGACTCGGGCACCTCCTTCACCTGGGCCACGCGCGCCTTCGGCCCGTGGATCGGCTGGATGGGCGGCTGGGGGCTGATCGCCGCCACCATCATCGTGCTGTCGAATCTCGCGGCCGTCGCCGTGGACTTTTTCTACCTCCTGCTCTCCCAGGTCCTCAGGGATCCAGAACTCGCCGATCTCACCCTGAATCTCCCGCTCAACATCGCGACGACGCTCGTGTTCATAGCCCTCGCCTGCTATGTCTCCTACCGCGGCATGGAGACGACGAAGACCGTCCAGTACGTCCTCGTCACCTTCCAGCTCATCGTGCTGGGCTGGTTCGCCGTCGCGGCCTTCGTCCACGTGGCCAACGGCACCGCCTTCGACGCCACGAGCATCAGCGCCGAGTGGTTCAACCCCTTCGCGGTCGGCTCCTTCTCCGCCTTCGCCGCCGGTGTCTCCCTGTCCATCTTCATCTACTGGGGGTGGGACGTGACGCTCACCATGAACGAGGAGACCATCGACCCCGAGAAGACGCCCGGTCGCGCCGGTGCGCTGACGGTCATCGTCATCGTGGTCATCTACCTCACGGTCGCGCTCGCCACGCTCGCCTATGCGGGGGTGGGCGACGACGGACTCGGCGCAGGCAATCCGGATAACCAGGCCAGCATCTTCGCGGCCCTGGCCGGGCCGGTGATGGGCCCCTTCGCCATCCTGATGTCCATGGCGGTCCTGAGCTCCTCGGCCGCCTCGCTCCAGTCGACCTTCGTCTCACCGGCACGCACCCTGCTGGCGATGGGCCACTACACGGCGCTCCCGACGTCGTACGGCCGTATCAGCCCCCAGTACAAGTCCCCGAGCGTCGCCACGGTGGCGGCTGCCCTCGCCGCCGCCGGGTTCTACGTCTTCACGCGCCTCGTCTCCGAGAACGCGCTGTGGGACACCATCACGGCGCTCGGTCTGATGATCTGCTTCTACTACGGCATCACGGCACTCGCCTGCGTCTGGTACTTCCGTGCCCAGGCCTTCACGAGCGTACGGAATCTGGTCTACAAGTTCCTGGCGCCGTTGCTGGGAGGGGTGATCCTCCTCGTCATGTTCGTCAAGACGGCAGTGGATTCGATGGACCCGTCCTACGGATCGGGTTCGGAGCTGTTCGGGGTGGGCATGGTCTTCATCCTCGGTATCGGCGTGATCCTCCTCGGCGCTGTCCTCATGCTCGTGTGGGCGAGGATCAACCCCGCCTTCTTCCGACAGGAAGTGCTGACGAAGGGTGCGGCGCCGAGGCAGTAGTGCCCGGTCGGACAGCTCCTCGATCAGCGGTGCAGTGGTGTACTGCTGCGCTAGAGTGAATCCACTTCGCGGCTCACCGGTCAGCCGGAGCGGCCACACCTGATCGAGGAAGAGGAACTCGCCGTGCGCTATGTTGTTGGCTACACCGAGAATGACCGCGGGCGGGATGCTTTGGAGCTGGCGACCTCCCTGGCTCTGACCCAGTCGGCAGGTATCGACCTGGTCACCGTCCTCGACTGGCCGCAGGACGGCAGTGTGGCCCCGGGCGGTCGTCGCGCCCAGGAGGCGCTGGAACGTGCGAAGGAGCATGTTCCGGGAGGAGTGGACGTGGCCACCCACGTGCGCCTGGCGGACTCCTTCGCCGAAGGGCTGATCGAGCTCGCGGCTGACATCGACGCCGGACTGATCGTGATCGGGGCCTCCAGCAACGGTCTGCTCCGGCGTTTCACCGTGGGCAGTGTCGCGAACGCGGTGCTGCACAGTTCCGGGGTTCCGGTGGCGCTGGCACCCCGCGGCTACCGTCATCGTGCGGTGTTCACCCGGATGACCTGCGCCGTCGGTACACGGGCCGGTGCGGAGTCGGTCCTCGAGGTCGCCGTCGAATCCGCCGCCCGCCGGGGTCTGCCCCTGCGGCTGATCTCCCTCGTGGCCCTCGACGTGCACGAGTCCTCGGACTCCGGAGAGGCCATCAACAGCGCACACCAGCACGCCGAGTCGGTACTGGCCCGTGCCGTCGAGCAGCTCCCCGACGGCCATGAGGCGTCGATCACGGTGGCGCACGGCCGGACCATCGAGGACGCCATCGACGACATCGACTGGGACGCGGGCGAACTCGTCATCGTCGGCTCGAGCCGACTGGCCCAGAATCGCCAGATCTTCCTCGGTTCCACCGCGAACAAGATGCTGCGGGCGCTACCCGTTCCCATGGTCGTCGTCCCCAGGGACTGGGTGCGCACCGGTCGCTGATGAGCACATCGGCGTAGCGTTCGCCCGGCCGGCCCGGTCAGGGCGTGGTGGCCGGGGCTGTCTGCGGCGTCCTGGCCGGCCGCGGCTGTCGCCGCAGGGTGCGGAGCATGTCGATGGTCAGGATGATCAGAGCCACCCAGACGAGACCGAAGCCGATCCACCGCTCGAACGGCATCTCCTCCTTCAGCACCAGCAGCGCGAGGAGGAACTGGAGCACGGGTGCGAGGTACTGGAGCAATCCGATGGTCGTCAGGGGCAGGCGGCGTGCAGCGGCGCCGAAGAAGATGAGCGGGACGGCGGTGATCACGCCCGAGGCTGCCATGATCCAGAAGTGACCGGCACCCTCTGCCGTGAGGGTCGCTGCACCCGTCGAGGAGAGCCACAGCATGACGCCGGCGGCGATCGGGGTGAGGACGAGGGTCTCGATGCTCAGGCTCGAAACCGCATCCACGCGGGAGCCCACCTTCTTCTTCATGAACCCGTAGGTGCCGAAGGAGAACGCCAGCGTCAGCGCGATCCACGGCACGGAGCCGTAGCCGATCGCGAGGACGATCACGGCAAGGACGCCTATCCCGATCGCGGTCCACTGCAGGGGCCTCAGCTTCTCCCGGAGTACCAGGACGCCCAGCAGGACGGAGACGAGCGGGTTGATGAAGTAGCCCAGCGAAGCCTCGATGGCCTGACCCGAGGTGACCCCGTAGGTGTAGACCAACCAGTTGACGGCGATCAATAGTGCCGCGATGGTTAGGGGACCCAGGATCTGCGGGGTGCGCAGCGCCGTCAGGACCGGCCGCCACGAGCGCATGACGGTCAGGAGCAGGGCGCAGAAGAGCAGTGACCACAGCACCCGGTTCGCTACGATCTCGACCGGCCCTGCGGGTGCGAGGATGATGAAGTAGAGCGGGAGCAGACCCCAGAGACCGTAGGCGCTGACCCCGTACAACACGCCCAGGGAGTTCTCGCTCCTCGGCGGACGCCTGGTCCTTGCCTCTGATCCACTCACGAGGTGCGGAACAGGCGGCACCGTTCCTTTATTTCCCGCTGGTTCTCCCAGCTGCTCCTCTGCATTTATCCTCCACAGTTCTCCTGTGCGGGCGGACGGGACCTGCCCCTCCGGAGGAGATCCTGGCCACTGTTGTGGGTAGTGTCACCGCCCGCCAATTAGAATGGGAACCGGTGCGCCTTGCAAGCGCCACGGTATCCATCGGGAGCAGTTCCACCGGGAAGAAGGCTATTTCAGTGTCTACCTCAGCTGCGGGACGACCGCTGCGGGTCGCGATCATCGGCGCGGGGCCGGCGGGAGTCTATGCCGCTGACATCCTGACGAAATCGAACGGGGTGCAGGGCGGGGACTTCGCCGTGAGCATCGATCTGTTCGACCAGTATCCGGCGCCCTACGGCCTCATCCGGTACGGGGTCGCTCCGGATCATCCCCGGATCAAGGGCATCGTCAACGCACTGCACAAGGTGCTGGACCGGGGCGACATCCGTTTCATCGGCAACGTGAGCTTCGGCCGGGATCTGACCCTGTCCGACATCCGGCGTTTCTACGACGCGGTGATCTTCGCGACCGGTGCCATCAGGGACGCGGATCTCCCCATACCCGGCGTCGAGCTCGAAGGGTCCTTCGGGGCTGCGGATTTCGTGTCCTGGTACGACGGGCATCCCGATGTCAGCCGCGATTGGCCCCTGGACGCCACCCAGATTGCGGTGATCGGCAATGGCAATGTGGCCCTCGACACCGCGCGCATCCTCTCGAAGCACGCCGACGATCTCCTCTCGACGGAGATCCCCGACAACGTCTACACCCGGCTGAAGGCCTCACCGGTCACCGACGTCCACGTCTTCGGCAGGCGCGGGCCCGCGCAGATCAAATTCACTCCGCTGGAGTTGCGCGAGCTCTCCCATTCGCGCGACGTCGACATCGTCCTCTACCCCGAGGATTTCGACTTCGACGCCGGTTCCGAACAGCAGATCGCGTCGAACAACCAGACCAAGACGATGGTCAAGACCCTGACCAACTGGCTCGTCGACGACGAACCGACCGGTGCCTCCCGGCGGTTGCACCTCCATTTCCTGCACTCGCCGGTCGAGATCTACGACTCGGAGGCGACACCCGGCCGGGTAGCCGGAATGAGGTTCGAGCGGACCGAGCTGACAGGGGACGGCACCGTCCAGGGAACCGGGGAGATGCTCGAGTATCCCGTCCAGGCCGTGTACCGGGCCATCGGCTACTTCGGCTCCGAACTCCCCGAGGTCGGCTTCGACGCCCGGCGCGGCGTGATCCCCAACGCAGGGGGGCGGGTGATCGACGAATCGGGTGCGCCGATCCCGGGCATGTACGCGACCGGGTGGATCAAGCGCGGTCCGGTGGGCCTGATCGGGCACACCAAGGGGGACGCGCTGGAAACCATCGGTTTCCTGCTCGAGGACCGGCTCAACCTCCCGTCCGCCCAGGAGCCGTCCGAGGCCTCCGTGATCGCTCTGCTCGAGGAACGCGGTGTGCGCTACACGACGTGGGACGGCTGGTTGAAGCTGGATGGTCACGAGATGAAACTCGGCGCGAACTACGTCAATACCTCGGGTAATGCGGAGGTCGTCCGAGAGCGGGTGAAGCTCGTGCCACGCGAGGAGATGGTGGCCATTTCCCGCGGCGATCAGCCCGGCTAGACTGTGAGCTGCCCCACGCCGTCCCGCGGGGCAGACCACGAAGCGGAGTGTCGATGTCGCCGTCACGTTCACTCGCCACAGCGGTGCTGTCATCCGATGTCCTGCAGCGCAGGGCACTCGCCGCCCATGAAGCCCTAGGGCAGGGCGGCGTGGTCGAGGGGAAGCTCCGGAACCTGGTGCAGGAGTCGTGGCTGCGCTCCCTGACGGTGCTTCCGAACCCTTCCGCGGCCCACGCACGGCTCTTCTGCGGGGAGGAGGAGCTCTCGGCCCATCGGGACGCTCACCCGCTCGCGGTCCTCATGCCCGTCATCGACCGGTTGCTGATCCAGCCGAGTCTTCGAGCGGGACTTCTCGTGGCTGTGGGCGACGAGAACGGCCGGCTGCTGTGGGTCGAGGGAGATCGTCAGCTCCGCCGACGAGCCGAGGACATGCTTTTCGTTGCGGGAGCCGACTGGGCGGAAAGTACGGTCGGGACCAGCGCTCCGGGAACCGCCCTGGCGCTCGGGCGAAGCGTGCAGATCGCGGGGGCCGAGCACTTCAGCCCGCAGGCACGCCCCTGGAGTTGCACGGCCGTTCCGCTCCATGACCCCGACTCCGGTACGGTGCTCGGCGTCGTCGACATCACCGGGTCCGCCGATGCCGTCGCCCCGCAGACTCTCTACCTCGTCGAGGCCGCCGTGGCCGCAGCGGAGGCAGAGCTGAAGATCCACCGTCTCACGAGGCGCCGCCCTGAGGACGTGCCAGCACCCAGGAGCCGCGGGAACGTCCGGAGCTCGCCCTCCCTCTACCGGACCACCCTGCAGATTCTCGGGACGGATCAGGGCCTCGTACACCTTGACGGCGAATCGCTGGACCTGAGCCTGCGACACGCCGAGCTGCTCACACTCCTGACACTTCATCCGGAGGGGCTCACGGCGGAGCAGCTGGCCGCGATGGTCTACCCGGAGGACGTGGCCGGGGCGACCGTCCGTGCGGAGATGCTGCGGCTGCGAAAGATCCTCAGTGGGCGCGGCGCCGCGATCATGCCGCAGTCCAGACCGTATCGGGTGCCCGATCACCTCGTCGTGGACGCAGTGCAGGTGCTGAGCCAGCTGCATCGCGGATCGCATCGGATGGCGCTGCGCATCTACCGCGGACAGGTTCTGCCGCGCTCTCAGGCCCCGGCCATCACACGCCTGCGCAGTGAGGTGTCAACTCGCCTACGGGATGCCGTCCTCGGTGATGGCGCTCCGGATGTGGTGCTGCAGTATCTGTCTCTTCCCGAGGCCGAGGACGACATCGAGGCCTGGGAGACGGCCCTGCGAGTCCTGCCGGCGCGCTCGCCGAGGAGGAGTGCCGTCGTCGCGCACATGGAACGTCTGACGGCGGAACTGTCGGTGATCCGATGAACAGACTCAGGTTTCCCTAAATTTTGTCGGCGGATCATGCTGGAGCATCGCTATAACGGTGGTGACCGGGCTAACGTTGTGGTCGGTGGCCGAGGAGACCAGCGAGCAATGATGCCCGCTGTTCCGGATCGCTGCTCGGTGTACTTCAAAAGGGGATCTTCGTGACGCAGGTTGGAAAGCACTCGGCCAGGTTGACCGTGCCGGGGCGCAGTGTCCGCGTGCGCCGCACGAAGATGAATGCGAGTCTCGCGATGGTGGTCTGCTTCGTCGGGTTCCAGGGGATCGTTCCCCAGTCCTGGGAGGCGGCCGACGCCATGACGCGTACGGCGATCCAGAGCGACTACTCACTTCTCGCGAGCGAGGACTCGCTCTCTGCGACAGGTTCCGTCGGCCCAGC
>JARIBG010000012.1 GCA_029257465.1 Arthrobacter sp. | reverse complement strand
GACGTCGCGATCGCCTGGTCCAAGGCCGAGCAGGAGGGCCGGATCCCCCTGTCCCTGAGGATCAGGCATGCCGTCTTCGACCGCCTGCTCTACGGCAAGATCCGCACCGCCATGGGCGGCCGCGTGGAGCACGCCGTCTCCGGGGGCGCTCCCCTCGGGGACCGGCTGGGCCATTTCTTCCACGGCATCGGGCTGCTGGTGCTGGAAGGCTACGGCCTGACCGAGACGACGGCGCCGATCACGGTGAACACGCCCCAGCGGGTCAGGATCGGCACCGTGGGTCTGCCGCTTCCGGGCAACGCCGTGAAGATCGCCGACGACGGCGAGATCCTCACAAAGGGCGTCTGCGTGATGAAGGGCTATCTCGACCGGCCTGACCTGACGGACGAGGCGTTCGTGGACGGCTGGTTCCGCACCGGAGACATCGGTCAGCTCGACGACGACGGTTTCCTGAGCATCACGGGGCGCAAGAAGGAGATCATCGTGACGGCGAGCGGGAAGAACGTGATCCCCGCCCTGCTCGAGGACTCCATCCGGTCCAATGCCCTCATCTCCCAGTGCGTCGTCGTCGGGGATCAGCGCGCGTTCATCTCGGCACTGGTCACCCTCGACGAGGAAGCCCTGCCGGGCTGGCTCGACCGGCACGATCTCGCCAAGGGCACCACGGTGGCCGAGGCCGCCGAGCTGCCCGAGGTCCTGGAGGAGATCCAGCGATTGATCGACCAGGCCAACACCACGGTGTCCCGCGCCGAGGCCATCAAGGCCTTCAGGATCGTCCCGACCGACTTCACCGAGAGCACGGGTCACCTGACGCCGTCGCTGAAGATCAAGCGCGCGCAGGTCCTCAAGGACTACTCGGACGTGGTGGACTCCATCTACTCCTCGGCCTCCGTCTAGGCCTCAGGTCCGGGGGATGAGCAGCTCGCGGTTCGTCCTGAGCTTCAGGAGCGCGTTCTCGAGGACCTCGGTCAGTGCAGGGTGGATCCAGTACTGCCCACGAGCCATGGAGTAGGCGTCGAGATCGAAGGACATGGCCTGGAGGATCGGCTGGATGAGCAGGGAGGCCTCGTGGCCCACGATGTGGGCTCCGAGGATCCGCCCCGTCGCCTGCTCGGCGATCAGCTTCACGAAGCCCTGCGTGTCCTCCATGGCCCAGCCGTACGCCGTCGAGCCGTACTGCTGGACGGCGGTGACGATCGTGGTACCGGTGGACTCCGCCGCCGCGAGGGCCTGGTCCTCGGTCAGGCCCACGACCGCGATCTGCGGGTGGGAGAACACCGCGGCGGGGATGAAGCGGTGGTCGCTGGCGTGCAGGTCCTCCGGGTGCAGCAGATTGTGGGCGACCGTCCTGGCCTCGTGGTTGGCCACGTGCTTGAGCTGGTAGTCACTGCTGACGTCTCCCAGCGACCAGACGCCCTCCACGGGTGCACCGTCGCGCAGCACGCGCTGGTACTCGTCGACGGCGAGGCGGCCGTCGGGGTGCAGATCGAAGCCTGCCTCCTGAGCGCCCAGCCCGTTCGTGTTCGGCGTACGACCGATGGCTACGAGCACGATGTCCACCTCGAGATCCGTGGGCCCTTCGGGGCCCTCGAGCCGCGCCGTGACGCTGCCGTCGTCGTTGGCGCTCAGCCCGGTGACCGCGGTATGGAGCCTGACGTCCCACTGCTGCGCGGCCTGCTCGGTGAAGACCGTGGAGACGGTCTCGTCGAGGTGCCTCAGAAGGCTCGGGCCCCGGGCGGTGATGGTCACCTCGGTGCCGAACGAGCCGAAGATGTGCGCGAACTCGGCCGCGATATACCCGCCGCCCTTGATCAGCAGGCGCCGGGGCCGGTCGGGCAGGCGCATGATCGTGTCGGAGGTATGCACCTGGGGTAGCTGGATCCCCGGGATGTCGGGCAGGACGGCGTGGGATCCGGTGGCGATGACCAGCTGATCGGCCGAGACCACCTCACCGGAGGAGGTCCGGAAGGACTTCTCCCCCACGAGGTGGACATCGTCCTCGATGAGGGTGACGTACTCCGGCTGTTCCGCCCGGAACGTGCGTGCCTCGGCCGAGTTGGCGTCGATCCGGGAGAAGATCCGGTCCCGGACGTCCGGCCAGCGGACCCCGTCGAAGGACAGATCGACCCCCAGTCTCGCCGCGTCCGCCGCGGTAGCGGCGAGATCGGCGGGATAGACGTACATCTTGGTGGGGATGCAGCCCACGTTCAGGCAGGTCCCGCCGAAGGCTCCGCGGTCCACGAGGACCACCTTCCGGTCAGCCCACCTGCGGGTGATGAGGCTGTTCCCTGAACCGGTACCGATGATCGCGAGGTCGTAGTGGGTCACGAGGGCAGTCTAGCCGCGGCGCGGCGCGCGCGGTCCTGGTGTCCCGTGCCTCAGGACGGGGTGATCACCAGGAGGAGGTCGCCTCCCTCGGCGGGACCGACCTCGGTGAGAGCCACCCGCTGCACGGTTCCGGCGATCGGCGTCGTGATGTTGGCCTCCATCTTCATGGCCTCGATCGTGGCCACGGTGTCACCCTCCGCCACGGTGTCCCCCTCCGCGAGCGTCACGGTCACGGATCCGGCGAACGGCGCGGAGATCTGGCCCTGCACCGACGGGTCGGCCTTCTCCGCTGATCTGACCTGGCTGTCGATGCTGCGGTCGCGCACGCTCACGGGTCTCATCTGGCCGTTGAGATTGCACATCAGGGTGCGCATGCCCTTCTCGTCCGGTTCTGAGATGGCCTCGAGGGTGGCGATGAGCCGCACCCCCTTCTCCAGTTCGATGATGTGCTCGGTGTTCTGCTGCAGTCCGTAGAGGTAGTCGGCCGTACCGAGCACGGAGACGTCCCCGTAGGTCTCGCGGACGGCCCGGAAGTCCTTCGCCGGTCCCGCGAACAGGAGCGTGTTCAGCGCGGTCCGCCGCTGCGCCGAATCGCCCGTGAGCCTGTCCTCGTCCTCGGCGGAGAGCTCGACGTCGCGCGGCTTGGCCGCGCGCCCCTTGAGCGCCTTGGAGCGGAAGGGCTCGGGCCAGCCGCCGGGAGGATTGCCGAGCTCACCGTTGAGGAAACCGATCACCGAGTCCGGGATGTCGAAGGACTGCGGGTTCTCCTCGAACTCGGCCGGGTCGGCGTCGATACCCACGAGCGCCAGGGCCAGATCACCGACCACCTTGGACGACGGGGTGACCTTCACGAGCCTGCCGAGAATGCGATCTGCCGCCGTGTACATGTCCTCGATCGCCTCGAAGCGCTCGCCCAGCCCGAGCGCAATGGCCTGCTGCCGGAGATTGGACAGCTGCCCTCCCGGGATCTCGTGCTGGTAGACCCGGCCAGTGGGTCCAGCGAGGCCCGCCTCGAACGGCGCGTAGATGCGGCGCACCGCCTCCCAGTAGGGCTCCAGGGCGCAGACGCTGTCGAGATCGAGTCCCGTATCGCGGGGCGTGTGCGCGAGTGCCGCCACGAGGGCCGATGCCGCGGGCTGGCTCGTGGTACCCGCCAGGGTAGCGCTGGCGACGTCGACGGCGTCGACCCCGGCGTCCACAGCCGCCATCAGGGTGGCCAGCTGCCCACCCGCCGTGTCGTGCGTGTGGAGGTGCACCGGCAGATCGAAGCGCTCGCGCAAAGCGGTGACGAGCTTCGCCGCCGCAGCCGGCCGGAGCAGACCCGCCATGTCCTTGATCGCCAGGATGTGCGCGCCGGCGTCCACGATGCGCTGGGCGAGCTCGAGGTAGTACTCCAGCGTGTAGAGCACCTCGGCCGGATCGAGCATGTCGGCCGTGTAGCACAGGGCCACCTCGGCCACGGCCGTGCCGGTGGCCCTGACGGCCCGGATGGCCGGTTCCATCTGCGCCACGTCGTTCAGGGCGTCGAAGATCCTGAAGATGTCGATGCCCGACGCCGCGGCCTCCTGCACGAACGCCTCGGTGACGGCGTCCGGGTACGGGGTGTAGCCCACGGTGTTCCGGCCGCGCAGGAGCATCTGCAGGCAGATGTTCGGCACTTCGCGGCGCAGTGTGTCCAGGCGCTCCCACGGATCCTCGCCGAGGAAGCGCAGCGCGACGTCGTAGGTGGCCCCGCCCCATGCCTCGACCGAGAACAGCTCGGGCGTCAGCCGCGACACGCTGGCGCCCGCCGCGGCCAGATCCTTCGTGCGCACCCGGGTGGCCAGGAGCGACTGGTGCGCGTCGCGGAAGGTGGTGTCGGTGACGGCGACCGCCGTCTGCTCGCGCAGGTGCCGGGCGAAGCCCTCGGGTCCGAGCTCG
>JARIBG010000001.1 GCA_029257465.1 Arthrobacter sp. | reverse complement strand
AAAATCGACGGATCGGACTACTTGGTCAGCGGGCCGAGCGTTGGGTCGTCCGCGTAGGCCTCCGCCGCGTTGTCCTCAGTGACGATCTGCGGATCGAGGAGATATGCAGGTACGGTCTTCACACCGTTGTCGTAGGAGTCGGGATCGTTGATCTCAAGTTCCTCGCCGGATTGCAGGTTGTTGACCATCTCAATCGTGTGGTCGACGAGTGCACGCGTGTCCTTGTTGATGGTGGAGTACTGCTTGCCCTCCATGATGGACTTCACGGATTCGACCTCGGAGTCCTGGCCGGTGACCACCGGCAGTGCCTTGCCTGCACCCTCGACCGACGTCAGAATGGCGCGGGCGAGCGTGTCGTTGGGGCTGAGGACGCCGTCGAGCTCGGTAGAGCCGTAGTTGCCTGCGAGCAGGGTGTCCATGCGCTTCTGTGCGTTCTCCGCTTTCCAGCCCTGGGTCACAGCTTGATCGAAGGTATCCTGGCCGGACACGATGACGACGTTGCCGCTGTCGATCTCCGGCTGCAGGACGCTCATGGCGCCGTCGAAGAAGACCTGTGCGTTGGCGTCATCCGGTGATCCTGCGAACAGCTCAATGTTATAGGGGCCCTCCGCCTTCGCTTCCTTCATCCCGTCCAGGAGTGCCTGACCCTGGAGCTCTCCGACCTGGAAGTTGTCATAGGCCACGTAATAGTCCACGTTCTCGGTATCGGTCAGGAGGCGGTCGTAGGCGATCACGGTGATCCCGGCGTCCTCGGCCTGCTGGAGCTGTGTGCCGAGCTGTCCGCCGTCAATAGCTCCGACTACCAGCACCTTCACGCCGTTGGTGATCATGGAGTTGATCTGGTTCTGCTGTTCGGAGACGCCTCCGTTGGCGAACTGCACGTCGGGCTCGTACCCGGCCTCGGTGAGATCTTCGTTGAAGAGCTGTTCCGCGAGGACCCAGTTCTCCGATGTCTTCTGCGGCAGCGCAACCCCGATCGCCGCCCCTTCGTCGAAACCGGAGGAGACGGCCTCCCCGCTGCCCTCGACTGCGGGAGGCTCCTCCTCCCGACCGCATCCGGTCAGCGTCAGCGCTGAAATTGCAGCGACGGCTGCAAAGGATCTCATGAACTTGCTCATTCTGATTCTCTCTTCTTCTGGTGGATGAGTGGAGTAGTGAGGGCTGTACTCGAACCGTTGCCGGGTCTAGACGTCATGGGTGATGACTTCCTTGGTGCCCACTGCCTGCTCGGTCGGCGCGGGCTGCGGGGTGTCGACGTCGTCCTTCCTCGCGCCGCGTCCTCCGCCGAAGCCCCTGGTGAGTAGACCCGTGATGGACGGCTTGCCCTGGCTCTTGTTGAACACATCGAAGCCGACAGCGATGAGCAGGACGAGCCCCTTGATGATCTGGGTATCGTCCGCTCCTGCACCGAGGAGCTGGAGGCCGTTGTTGAGGACGGCCATGACGAGACCGCCGATGATGGAGCCGACCACAGTGCCCACACCGCCGGTCACCGCGGCTCCGCCGATGAAGACCGCCGCAATGGCATCGAGCTCCCAGCCGACGCCGTCGGAGGGCCCGGAAGCGGTGGAGCGAGCGACGAAGATCATGCCCGCAAGGGCCGCGAGGATGGACATGTTCATCATCACGAGAAAGTTCACCCGCCTGCTCTTGACTCCCGATAGTTCGGCTGCATGCCGGTTGCCTCCGACGGCGTAGATGTGGCGACCGAAGATCGTCTTATTGGAGATGAACGCGTAGATGATTACTAGAACGCCCAGAATCAGACCGGAGACAGGGAACGAGGTGCCCGGGCGGCCCGTCGCGAAGAGATACGTGGCGTAGAGGATGACCGCCGAGAGTAGCACCACCTTGGTGACCGGCACCCAGGCCGGGGGCAGCTCGGCATTGATCTTCTCGAGTCTGCGACGGCTTCGGATCTCGCTGTAGATGACGAAGGCAACCAGGGCGAAGCCGATGAGCAGGGTCAGATTGTTGTAGCCCGTGACCGGACCGACCTCGGGGAGGTAGCCTGCGCCGAGGTACCGGAAGCCCTCGGGCACCGGAACGGTGAGTGAATTGCCGACCCGCTGGTTGGCTCCCCGGAACAGGAGCATGCCGGCGAGGGTGACGATGAACGCCGGTATGCCTATATAGGCGACCCAGAAGCCCTGCCACGCACCGATCAGGGCGCCGAGGACCAGCCCCAGCAGGACCCCGAGGTACCACGGGATACCCCAGTCACGCATGGCGATCGCGACGACGATGCCGACGAACGCGGCGACCGATCCGACGGACAGGTCGATGTGCCCGGCGATGATGACGAGGACCATGCCGATCGCCAGGATCAGGATGTAGGAGTTGCCATTGAACAGATTCATCATGTTCACGGAAGTGAGCGTCTTACCATTCGTGCGCCACTGGAAGAACAGGACGAGCGCGACCAGGGCGAAGATCATCCCGAACTGCCGGGTATTCCCGCCGAAGATGTGTCTGAGGGACTTCATGGTGTCATTCCTAGGGAGCTATGGTCAGGCAGATTTCCTGCTGGCGGTCATGAGTTTCATCAAAGACTCCTGGTCGGCGTTCCTTCGATCCAGTTCTCCTGTGATGGCACCTTCGAAGATCGTGTAGATGCGATCCGAGAGGCCGAGTAGTTCGGGCAATTCCGAAGAGATGACGATGACGCCCTTGCCCTGGTCGGCGAGCTTCTGGATGATGCCGTAGATCTCGTACTTCGCACCTACGTCGATGCCGCGCGTCGGTTCGTCGAGGATCAGGAGTTCGGGGTCGGTGAACATCCACTTGGCGAGGACGACCTTCTGCTGGTTCCCGCCCGAGAGCTTGGCGACGCCCTCGTTGACGCTCGGCGTCTTCGTCCGGAGCGATGTCCGGTACTCCTCGGCGACGCGGAACTCCTCGTCCCGGTCCACCACGAGGCCGCGTGTGATCTTCTTCAGATCCGCGGACACCGTGGTGGTCTTGATATCATCGAGCAGATTCAGGCCGAGGGATTTTCGGTCCTCGGTGACGTAGGCCAGGCCGGAATCGATCGCCTGCGGCACGGACCTCAGGCTGACGTCCTTGCCGTCGATGAGGATCTGGCCGGACTTGAAGGTGCCGTAGGAGCGACCGAAGATCGAGCGGGCCAGCTCGGTTCGACCGGCTCCCATGAGGCCGGCGAAGCCGACGATCTCCCCGCGTCGGACGTGAAAGCTGGAGTTCTTGCAGACGAGGCGATCCGCGACGGAGGGATGAGCGACCGTCCAGTTGCGGACCTCGAAGAAGGTTTCACCGATTCTCGGCGTGTGCTCGGGGAACCGGGATTCGAGTGACCGGCCCACCATGCCGCGGATGATGCGGTCCTCGTCGACGCCGTCGTCCGCGACGTGAAGCGTCTCGATGGATCTGCCGTCGCGGATGATGGTAATGGAATCGGCGATCTGCTCGATCTCGTTGAGCTTGTGGGAAATCATGATGCACGAGATGCCCTTGGAGCGCAGGCCCGCGATGAGGTCGAGGAGATGCTGCGAGTCGGACTCGTTCAGGGCGGCGGTCGGCTCGTCGAGAATGAGCAGCTTCACCGACTTGTTGAGGGCCTTCGCGATCTCCACGAGTTGCTGTTTCCCGACGCCGATGTCCTTGATCTTCGTCGTCGGGTCCTCGCTCAGGCCCACGCGCGCCAGGAGTTCGAGCGCTGTCCGGTTGACGCGGTCCCAATCGATGGCACCGAAGCGCGTGGGTTCATTGCCGAGGAAGATGTTCTCGGCGATGGAGAGCTCCGGGATGAGCGCCAGTTCCTGGTGGATGATGACGATCCCGGCTGCTTCACTGGAGCGGATGTCCCTGAACCGGACCACCTCGCCCTGGAAGACGATGTCGCCCGAGTAGTCGCCATAGGGGTAGAGGCCCGACAGGACCTTCATGAGCGTCGATTTGCCTGCGCCGTTCTCACCGCAGATGGCATGGATCTCGCCGACACTTACCTCGATGGACACATCCGAGAGTGCTTTCACTCCGGGGAACTCCTTGGTGATGGAGCGCATCTCGAGGATGGTGGGATTGGTCATCAAATCTCCCGCGAGGACGTCGCTGTCGAGGGGTGTAGACCGTGCTGGCCTAAAAGGATTGAACACGCTCCGGCAGCGTGTCGTCAATGGTTGAACATAAACTCATCGTCGAAGTGTCAGGTGTGGTCGACGAGCGTCCTGCTCAGCCCCGGCTGGGCCAAGACGACGGCAGCGGCTCCGAGAGCTTCTGCCCGGTCGCCGAGGGAAGACATGCAGATGCTTGTCGTCTCTCCGATGATGGGTATGGCATGGCGGGTGAGTCCGCGTCGGACTGGTTCGAGCAGGATCTCGCCGAGATCCGTGAGTGGGCCGCCGATGACGATCACCTCCGGATTGACGAGATTGGCCATGTGGGCCAGGGCTCTCCCGACGGCGACTCCTGCGTCGTCGATCACGCGCAGGACTGCGATCTCGCCGGCCAGGGCCCTCTCGGTGATCAGTCGGGTGTCCACGGTCTCGGTGCTGCCGCGACTGAGTAGTTCGATCATCATCGACGTGGAGGCCACGGTCTCGAGGCACCCTCGGTTACCGCACCGGCAGATGATGCCGTGCTCATCGATGGTCGTGTGTCCCAATTCTCCCGTGACGCCGACATGTCCGTAGAAGAGCGATCCGTTGAGCACGAGACCGGCGCCGATACCGGAACCGAGCTTGACGAAGAGCAGGTTGTCCACTGCGCGATAGGGACCCCACTTCACCTGTGCGAGAGCCCCGAGATTGGCGTCGTTGTCGATGAAGACCGGGACCTGCAGGCGCTCCCGGAAGATGTCCTGAAGATTGATACCCACCCATTCAGGCAGGATGCCGCCCTGGACCACGGTTCCCGTCCGACGATCGATCGGACCGGGTATGCCCACGCCTGCGCCGAGAAGTGCTCCGCGGTTGATACCTTCCTTGGCGAGCAGCGTGTCGAGGAGATCGGACGCTGTCCTCAACCCGTCCTCGGCACTGTGACCAGAAGCCAGTGGGATCGACTTCTCCTGAATGATCCGATGACCCGTGCTGGCCAGTACCACCCGGAGATGCTGGCGGCCGATGTCGATTCCGGTGGCGACGCGACCGTCGTCGTTGATGGTGACGGACAACGCGCGGCGGCCCGAACTGGTGGTCGGCTCGGTGCTGACTGTGCCGGTGGTCGCCATCGCCTTCACGATGTTCGAGACGGTCGCGTTCGAGAGCCCGGTCTGACGGGACAGTTCGGCCTGTGTCTGAGGTCCCCCGCTCAGCAGCACCGAGAGTATGCGCTGCTGATTCTGCCGGCGCAGCGCCGACTGCGAACCAGGCCTCTCGGGGTCGATGGCAGTGTCCTTTGCCGTCAAAGGGGACTGAGCGTGCATGACCTCAGGGTTGCGCAGCTTGCCCTTGCCGTCAAGAAGTCAACGCATCACGATGCTCCTGGCCCAGAGCCCTGTAGTGCTCCGCGTTGGCTCGGACGTCGTCCACTTCCTCGTCCGTCAGCTCCCTGCGGACCTTCGCGGGCACCCCGGCAACGAGGGAGCGGGGCGGGACGACGGTGCCCTCGAGGACGACGGCTCCGGCCGCCACGAGGGAGTCGGAGCCGATCACTGCACCGTTCATCACGGTGGCGCTCATGCCGATGAGGCAGTCGTCCCCGATGGTGCAGCCGTGCACCACGGCACTGTGACCGACGCTGACCCGCTTCCCGATCTGCGCGGGATACCCGGGGTCGGCGTGCACCACCACGTTGTCCTGCAGATTCGTACCCTCCCCGACCTGGATCGGGGCCGTGTCGGCGCGGACACTGGCGCCGTAGAAGACACTCGCATGATCGCCGAGGGTCACGTCGCCTATCAGCGCCGCGGTGGGTGCGGTGAAGGCAGAGGCGCCGATGGTGGGGGTCTTGCCCTTGAACGTGATGAGGTGAGCCATGGCGCCAGCCTAGGCGACGGCATCGGAACGGGCACCTGTGGCGGGTGACGAGACGCTCCGGCTAGCATGAAGACGACGTCGAAGCGCGGCCTCAGCATCGACTCGCACCGACCGGTGTCACCCGATGCACGACCCAGAGAAGGATCGATCGATGACCACTTCACCCACGGCCGGCTCCTCCACTACTGCAGATGCTGCAGCTACGGTCACCAACGCGCCCCTGTCCGAGGTGGATCCCGAGATTGCCGCGGTGCTCAGGGACGAACTCGCCCGCCAGCGCGACACCCTCGAGATGATCGCCTCCGAGAACTTCGCCCCGCGAGCCGTTCTCGAGGCACAGGGCAGCGTGCTCACCAACAAGTACGCCGAGGGTTACCCCGGGCGCCGGTACTACGGCGGATGCGAGCACGTCGACGTCGCCGAGAATCTGGCGATCGATCGTGTCAAGGCCCTGTTCGGCGCTGAATTCGCCAATGTCCAGCCCCACTCCGGCGCGCAGGCCAACGCAGCGGCTCTTTCGGCCATGATCAAGCCCGGCGACAAGATCATGGGCCTGTCGCTGGCCCACGGCGGTCACCTCACCCACGGGATGAAGCTCAATTTCTCCGGCAAGCTGTACGAGGTAGCCGCTTACGGCGTCGAGGAGGACACACACCGCCTCGACATGGACCGCGTCCGCGAGCAGGCCCTCGCCGAGAAGCCGGATGTGCTGATCGCCGGCTGGTCCGCCTACCCGCGGCACCTCGACTTCGCCGCTTTCCGCTCCATCGCCGACGAGGTCGGAGCACTTCTCTGGACGGATATGGCCCACTTCGCCGGTCTCGTCGCAGCAGGTGCCCACCCGAGCCCGGTGCCCCACTCCGACGTCGTCACCTCGACGGTCCACAAGACCCTTGCCGGGCCGCGCTCCGGCGTCATCCTCGCGAAGCAGGAGTGGGCCAAGAAGCTGAACTCGAACGTCTTCCCCGGACAGCAGGGCGGTCCGCTCATGCATGTGATCGCGGGCAAGGCCACCGCATTCAAAATAGCTGGTTCCGCGGAGTTCAAGGAGCGCCAGGAGCGGGTCCTGGACGGCGCCCGCATCATCGCCGAACGCCTCACGGGCTCCGATGTCGCGGAGCACGGAGTCTCGGTCCTCACGGGCGGCACCGATGTTCACCTCGTGCTCGTGGATCTGCGGCACTCGCAACTCGACGGCCAGCAGGCGGAGGACGTGCTCCACTCGGTCGGCATCACCGTCAATCGCAACGCGGTTCCCTTCGATCCGCGCCCCCCGATGGTCACCTCGGGTCTGCGCATCGGCACACCGGCCCTGGCCACCCGCGGCTTCGGTGCCGCCGAGTTCACCGAAGTAGGGGAGATCATCGCGGCGGCGCTCAAGCCCGCGCCCGATGTCGGGGCGCTCCGAGCACGGGTGACGGCGCTGACCGCCGACTTCCCGCTCTACCCCGGCCAGGAGCAGTGGTAGGTCCGTCCCGGAGCCATCATCTGCCCGAGCAACCGAACGAGGACGATCCGCATGAGCACGACAGCCCGCATTCTCGACGGCAAGGCCACAGCTGCGCAGCTCAAGGCTGAGCTCACGGAGCGCGTCACGGCGCTGCGCGAGCGCGGCGTGACACCCGGTCTCGGGACCATCCTGGTCGGCGACGACCCCGGCAGCCGCTCCTACGTGGCCGGTAAGCACCGGGACTGCGCGGAGGTGGGGATCACGTCCGTCCGGCGCGATCTTCCCGAGACCATCAGCCAGGAGGAGCTCGAGGCCGTCGTCGACGAGCTGAACGACGACGACGCCACCACCGGCTACATCGTCCAGCTCCCGCTGCCCGCGCACATCGACACGCATGTGATCCTCGAACGCATGGATCCGGCGAAGGACGCCGACGGCCTGCACCCGACGAACCTCGGTCGACTCGTGCTCAACGTCGATCGCCCGATGAAGTCACCGCTGCCGTGCACCCCGCAGGGCATCGTGGTGCTCCTCGAACGTCACGGCATCGCCCTCGATGGACTCGACGTGCTCGTCGTCGGACGCGGGGTCACGGTGGGGCGGTCGCTGGGTCTGCTGCTGACCCGCAAGCAGATCAACGCCACGGTGACCCTGGCCCACACCGGGACCACCGATCTGGCGACCCATCTCGGCCGCGCCGACGTCGTCGTCGCCGCAGCGGGCAAGGCGCACATGATCCGCGCAGAGCAGCTCAAGGCGGGGGCAATCGTCCTCGATGTCGGAGTGAGCAGGGCCGAGGATCCTCAGACGGGGAAGGCCAGGCTGACCGGCGACGTCGACCCCGCGGCCGCAGGGGTTGCGGCATGGCTGTCCCCGAATCCCGGGGGAGTGGGCCCCATGACCCGGGCCATGCTGCTGGCCAATGTGGTCGACGCCGCCGAACGGCAAGCAAGCAGCAGCTGAGCGCCGGCGAACAGCCGGCGTGGGAAGAACTCGGGGTGAGGTTCTCCACGATTCCGGGCTCGTTTCGCCTACGCTGAACAGGTGCTCATGAACGACTCCGGACCGCCGGTCATCTCCGCCCACCGGCTCAGCAAGCACTACGGCGATTTCCGGGCCGTGGACGGTATCTCGTTCGACGTCCCCGCGGGCGAATCCTTCGGACTGCTGGGTCCCAACGGAGCCGGCAAGTCGACGACGATGCGCATGATCGGGGGTGTGTCGCAGCGGACCTCGGGGGAACTGACCATCATGGGTCTGGACCCGGAGGACCACGGTCCCGAGGTCCGTGCGCATCTCGGAGTGGTCCCGCAGCAGGACAACCTCGACGAGGAGCTGCGGGTCCGCGACAATCTGCTCGTCTACGGCCGGTACTTCGGCCTGCCCATGAGCTATCTGAGGCCGAAGGCCGACGAGCTCCTCGAGTTCGCCCAGCTCACGGAGAAATCCACCGCGAAGGTGGACGCCCTCTCCGGCGGGATGAAGCGTCGCCTGACCATTGCGCGCTCACTCATCAACGAACCGAAGATTCTCCTACTCGATGAACCCACCACGGGTCTGGACCCGCAGGCCAGGCACATCCTGTGGGACCGACTGTTCCGCCTCAAGGAATCAGGGGTCACCCTGATCCTCACCACGCACTACATGGACGAGGCCGAGCAGCTCTGCGATCGTCTCGTCGTCGTCGACAAGGGCCGGATCATGGCGGAGGGCTCGCCCGCCCAACTCATTCGCGATCACTCCACGCGCGAGGTCCTCGAGCTGCGCTTCGGCTCCGAGCGCAACACCACGGTCGCCGCCGAGCTGCAGGGTATCGGCGAACGCCTCGAGCCCCTGCCGGACCGCGTGCTGATCTACGCCCAGGACGGCGAGGCTGCGCTGGAACAGGTGATCGCTCGCGGACTGAAACCGATCACCTCGCTGGTGCGCAGGTCCTCTCTCGAGGACGTCTTCCTGCGGCTGACGGGCAGGAGTCTCGTTGACTGAGCCCCGTTCCTCCATCGCGCCCGACGACGTCGTGGTGCACCAGCCCTACCGCCTCCATGCGCATGCTCCGGCGGTGTCCGCGTCCCGTGCACGCAGATTCGGCTCGTGGTACTACGCCGAGCACGTCCTGCGCTCCATGAGGAGCTACCGCTGGACCCTGCTCGCCTCCAGTGTGGGCACGCCGGTGGTCTACCTCTTCGCGCTCGGTGTCGGGCTGGCGACGCTCGTGGACCAGAACTCCACGGAAGCCTTCGGCGGGGTGAGCTATCTCGCGTTCATCGCGCCGGCGCTGCTGGCGTCGGCGGCGATCATGACGACGGCCACCGAGTTCACCTACCCGGTCATGGACGGCTTCAAGTGGCGCAGGGTCTACTACGGGCCGCACGCGTCGCCGCTGAATACGAACCAGATCGTCAATGGGCACGTCACGGCCATCACCATCCGGCTCGTGGTCACCACCGCGATCTACTTCCTCATCGTTGCGGCCTTCGGTGCGACCGACTCACCCACGGGCGTTCTGGTCATTCCCGTCGCCGTGCTCACCGGGCTCGCCTTCGGCCTTCCTCTGCTGGCCTTCGCGGCCGGACTCGAGGAGGACAGGGGGCAGTTCCCGCTCGTCATGCGGTTCATCGTCACACCCCTGTTCCTGTTCTCCGGCACCTTCTTCCCGCTGGAGACCCTCCCGGTGTTCCTGCGCTGGATCGGCTGGATCTCACCGCTCTGGCACGGTACTGAGCTGGGACGAGCCCTGACGTACGGGTACGCGTTACCCGTCTGGCTGGCCGTGGTCCACGTGGCCTTCCTCGTGGTCCTCGCCGTCGTCGGCCTGCGCCTGGCCCGCTCCGTCTTCGCTCGGAGGCTGGGCAAATGAGCTCCCAGCTCTCCCAGGAGGACTACGCACTCGCGGGATCGAGGCGGCCGCTCGCGGCGCTGTACTCCCGCAACGCCCGGGCGGTCATCGCACGGGGACTCCTCGCGACCAGGAGCAGCAACGGTCTGGTCCTGGTGTCCGGGTTCTTCGAGCCCGTGCTCTATCTGCTCTCCATGGGCATAGGTCTCGGCGCACTCGTCGGCGACCTCGAGGGACCGAACGGGCAACCGATCAGCTACGCGGCCTACATCGCGCCCGCGCTGCTCGCCGTGTCGGCGATGAACGGCGCGGTCTACGACAGCACGTGGAACGTCTTCTTCAAGATGAACTTCGCCAAGCTCTACCAGGGGATGCTGTACACCTCGCTCGGGCCCCTGGACGTGGCCATCGGTGAGATCTTCCTTGCCCTGCTCCGCGGGGCGCTGTACGCCACGGGCTTCACCACCGTGATGGCCCTGATGGGTCTGCTCACCACGCCCGTAGCACTGCTGATGGTGCCGGTCTCGGTGATCATCGCGTTCGGCTTCGCATCCTTCGGCATGGGGATCACGAGCTTCATGAAGACGTTCCAGCAGATGGAATGGGTCAACTTCGTGCTGCTGCCCATGTTCCTGTTCTCGGCGACGTTCTACCCGCTGAGCGTCTATCCGCAGGGCATCCAGTGGTTCATCCAGGCGCTACCGCTCTGGCACGGCGTCGAACTGCTCAGGCAGATCAGCGTGGCCTCGTTCGGTCCGGCCACCCTGATCCACCTCGGCTACTTCCTGGTGATGATATGTGTGGGAATGCTGCTGACCACCCTGCGCCTACGGAAGTTGTTCCTGAAGTAGGGCCCGGGCGTCAGGTGAGCAGCGTGGCGTAGACCACGTAGTTGTCGTCGTACGCCCCGGTGTCCGGGTTGTAGCCGTCGCAGGTGATCAGGCGCAGTTCTGACCCGGCGGTGTTCCCGTAGACGGTCAGCGTGGGAAATTCGTTCTTCATGTACTGCTCCCCGTGCTGGACCTCGAAGACAGCCGTCGTCCCGTCCTCGCGGGTAACCTTGATGACATCGCCGGCCCTGAGCTCGCGCAGACCTGCGAAGACTCCGTCCCCGCCGTCCGTGGCATTCACATGGCCCAGCATGACCGCGGGACCGCGCTCCCCGGGGGTGGGGGACAGGTTGTACCAGCTGGCAGGAGACCCGGGTTCGCCGGGTGGTACGTCCAGGCTCCCGTTCTCACGCAAGCCCAGCCGGAGCAGCTCCGAACGGGCCTCGATCGCCGGGATGTCGAGGGAAACCGGGGCCGAGGCGGGAAGCACCTCCGGCAGGGTCGGCGCCGCGGATGGGGCAGCACCAGCCTGCGCCGACGGAGCGGCCGAGGCGGAGGGTGCCGCCGATGGCACCGTGATGCTGGTGCCCGGCAGGGCAGGCTTGGGGTCAGCCTCGGCGGTGTAGCCGCACCCGGCGAGGAGAAGAAGAGCGGCCACCGCCGGAGCTGCGAAGCCCCGACGGTGGCCGTACTTTCCACTGATCATGATGAGAGATCCTACTCTACCGATCAGGGGAGGTCGTTCGGATTACGCGTTGTGTGCCGCGCGACGACGCACCACGAAGGCCCCGCCTGCAGCAGCGGCCAGAACGAGGCCACCACCGAGGGCGATCATGCCGGTGGAGGAGTTCTCGGTGGCCACGCCGGTATCGGCGCCGCCCTCGGGCATGGCGGCCATCTGACCCTTCACGAGCGCGCCACACAGCGCCGGTGAGGTGGCGCCGAGGGGAAGCTTGGGATCCAGGTCGCTGGGCGAGCCGAAGACCTCCTCGGACACACCGGCGGTGGCCGGATCCAGACCGTGCACGACGACGACCGAGGTTCCGGCCTCCAGCGACTTCTGCTGGGCATCGTCGATGGTGATGGTGCGGTCGATGGTGTATGAGCCACCCTGGCCGCCCAGTTCGAGGTTCAGGGCCGCGGCCGGCGTCGTGTCGCCGGAGGTGCTCAGCGTGGTGAGGATGCCACCGTAGCTACCAGCCCCCTCCGTGGTGCTGATGATGCCGTCACCGTTCTCGTCATTGGCCGATGTGGGGCAGACACCCATGGCCTCACCGTGGACGTGCTGCACATGCGGGTAGGGTCCGTCCATGAAGGTCTCCGCGAGACCTGACACCTCGAGGTGGACCTTCGCCTGATCGCCCATCACATCGACCGTCACCATGCCGGTGCCGGTCGTGCCGTTGAGCTGGCCCAGGGTCGAGGAGTAGGAGCCGTCAGCAGCCATCGCGGGCGAGCCGGCCATGGCGATTGCGCCGAGGGTCATTGCCGGAACTGCGAGGAAACGCATTTTCTTGTTCATGATTTGTCCTCCATAGTGCGAATGCGGCGCACCGTGGGGCACGCACGGAGGTAGTTCGGGGTGAGCCCCGTCACGGATTGGAGACACTGTGAAAAAGATTGGAGAAGACTGGCAGTTCGCCCGCGGTGGAAGGATCGAGAGCGGTGGAGCACATGCGGGACAATGGGCACATGCAGTCACTAGGGAGCAATGGGCGGCCCGCGGGCCGGGGTGTGAGCATGCGCATGGGCAGTACGGGGGTGGCCATCATGCTGGTCGTCTTCCTGGTCGCCGTCGTCTTCGCAGCGAACCAGAACGATGTCGTGGGCTGGCTGGTGGTGATCATCTCCCTGGGCTGGCTCCTCGTGTTCAGCTTCGTGGTGTTCACTCTTCGCTCGGCGGCACGCAAGGCTGCCGCGCGGTTGCAGGCTCACACGGGCCTCGGCGGCGCAGGGAAGGGTGCACAAGCTCCCGTCGCCGTGGACCGTGCACGGGAGCTCAAGCTCGAGCACAGCTTCAAGATCGTGCAGGTGCAGGTGGGGGTGGTGCGGGAGTACCTCGGGAAGGACGAGGAGATGGTGGAGCGTGCGCTCGAGACGATCGAGATCACCTCGCATAACGCCCGCTCCATGATGAAGGGTTCCGACGACGGCCCCGTGGAGGGGACTGTTGTCGACTGATCTGCCGGTCCGCACCGCTGGGCGGGGAGATCCTGCGGGTAGGGTTGAGCAAGTGAGCCCGGCCCTGAATCCAGCAGCGAACCCCCTTCGCATCGCCTCCGTGAACGTCAACGGGCTCCGCGCAGCCTACAAGCGCGGCATGCAGCAGTGGCTCGATCAGCGGGCCCCCGACATCCTCTGCCTCCAGGAAGTCCGCGCCCCCGACGCCGTGGTGCGCGATCTGTTGGGCAAGGACTGGCACATCCATCATGCCGAAGCCGAGGCCAAGGGCCGCGCCGGAGTGCTGATCGCCTCCCGTGATGAACCGGTCTCGGTGCGGACCGGCGTCGGTGACAGCTATTTCGACACGGCCGGACGGTGGATCGAAGCGGATTTTGACCTCGAGGGAACGCCCCTGACCGTGGCCAGTGCATACGTCCATTCCGGTGAGGTCGGCACGCAGAAGCAGGACGACAAGTATCGTTTCCTCGACGCCATGGGCGCACGCCTGGCACAGCTCGGAGCGGGCGATGACCACGCCGTCGTCATGGGCGATCTCAACGTGGGCCATACGACGCGCGACATCAGGAACTGGAAGGGCAACGTGAAGAACGCCGGCTTCCTGCCCGAGGAGCGCGCCTATTTCGATCGGTTCCTCGCCGAGGAATCCGGTCTCGTCGACGTCGCACGGTCGCTGGCCGGTGACATCGACGGGCCCTATACGTGGTGGTCGTGGCGCGGCAAGGCATTCGACAACGACACGGGCTGGCGCATCGACTACCAGATCGCCACGCAGGGCCTCGCGGCACGAGCGGTGAGCGCCGACGTCGACAGGGCGCCGAGTTGGGACACGAGGTTCTCGGACCACGCGCCGCTCGTCGTCGACTATCAGATCTAGCACCCGGGACTACCTTCCAATGAATGCGACCTCTCAGCCGTCCGGCACTTCTGCACCGGAGCGGCGCCAGCGTATCCTCTCGGGGATGCAGCCCTCCGCCGGATCCCTGCACCTGGGGAACTACATCGGCGCACTCGTCCAGTGGGTGAAGCTCCAGGAGACGTACGACGCCGTCTTCTTCATCCCTGACCTGCATGCCATCACGATCCCGCAGGACCCCGCGGAGCTCGCCCACCGCACGCGAATCACCGCCGCGCAGTACATTGCGGCCGGAGTGGACCCGGACAGGGCTACCCTCTTCGTCCAATCCCAGGTTCCCGAACACGCCCAGCTCGCCTGGGTCCTGAACTGCATCACCGGCTTCGGTGAGGCCTCCCGCATGACGCAGTTCAAGGACAAGGCCGCCAGGCAGGGAACCGATTCCTCGAGCGTCGGCCTCTTCACCTATCCGATCCTCCAGGCGGCGGACATCCTCCTGTATCAGCCGGACGGCGTTCCCGTGGGCGAGGATCAGCGACAGCACGTGGAGCTGAGTCGTGATCTGGCGCAGCGCTTCAACTCGCGCTTCGGCGAGACCTTCGTTCTTCCCCGGCCCTTCATCCAGAAGGAGTCGGCGAAGATTTACGATCTGCAGAATCCGACGGCGAAGATGTCCAAGTCCGCCCTATCGCCGGCCGGGCTCGTAAATCTCCTCGACGATCCAAGCGTCACGACCAAACGCATCAGGTCGGCGGTCACCGATGCGGGGACGGAGATCCGCTTCGATCGTGAGAGCAAGCCGGGCGTCTCCAATCTGCTCACCATCCACTCGGCCCTCTCGGGCAGGAGCATCGCAGAGCTGGAGGCCGACTTCGAGGGACGCCTCTACGGGCACCTGAAGGTGGAGCTCGCGGAAGTGGTCGTCGAAGCGCTCACCCCGGTCCGACGGCGGGCCGAGGAGCTCCTCGCGGACCCCGCCGAACTCGATCGTCTCCTTGCGAAGGGCGCGGCCAAGGCCCGGGATCTTGCCGCTCCGACGCTTGCGAACGTCTTCGAGCGCGTCGGTTTTCTTCCTGCGGCACGGGTCCACTGAGTGATGAGCTCCACGAGCCCGCACCGCAGTGGATCGGTGACCGACGCGTCCCGCCGGGGCGATGCAAGCAGCTGTGTCGGGATCACGATTCCCGTTCCGGAGCCCCTGGCCGACACGCTGGTGGCACTGAGGGCGTCGTTCGGTGATCCCATGGCCGCCCTCGTTCCGCCGCACATCACGCTCATCACCACGACTCCTGCGTGGGACTGGGACGAAACCATCGAGCACGTTCGGTCGGTGGCGCATGAGCAGCAGCCCTTCGAGGTGCGTTTGCACGGTACCGGTTCCTTCAGGCCCGTCTCGCCCGTGGTGTTCCTCCAGCTCGTCCGCGGGGCCGACGCGTGCGTCGATCTCCACACCAGGCTTCAGGCCGGTCCGCTGGAGCGCGACCTCGCCTTCGACTTCTTTCCCCATGTGACAGTGGCACACGATGTGTCCGACGCCGGCATGGACGAGGCCGAGAGGAAGCTGGCCTCCTTCGAGGCCTCCTTCGAGGTGCAATCCATGGGACTTTACGAACATGTCCCGTCGGGACTGTGGAAGCTCAGGGAGGAGCTGAGCTTTGGCGAGGACACTGACCGCTCCCAAGCCGTCACGCATTGATCAACCCTCCCCCGCGAATCTGCCCGATCTCCAGCGCAGGGTGATCGACGCACGGGTGAAGCTGGGTCATCTCATCCGCTCCGGTGCCGGTGGTATGCAGGTCCTGCTGGCCAGGCTGAATGTGGTCTTCTTCCGGATCACCACCTTCGAGCCGGTCCGGGTGCTGCTGCTGTACGTGGAGCGCCGCGGCCCACTGATGGCGGCAGGGCTCGCGTATCGGCTCTTCTTCGCCATCGCTGCTCTCCTCGTGGTCGGCTTCGCGACGGTCGGCATCGTGATCGCGGGCAACGAGGGCCTGCGCACGATCACGGTGGACGCGCTCGATCAGTCCGTTCCGGGGCTGATCGACCGGGGACGGGGCGAGGGGGGTCTGCTGAAGCCGCAGACCCTGTTCGACGCGACCAGTGGCCTGGGCTGGGCGATCGTCGTGTTCACCATCGTGATGCTGGTGACCTCCCTCGGCTGGATCGGAGGGATGCGGCAGGCCATGCGCGGGCTCTTCGCTCTCGGGCCGGTCGCCGTGAACCCGGTGCTGTTGAGGGTCAAGGACCTGGGCACCCTCGCCCTGCTCGGCGTCGTGGCTGTCCTCACGACAGCGCTCGGCGTCATTGCGAACAACACCCTGGATGCACTGCTTCTGATCCTCAACCTCGGTGCTGTCACCCAGATCCTGACGCAGGGCGCGGGCTTCCTGCTCATGATCCTGCTGGACACGCTGATGGCTGCGATCCTGCTCAGATCTGCCTCCGCCATCGAGATGCCGAAACCGATCCTCCGTCGCGGAGCCATCATCGCGGGTCTGGGAAGCACGCTGCTGCGGACCTTCTCGGCGCAGATCCTGGGCAGCTTCGGCAACAACCCGCTCCTGGTCTCCTTCGCCGTGATCCTGGCGCTCTTCGTCTGGTTCTTCCTGCTCAGTCAGGTGTATCTACTGGCCACGGCCTGGTGCGCCATCGCCTCCGCCGATGCGGCGGTGGACGCCGAACGGGAACACCACGCGAAAGCCGGGACCCTCCGGCAGCGCAGCCGCCGAGGGGTCCGCAGCTGACACGGCTGCCGGGTCACGCGGGTGGGTCGGCCGACACCGTTCCCGCGGCCCTGCTGACACACGTGCCCGCCGACACGCCGAAGGGCGGTCCGCTGGGCGGGCCGCCCTTCGACGGAGGGTGACCGGTAAATGGTACCGGCCGGTCACACCGGTCTGGTCAGACCTTGCGGGTCAGGATGGCCTGCTTGACCTCGGAGATGGCCTTGGTGACCTGGATACCACGGGGGCAGGCCTCGGTGCAGTTGAACGTGGTACGGCACCGCCAGACCCCCTCCTTGTCATTGAGGATCTCCAGACGCATGTCTCCGGCGTCGTCGCGCGAGTCGAAGATGAATCTGTGGGCGTTCACGATGGCCGCGGGCCCGAAGTACTGGCCGTCCGTCCAGAAGACGGGGCAGGACGATGTGCACGCCGCGCACAGGATGCACTTCGTGGTGTCGTCGTACCGCTCGCGTTCCTCGGCGGACTGCAGGCGCTCCTTGGTGGGGGAGTGACCCTTGCTGATGAGGAACGGCATGATCTCGCGGTAGGACTGGAAGAACGGCTCCATGTCCACGATGAGGTCCTTCTCCACCGGCAGCCCCTTGATGGGCTCCACGAGGATGGGCTTGGACGTGTCGAGATCCTTCAGCAGGGTCTTGCAGGCCAGCCGGTTGCGGCCGTTGATGCGCATCGCATCCGAACCGCACACCCCGTGGGCGCAGGACCGCCGGAAGGACACAGAACCGTCGTACTCCCACTTGACCCTGTGGAGGGCATCGAGCACGCGGTCGGTGCCGTACATCGTCAGCTTCCACTCGTCCCAGTGCGCGTCGTCCGAGATCTCCGGGTTGTAGCGACGCACCTTGAGCGTGATGTCGAACGTGGGGATCTCCCCGCCTCCGCCGACCCCGGGTGCGAGTTCGACCTTGGAGGCCGGTTCCTTTTCCATGGTTTCGGTGCTCATCAGTACTTACGCTCCATCGGCTGGTAACGGGTGAAGATCACGGGTTTGGTCTCGAGGCGTACACCGCTGGTCCTCGTGGCACTGGGATCCTTGTAGGCCATGGAGTGCGTCATGAAGTTCTCGTCGTCGCGCTCGGGGTAGTCCTCGCGGAAGTGACCGCCGCGTGACTCCTGACGATGCAGCGCGGCCGCCGTCATGACCTTCGCCATGTCGAGCAGGAAGCCGAGCTCGACCGCTTCCAGCAGATCGAGATTGAAGCGCTTTCCCTTGTCCTGGACGGTGATGCGTGTGTACCGCTCCTCCAGGCTGTCGATGACGCTCAGCGCCTCGAGGAGCGTCTGCTCGGTGCGGAACACCTGAACGTTGGCATCCATGATGTCCTGCAGTTCCTTGCGGATCGCGGCGACCCGCTCGCCGCCCTCCGAGCTACGCGCCCGGTTCAGCAGCTCTTCGGTCTCCGTCGTGGGATTCTCGGGGATCTCGACGAAGTCAGCGGTCAACGAGTACTCGGCGGCGGCGATCCCGGCGCGCTTGCCGAACACGTTGATGTCCAGCAGCGAATTGGTCCCGAGGCGGTTCGAGCCGTGTACCGAGACACAGGCCACTTCCCCGGCCGCGTACAGCCCGGGGACCACGGTGTCGTTGTCGGCCAATACCTCCGCCGAGATGTTCGTGGGGATCCCGCCCATCGCGTAGTGCGCGGTGGGGAAGACCGGCACGGGCTCGGTGTAGGGCTCGACGCCGAGGTAGGTGCGGGCGAACTCCGTGATGTCGGGCAGTTTCGCGTCGATGTGCGCCGGTTCGAGGTGCGTCAGGTCGAGCAGGACGTAGTCCTTGTTCGGTCCGGCGCCGCGCCCCTCGCGCACCTCGTTCGCCATGGAGCGGGCCACAATATCGCGTGGGGCGAGATCCTTGATGGTCGGGGCATAGCGCTCCATGAAACGTTCACCCTCGGAGTTGCGGAGAATGGCACCCTCGCCGCGCGCTGCCTCCGAGAGCAGGATCCCGAGACCGGCGAGACCGGTCGGGTGGAACTGGAAGAACTCCATGTCCTCGAGGGGGATGCCGCGCCGGAACGCGATGCCCATGCCGTCGCCGGTGAGCGTATGGGCGTTCGACGTCGTCTTGTAGACCTTGCCGACACCTCCCGAGGCGATGACGATCGACTTCGCCTGGAAGACATGCAGCTCTCCCGAGGCGAGATCGTAGGACACGACGCCCGCGACCCGCTTCTCGAGGCGCGTCGCACCGTCGATGGTGACCTCCTGGTCGACCACCAGCAGGTCGAGCACGTAGTACTCGTTGTAGAACTCCACATTGTGCTTCACGCAGTTCTGGTAGAGCGTCTGCAGGATCATGTGACCTGTGCGGTCGGCGGCGTAGCAGGACCGGCGTACGGGTGCCTTACCGTGATCCCGGGTGTGCCCGCCGAAGCGCCGCTGGTCGATGCGGCCCTCGGGCGTGCGGTTGAAGGGCAGGCCCATCTTCTCCAGGTCGAGGACGGCTTCGATGGCTTCCTTCGCCATGACCTCCGCGGCGTCCTGGTCCACGAGGTAGTCCCCGCCCTTGACCGTGTCGAACGTGTGCCACTCCCAGTTGTCCTCCTCGACATTCGCCAGGGCCGCGCACATGCCACCCTGGGCTGCCCCCGTGTGGGACCGCGTGGGGTAGAGCTTCGTCAGGACGGCGGTATGGGCGCGCTGCCCGGACTCGATCGCGGCGCGCATTCCCGCGCCACCTGCGCCGACGATGACGACGTCGTACTTGTGGACCTGCATGCTGGTCGCTCTTTCTGTTGAAACCTGTGGTGATGCGGGTCGGGCGTGATGTGCCCGGCCCCGCGGCTGCCGTGGTGCGGCAGCCGCCTAGAGAGCAGGGCAGTAATCGGCTACATGGGCGACGCCGTCGATCACCGGGCAGGGATCGAAGGTGAAGATCACGAGGGTTCCGAGGACCACGATCACGACGGTGGAGGTGTACAGCACTCCCTTGAGCCACATGCGGGTGCTGTTCTTCTCCGCGTAGTCGTTGATGATCACGCGGATACCGTTCGTGCCGTGCAGCATGGCCAGCCACAGCATGGTCAGATCCCAGATCTGCCAGAGGGGACTGGCCCACTTGCCGGCCACGAAGCCGAAGTCGACGCCGCTGATGCCATCGCCGCTGATGAGGTTGACCCAGAGGTGGGTGAAGATCAGGACGACCAGGAGGGCGCCGGACAGGCGCATGAACAGCCAGGCGATCATCTCGAAGTTGCCGCGGGAGGTCGACGAGCGGGAGTACCCGGGGGTGGTCCGACCGGAGCGCGGACTCTCGATAGTTGGGGTAGCCATGGGTCCTAACCTCCGAAGACGTGCATGAGATGGCGGATGGAGAAGGCGATCATGACCACTGCCCACAGGCCGACGACGCTCCACAGCATCTGGCGGTGGTACCGCGGGCCCTTCTTCCAGAAGTCCACGAGGATGACGCGGATCCCGTTGAACGCATGGAACACGACCGCGGCGACGAGTCCGAGTTCACCCAGACCCATGATCGGGTTCTTGTACGAGGCGATCACGGCGTCGTACGCCTCGGGCGAGACACGCACGAGGGACGTGTCGAGCACATGTACGAGGAGGAAGAAGAAGATCACGACCCCGGTGATGCGGTGGGCCACCCAGGACCATTGGCCTTCCCGGCCACGGTAGAGGGTGCCTGCTGGTACCAGTGTCTTCGACATCGAAATGACCTCCCTGCATCGCGAGGGCGTCCGCGCGTGGTACGCAGTGATTACGCCGGTGCGACAGCACTCTTGTGACAACGATAATCTAGGCCGCCGACATTTACTGCTCAAGGTAGGTGGACCTGACCTGTGACCTTGTAGACACCCGTGGTACGGGCCCTGCATCGCGCCGTGCATCGGGCTCTGTTCCGGTACGCGTCGGTTACCGTGGGAAGGATGAGTACCGAGAGGGCGGCCGCCCGGAACCCCGATAGTGTGCTGGACCGTTTTTACGGTGTGATCCCCGCAGGAGGTACAGGCACGCGCCTGTGGCCGCTCTCGCGTGCGGCGGCCCCGAAATTCCTGCACGATCTCACCGGGTCCGGCAGTACGCTCATCCGTGCCACTTACGACCGGCTCCGTCCGCTCAGTGGGGGCCGGATCATGGTGGTGACGGGCGTGGTGCACCGGCGCGCGGTCCTCGCGCAGCTTCCCGAGATCCAGGACCTGGACCTCGTCCTGGAGTCCGAGCCGAAGGACTCCGCTGCCGCGATCGGGCTCGCCGCGGCAATCCTGCATCGGCGCGATCCGGAGATCATCATGGGATCGTTCGCCGCTGATCAGGTGATCTCCCCCGTCGAGGTGTTCCAGGACGCGGTGCGTGAAGCCGTCCATACCGCGGCGCAGGGCTACATCGTCACGATCGGCATCAAGCCGACGCACCCCTCCACGGGCTTCGGCTACATCCGTGCCGGTGAGCGGCTCGCGGTGCAGGGGGCGCCCACGGCACGCTCGGTGATCGAGTTCGTGGAGAAGCCGTCCCAGGCCGTCGCCGACGGCTACATCGACAGCGGCACCTATTCCTGGAATGCCGGGATGTTCGTGGCGCCCGTGGACCTGATGCTCAAGCATCTCGCGGCGAACGAGCCCGAACTGCATGCCGGTCTGCTGGAGATCGCCGCATCCTGGGACACCCCGCAGCGGGTCCGGGTGGCCCGCCGTGTCTGGCCCACTCTGCCGAAGATCGCGATCGACTACGCAGTGGCGGAACCCGCGGCGTCGGCGGGCGACGTCGCCATGATCCCAGGGGAGTTCAACTGGGACGACGTCGGGGACTTCGCCGCCATCGGACGCCTCAACCCGGCCGAGGAGAACAGTGAACTGACGGTGATGGGGGAGGGTGCCCGCGTGTTCTCGGAGCACGCGTCCGGGATCGTCGTCTCCGACACCAAGCGCGTGATCGCCCTGATCGGGATCGACGACGTCGTCATCGTGGACACCCCCGACGCGCTGCTGGTGACCACCAAGGAGCACGCGCAGGAGGTCAAGAAGGCCGTGGAACGGCTGCGGGCCAGCGGCGATACCGACGTACTGTAGCCGAGCATCAGGTTCTGCTCACCACAAAGACCGGGCGACGCGGCTGCGAGCCTGGGTGCTATCGCGCGCGGCGTCGGTCGGTAGGCTGAGGAGGTGGAAACGTACAACGCCCAGAGCGCCTCGACCTCACGCGTGGGTGTGGTCCTGGACCCGCTGCTCGGCGAACTGACGGAGATCCGCCGCGAGCTCCACCGCCACCCGGAGCTGTCCTTCAGGGAACAGCTGACCACGGAACTCGTCGTGGAGCGGCTCGAGCGGGCAGGTCTGGCCCCGCAGCGGCTCGAGGGAACGGGGGTCGTCGTCGACATCGGGCGCGGGGCACTGCTTCTGGGCCTGCGGGCGGACATCGATGCCCTGCCGATCTCCGAGGAGACGAATCTGGCCTATGCCTCTCTCAACCCTGGCATCACCCACGCGTGCGGTCATGACATCCACACCACCGTGATGCTGGGCGTTGCCCTCGTCCTCGCCGAACTCGACGCCGGCGATCCGCTGCCCGGAATCGTCCGCATCATCTTCCAGCCCGCCGAGGAGATGATGCCGGGCGGCGCTATCGACGTGATTGCCCAGGGCATCCTGGTCGGTCTCCCGCGGATCCTGGCGCTGCACTGCGATCCGCGTATCGACGTCGGGCTCGTGGGGACGCGCATCGGTGCCATCACGTCCGCTTCCGATACCATCCGGGTGGAACTGACGGGGCACGGCGGCCACACCTCCCGCCCGCATCTGACCGAGGATCTGGTCTTCGCCCTCGCCTCCATCGCCGTGAACGTCCCGGCCGTGCTGTCCCGGCGCATCGACGTACGCAGTGCCGTCTCGGTGGTGTGGGGCCAGATCCACGCAGGGTCCGCTCCCAACGCGATCCCCGCCCAGGGTTTCATGTCCGGTACGCTCCGGTGCCTGGACGGCGAGGCCTGGGAATCCGCGGGTGAGCTGCTCGATCGCACCGTACGCGAGATCGCGGCGCCCTTCGGGGTAGAGGTGAAGCTCGAGCACATCCGCGGTGTGCCCCCGGTGGTGAACCAGGAGGCCGAGACCGGTCTGCTCGAGGCCGCGGCGCGCGCCGAGCTGGGCGCGAAGGCGGTCGTCCTGACGCCCCAGTCGATGGGAGGGGAGGACTTCGCCTGGATGACGCAGGAGGTACCCGGCGCCATGATGCGGCTCGGCACGCGTACTCCCGGAGGGGAGACGTTCGACCTGCACCGCGGGGACTACGCACCGGACGAGCGCTCGATCGAGTGCGGTATCCGGGTCATGGCGGCAGCAGCGCTCCAGGCACTGCTCGGCAACGGGCACTGACGGACTGGTTCGCGCTCATAACGAACCCTGAACGATCCACAGCACGCGGCGAGCGATGTCGTGTTCCGCGTCACCATAGCCTTAGGATGTTGGCATACATGCTGCATCGACGCTGTCGTGGCGCCACAGCAGCTCAATGACGACGTAGCTCAATGACGACAAGCTTCAGTGACAACCTTCGGTGACAACAGAGCCTCGGGTCCCCTGCGACCCGTGATGGACACTCACTGGAACCCGTCCCCGTGGCGTACATCTTTCCCTGGAGGCATTTTGAAGAACTCACTGCGCAGATTCTCGCGCGGAACCGGCCTGTCAGCCGCCGTTCTCGGCGCATCGGCCCTCGTCCTGTCCGGGTGCGGGGCACCCCCCGCCGAGGATTCCTCCGGCAGCTCGGATGCCGAGGCGAATCCCGACTATCTCGGTTGCATCGTCTCGGACTCCGGCGGATTCGACGATCGCTCGTTCAACCAGTCCAGCTACGAGGGCCTGCAGATGACGAAGACCGATCTCGGCATCGAGACGAAGGAGGCCGAGTCCCAGGCCGAGACCGACTTCGGCCCGAATGTCGACTCCATGGTGCAGGGCGGGTGCGACATGGTCCTCACCGTCGGGTTCCTGCTCGCCGACACCACCAAGTCCGCCGCGGAGGCGAACACGGAGACCAACTTCGCGATCATCGACGACAACTCGATCGAGCTGCCCAACGTCAAGCCGATCATCTACGACACGGCCCAGGCCGCTTTCCTGGCCGGCTATGCCTCCGCCGCGACGAGTGAGACGGGCAAGGTGGCCACCTACGGTGGGGTCAACATCCCCACCGTGACCATCTTCATGGACGGTTTCGCCGAGGGTGTCAATTATTACAACGAGGAGAACGACGGCGACGTCGAGCTCCTCGGGTGGGACAAGGAGAGCCAGAACGGCACCTTCGTGGGCAACTTCGAGGATGCCGCAGCAGGCAAGACCAATACCCAGAACTTCATCAACGAGGGTGCCGACATCATCATGCCCGTCGCCGGCCCGGTGGGTTCGGGCACGCTCGACGCCGTCATCGAGGCCAACGCCGGCGGCAAGGACGTCAAGGCGGTCTGGGTCGACTCGGACGGCTACGAGACGGCCGGTAAGGGTCAGGAGTTCATTCTCACCTCCGTCATGAAGCTCATGGGTGACGCCGTCGAGGACGTCATCAGCACCGACGTCGACGGCGAGTTCGACAACACCCCGTACGTGGGCACCCTGGAGAACGGCGGTGTCGCCCTGGCACCGTTCCACGACCAGGAAGCCAACGTGCCGGCCGAGCTGCAGACCACGCTCGACGACCTGCAGGAGCAGATCATCGCCGGCGATATCACGGTCGATTCTGCCGCCAGTCCCCAGTAGTCCGTCATCCCCGCAGAACCGCCTTTATCCCCGCAGGAACCACGCGAGGACGGGGGCGGTTCTGCGTTGCTGCGCGCAGGATCGGCGATACCACAGCGGTGCACACCCCGGGAGCCCTCAGGGCAGCGGTAGTTCCTCAAGACGACAGAAATACGACAGAACAGGCTGGTTGAGGTGTGAAACTCGAACTGATCGGCATCACGAAGCGCTTCGGAACCCTCGTGGCCAACGATCACATCGATCTCGTCGTGGAACCGGGGCAGGTCCACAGCCTGCTCGGGGAGAACGGCGCCGGGAAGTCCACCCTCATGAATGTGCTCTACGGGCTGTACGACCCGACGGAGGGTGAGATTCGCATCGATGGCGAGCGCGTGAGGTTCAAGGGTCCCGGTGAGGCCATGGCAGCAGGGATCGGCATGGTGCACCAGCACTTCATGCTCGTCCCGGTCTTCACCGTTGCCGAGAACGTAGCCCTCGGCAACGAGACCACGCGGGGCGGGGGTCTGCTCAATCTCTCCCGGACACGCGAGCGCATCCGGGAGATCTCTGACCAGTACGGCTTCGCCGTCGATCCCGACGCCGTCGTCGAGGACCTCCCGGTGGGCGTGCAGCAGCGCGTGGAGATCATCAAGGCGCTGGTGCGCGACGCCGAGGTACTGATCCTCGACGAGCCAACAGCGGTGCTGACCCCGAAGGAGACCGACGAACTCCTCGGGATCATGGGTCAGCTCACGAAGGACGGGAAGTCGATCGTCTTCATCTCCCACAAGCTGCGCGAGGTCAAGGCCGTCTCCGATGTCATCACCGTGATCCGCCGCGGGAAGGTGGTCGGCACCGCCGACCCGGGCGCACCTACCACGGAGCTGGCCTCCCTCATGGTCGGCAGATCGGTCAACCTGAGCCTCGACAAGGCTCCGGCCACGCCCGGCGAGGTGAGCTTCCGGGTCCGCGACCTCGTGGTGCAGGCCGCGACCGGCCAGCGCGTGGTGGACGGCCTGAGCTTCGATGTGGCCGACGGCGAGATCCTCGCCGTAGCCGGCGTCCAGGGCAACGGCCAGACGGAGCTCACCGAGGCGATCCTCGGTCTGCAGGAGCACGTGAGCGGCTCGATCACCCTCGGTGGCGCCGAACTCGTGGGCCGCAGCGTGAAGGACATCATCTCCGCGGGCGTCGGGTTCGTGCCCGAGGACCGCAGCGTCGACGGTCTCGTGGGTAGCTTCACCGTCGCCGAGAATCTCGTCCTGAACCGCTACGACGACGCCCCGTTCGCCAGGGGCCTGTCCATGTCCCCGAGCGCTATCGCCACCAACGCCGATGAGAAGATCGCCGAGTTCGATGTGCGGACCCAGTCGGCGTCGAGCACGGCCGGAACACTCTCGGGCGGCAATCAGCAGAAGGTCGTCATGGCGCGCGAGCTCTCGCGCCCGCTCAAACTGTTCATCGCCTCGCAGCCCACGCGCGGCGTCGACGTCGGATCCATCGAGTTCCTGCACCGGCGCATCATCGCCGAGCGCGACGGAGGGACGCCGGTCATCATCGTCTCCACGGAGCTCGACGAGGTGCTGGAGCTCGCCGATCGCATCGCCGTGCTGTACCGAGGGCGCCTCATGGGCATCATGCCCGGCACGGTCTCCCGCGATGTCCTCGGCCTCATGATGGCCGGCATGTCCGCCGACGAGGCACTGGCCCAGGCACACGACGTTCAAGGAGGAAACCTGTGAGTCCCCAGGACGAGAACGAGGTACCACCGAAGTCCGGAGCCCACCAGATTCATCAGGAGGCGAAGGAGAGCGCACGGCAGGACGAGATCCGTAAGGAGAACGCAGCCGAAACCGCGGACGGTCAGACCCCGCCTCCACCGGCGGCTGCGACGGACCCTCCCGCGTCCGGGTCCGAGCCCGCTGAAGAGTCGCTCCTGCACCGGGTCATGACGGGCAGTGCACTGGTCGCCTTCTTGTCCGTAGTGCTGTCCCTGATCCTCGGCGGCATCCTGATCGCGGTGACCGATCCCGACGTCGGACGTGCGTCGTCGTACTTCTTCACCCGCCCACTGGACACACTGTCGGCGGCGTGGTCCGCTGCGTCCAACGCCTATATCGCCCTGTTCCAGGGCTCCGTCATCAATGTCAGGGGAGAGACCTTCACGAGCGTCATCTACCCGCTGACCCAGACGCTGACCGTGGCGACACCGCTGATCTGCGCCGGGCTGGGTGTGGCGCTGGCGTTCCGGGCGGGTCTGTTCAACATCGGTGCGCAGGGCCAGATCCTCATCGGCGCGACCTTCGCGGCCTGGGTGGGCTTCACGCTGCACCTTCCCGCAGGGGTGCATCTGCTGCTCGTCGTTCTCGCGGGCATGGTGGGTGGTGCGCTCTGGGCAGGGCTCGTGGGTCTCCTCAAGGCGCGAACCGGCGCCCACGAGGTGATCCTCACCATCATGTTCAACTACATCGCCACGAATCTCGTGCTCTACTTCCTGAGCACGCCGGCCTTCCAGCGCCCGGGATCGACGAACCCGATCAGTCCGCAGCTCGACGATACCGCCGTCTACCCGCTGCTCCTGGGATCCGCGTTCCGCCTCCACTGGGGATTCGTCGTCGCGGTGGTGGCCACCGTCTTCGTCTGGTGGCTGCTCAACCGGTCCACGGTCGGCTTCGAACTCCGGGCCGTCGGAGCGAACGCGAGCGCGGCGCGCACGGCGGGCATCAGCGTGAGCAAGGGGTACATCCTGGCGATGGCCATCGCCGGAGCCCTCGCCGGTCTGGCCGGGGTGGCACAGGTGTCGGGGACAGAGAAGGTGCTGACCTCGGGTGTCGCCGCGAGCTTCGGCTTCGACGCCATCACGGTGGCGCTCCTCGGGAGGTCCTCACCGTGGGGGACCTTCGCGGCCGGCATCCTCTTCGGTGCCTTCCGCGCCGGGGGAGTCACCATGCAGGCCTCCACCGGGACGAGCATCGACATCGTCCTCGTGGTGCAGTCGCTGATCGTCCTGTTCATCGCAGCACCCCCGCTGGTCCGCTCCCTGTTCCGCCTGCCGGTACCCGGTGCCAGGGGCACAGGCAAGGGCAGGAACAAGAACCAGGGCAGCAAGCCCCGCACGCCAGCCTCGACCGGAGCCGCAGCATGAGCACAGCAACCACCGCAGCAACCTTGGGGAGCAACGGGGCCGGTGCCACGAGAGTGCGCAGCTGGAGGACCCCGATCATCCTCTGCGTCGTGGCCCTTGTCAGCCTCCTCGTCTTCGCGCTCGGAGCACCGGGGAACGACGTCACGTTCCGGTTGTCCGGTGCGAACGATGCCATCGTTCTCCCGGCGATCGTGGTGTCCGCGCCCGTCGTCGGCTGGGTCTGTGCACTGATCATGCTCGCCCTCGCCGTCGTCGCCGTCCTGCGCACCCGATCAGGGGTAGGGACGCCCACCTGGGTCTTCGCGGTGTTCGCCCTCTTGTTCCTCGTCGCCTTCCTCACCTGGGTGGTGGGCAGCGCGCGCACTCCGGACGTGGCCCTCTACGGGCTTCTCGCAGGATCCGTGACCCTGGCGGTCCCGCTGATCTTCGGCTCCCTCTCCGGCGTGCTCTGCGAACGGTCCGGAGTGGTCAACATCGCGATCGAGGGGCAACTGTTGTTCGGCGCGTTCGCGGCGGCCGTCGCCGGGTCGCTCTCGGGCAGCGCGTTCATCGGCCTCCTCGCCGCGGCCGTCGCGGGCGTGCTCGTCTCGCTCGTCCTGGCGATCTTCAGCATCCGCTATCTGGTGAACCAGGTGATCGTCGGCGTGGTGCTCAACGTCCTGGTGTCGGGGCTCACGGGCTTCCTCTTCTCCGCGGTGCTGAGCGAGGACTCCCAGCGGTGGAACTCACCTCCTCGACTCCCGACGATCAGGATCCCCTTCCTCGCGGACATCCCGGTGATCGGCCGCATCCTGTTCGAGCAGACCATCGTGGGCTACCTGATGTACATCGCGGTCGCCGTCGTCTACGTGGCCCTCTACCACTCGCGCTGGGGGCTGCGGACCCGGGCCGTGGGCGAGCACCCGAAGGCCGCGGACACGCTCGGCGTCAACGTCAACCGGATGCGGTTCATGAACGTGCTCCTCGCGGGCGTCGTCGCCGGCGTCGGCGGATCCTTCTTCACGCTCGTGGCCGTGTCCGGCTTCGGCCGGGACATGACGGCGGGGCAGGGCTACATCGCCCTCGCGGCCCTCATCTTCGGCCGGTGGAATCCGATCGGCGCGTTCTTCGCGGCCCTGCTCTTCGGCTTCGCGACGAATCTGTCCAACGTGCTGAGCGTGCTCGGCACGCCCGTACCGGATCAGTTCCTGCGGATGCTGCCGTACGTGGTCACGGTCTTCGCCGTCGCCGGTCTGGTGGGCCGGTCCCGTGCGCCGGGGGCCAGTGGCATCCCGTACATCAAGGGTTAGGAGAAACGCTCATGACGACGCCTGAGACGCACGGCGAGCAGGACATCCAGGACACCCTGTGGGAGCGCCTGGCCGCCACGGCGAGGGAGGCGATGACCCACGCCTACGTGCCGTACTCGAAGTTCCCCGTGGGGGCGGCGGCACTGCTCGACGACGGCCGGATCGTCTCCGGGTGCAACGTGGAGAACGCCTCCTACGGACTCACGCTCTGCGCCGAGTGCGCCCTCGTCAGCGCGCTCGCCATGAGCGGTGGCGGACGGATCAGGGCCTTCAGCTGCGTGGACGGCGAGGGCAACACCCTCATGCCGTGCGGGCGCTGCCGTCAGCTGCTGTACGAGTTCAGGGCGCCCGACATGGTGCTCATGACCGTCAGTGGCGTCCGCACCATGGACGAGGTGCTGCCCGATGCCTTCGGGCCGCAGCACCTCGCCTGAGAGCTCTCCTGAGCCGCAGGGCGCACTCCGACCATCCCCATCCCTTCCGAACCAAGGACCTCTCATGACCGAAGCCTTCGACGCCGTCGACATCATCCGTACCAAGCGCGATCGCGGGACGCTCTCGCCGGAGCAGATCGACTGGACCATCGACGCGTACACGCGCGG